>DGXB01000084.1 GCA_002396205.1 Bacteroidales bacterium UBA4243
AGCCGCACCGACTTCGACCTCTCGGCCCACGCCAAATACTCAGGCAAGAAGCTCCAATACTTCGACCCCGACACCAACGAGAGCTACACGCCTTACGTCATTGAGACCTCCATCGGCCTCGACCGCATGTTCCTCGCCATGTTCAGCAACGCCTACACCGAAGAGAAGCTTGAAGACGGCTCGGAGCGCGTTGTGCTGAAACTACCGGCCATCTTGGCACCTTACAAGGTCGCCGTGCTGCCGTTGGTCAAGAAAGACGGTCTGCCCGAGAAAGCCCGCGAAATCATCGACTCGCTGAAGTCCGACTTCATGTGCCAATACGAAGAGAAAGACTCCATCGGCAAGCGCTACCGTAGACAAGATGCCATCGGCACGCCGATGTGCGTCACCGTCGACAACGACACCTTGGTCGACAACTGCGTCACCGTACGCGACCGCGACACCATGCAACAAGTGCGCGTCCCCATCGACAACCTGAGAAACATGATCTTCGACGAATTAAAGCCGAAAAAATAATGTTTTTCGGCTGGTAGGGACGCATTGAATGCGTCCGCATGATAGACAACACCATAGACAACGGTTGGATTTCGATTTTGCAACAAATTGAAATACAACCGTTTAATTTTTTGTATCTTTACGATATGATAGACAAAGCCCCGAAAGGGCTTGACAGGGTGGTTTTAGGTTTGGGATATACCCTAATTTTGCATGCAAACAAGGAATTACCCAAAACTTATGACCATGAAAAGCATCATCAAAAAAAGCTGGGTTTCGGGAGTTTTGCTGGGACTGTCTTTAATGACATTCGGTCAGACTCAAGAAGAAGTTGTATTCTCTGCACCTGGCGGCTTTTACGAGACCAGTTTTCCACTATCGCTGGAGTGCCTCTCTGACCTTCACCATGTGCGTTACACCAACAACGGCTCCCGCCCGACAGCAAATTCACTGCTGTATTCCGAACCTTTAGTTTTGGATGAACATCTCTATTCAAAATCAAATATTTACACCATTTTGAATTGTCCAGAAGAAAACTTCTACCTGCCCGATTCGGTGCGACATTGCATCGTGATTCGGGCGGCAGTGTTCGACGAGAATGACAGCTGTGTGAGCGCAGTGAAGACCAATAGTTACTACATTCGTGCTTTGGGTTGCGACACCCATGGCCTGCCTGCCATCTCGCTTTGTGCGGATTCATTGGACCTATTCGACTACGAGCAGGGCATCATGGTTCCTGGAATTCATTTTGACTCTCTTTACCCAGGGCACACAGGTAATTATTATCAAAAAGGAAGGGAATGGGAGCGTTTGGCGAATGTGGAATATTGTGACATTGCTGACAACGATGGAATCAATCAGCTTTGTGGCCTGAGGACACACGGCAACCGAGCGCGTAGGCAACCTCAAAAAGGATTGAAGATATACGCACGCGAGGAATATGGCAACAAACGGTTCGACTACCGTTTTTTTGAAGAAACAACGATGAATAGTTTTAAGCATTTGCTTATTAAGCCGTTCTCTTCTTTGTATCCCTTTACTGGAATTCAAGACTACATTTGCAGTCAGATGGCTATAGGCATCGGACTGGAAGCGGGCTATACGAGACCTGTATGTCTATATATCAATGGCGAGTATTGGGGTATCTATTTCTTGCAGGAGAAAATGGACGAACGTTATTTGGAAGACCATCTGGGTGTTGACCATGATGAGTGCAATATTATCAGCAATTGGATGGAACCGGAGTGTGGCAATCCACAAGGCTTTTATGACATGATGCTCTGGTTGGAAAGCGCCGACTTGACCATACAAGAGAACTATGATTATCTCTCTGGCCTTGTTGACATCGACAATTTTATTGATTACATGGTTTTCGAGACTTTTGTTGCCAATCTCGATTGGCCAGCCAACAATAACCGCTGTTGGCAAATGGAGGGAGGCAAATGGAGGTGGATGTTTTACGATGGTGATGCCACTTTTAACAATAGCGGTGTGGATCCGTTTGGCAATCCAACGGTTCTTGATGTTTTTGGTAACGCTACCTATACAGGAGACTACTTTTGGCCATCCAGTCGAAGGGCAACGCTATTGTTCAGAAGACTCCTTGAGAATCAGGATTTTTATGATAGCTTTGACCAAAGAATCCATGAGTTATGTCAAACGGTATTCCTCTATGAGCAAACTTCGCCATGGTATCATCACATACGTGGCTTGATGTATCATGAAATTGACGAGCAATCCTATAGATGGGGCAATCCGTCAAGCCGAGCCTATTGGACTTATGCTTGCAGCCTTACCGACGATTTCTTGAAAGAACGTGTCGATTCCTATCTTATCGAATGGGGTCGTTTTACGACAACTGTACCAGAACACCAAAATGCTTTCCGTTGTTATCCCAATCCTGCAAAGGACATCCTCGTTGTGGAAACACAAGGTGCATCTCTGCTCACCCCTACCGAATATCGCATCACCAACCTGATGGGACAGAACCTCTTACAAGGGCACATCAACGACACAATCCAACACATTCATATCGAATCGCTGCCCGCAGGGATATATATCATCACCTTGGGCACGGCAACGCAAAAACTCGTGGTGAGATAATCAGATTCTATGGGATTTTATGGTTTATTTAGGGCAATTCGGCGACAATCACATAGACAACATCATAGACAACGGTTGGATTTCGATTTTGCAACAAATTGAAATCCAATCGTTTAATTTCTTCTATCTTTGCGACATGATAGACAAAGCCCCGAAAGGGCTTGACGAATTGTTTTTCGTTTGGAGAAATGATATACTTTTGCATTGCAAGCCTAAAACTAAACAATTAAAAACGCTAACACCATGAAAAAACTGTTTGCCTTCCTCATCCTCTGCCTCGGCAGCCTCGGCATCCTTGAGGCCCAAAACATCTGGGAACCCCTTACTATTCCAGGTTCGCTCAAAGTTGTGAACTCCCAAGGCGATTTGTTCTGCATCAAGTACAGCAATCCTATGAAACTGCTACGATCGCAAGACAAAGGTGAAACTTGGGATACCGTGTTCACCGGCGGTATCGGTAATTGCATCATCGGAAAAGAAGACAGGATTTTCTTACTGTGCGACCGTATCATCCATTACTCAGACGACAACGGCGAGACCTGGCTACAGACTTCACCTATTGATGAAGGCACTGGCTACAATTATTTCAGCAGTATGAGAATGCGCTCTCCATCAAACAACATACTCGTTGGATGGCAAAGTCCCTTTATTATTTGGACAAGTGACGGTGGCGCCACCTGGGACTCAACCCGGTTTGCCTTGGAAGATCATCAAGAAATCAAAGACCTTATCGTCAACGAAAACGGTGAAGTGTATGTCAGCACTTGGTACTCCACCAGATCTAATATCGGTGTATACCACTCCTCCATTTCCGACATGCGCAACTGGGAACTTGTTGCTTTTGAAGGCATTGCCGTTAAAAGCATGGCTTTCGACCCCGAAGGCAATGTGGTTTGCGGTGTTGGTTCAGGAAGCTATTTTTCGGGTTTTGAACATGAGCCAGGGTTTTATGCCTTTTGGGCCAATAGCATCAGTATCGCAAATAATGGCATCATCTACCAACCCCGTTTATTGAATTCGAACACAGCGGTTTTGGCTTATTCTTTAGACCATGGCGAGCATTTCTACAACACTGTCGAGAACCTTCCTCTCAAGGAACCGGTTGCAGGCAATGAAGACGGTTTACTCTCCATCGGTCCCGACAATCACCTGTATTTCATAGGCAATAGACAGTATTGGAGGAGCATCCCAAATGCCGAAGACATTCCAAGCACTTTCTCCTTGCAGTCTGACTGGTACTATGAAATCCTCAACCTTGACGGCAGCATCACTTATCAGCATCTGCAATGCACCGGCGACACCGTTGTGCAAGGCAAACGCCCCAAGATTATCGTGCGCAGCAATACTCATTATGACCGTGACACAATTAGTATTAATGAAGTGACCCACGAATACATCCTTGAAGAGAACGGCAAAATATATTGGTGGAACAAGGATTTGGAGGAATTTACCACGCTTTACGACCTCGCCGCCAATGTGGGCGACGAATGGGAAATCGAGGTCGGAAACGTAAGTATCACCATGCATGTGGATGCCGTGGAGAATTACCTATATGAGGGCAAGATTTATCGGAAGCTGACCGTGAGCGATTCCGAGGAAGTCTTCAGCGGCGACATCGTGTGCGGCATAGGCCACCTCACCAGTTTCTTCCCCGAAAAACTGATGAACCGAGGCAAAGGCTTCCGTGTGGAAGGTCTGCGCTGCTATTGGCTCGGCGGTGACCTGTTGCTCAAAATAGGCGACAGAGACTGCGACGAAGTGTACGAGCAATTGCACCATGGTTTAAACGAAACAAACGACCCTCGTCTTGCTGTCTATCCCAATCCCGCCAGCGGCGTCTTGTTTGTTGAGACGCGATTAATCGCGTCTCAACCAGACCCGACCTACCGTATCACCAACCTCATGGGCCAGACTTTGATGACAGGCACCTTGTCTGTACGGCTGCCACAATGTGACAGCCCTACAACCATCGACGTGTCACAATTGCCTGCGGGAATGTATTTCATCAGCGTGGGCGAACAAACACTGAAATTCGTGAAACAATGAAAACACGATGTATAATTTGTGCATTCCTTGTGCTGGCGGGTCTCTCGGCCTGCCAGCACAAGGCACGATGGCTCAAAGAGGCTGAAACGCTCTTCGAGCAAGGTGTCGAACAACGCGCGGCCAAGCAATCGGAAGCCGCCGCCGAGTCGTTCAGCCAAGCCTTGCTTGCCATCGGGCATTGCGACATGGAGAAGCCCGAAGTTCAACAACTGAAAGGCCAAATCGAGGACAACCTCGGCTTCTGCTATTGGAAGCACGAACTCTTCGAGGAAGCCCTGCCGCTCCACACCGATGCCGTCTCGATAGCCCGCCAAATCGACGATTCCACATTATTGCTGAATGCACTTCGCAATTGCGGGCGTGCAGCCGCATCGTTGGGCGACATCGACGGGGCAGAACACCATTACACCGAGGCGCTTGCCCTCTCCAGAGCCTTGCACGACAAAACGATGGAATGCGACATCCTCTTGGAAATCGGACGTGATGTATTGATGCCCAAAGAAGCCTACAGCTATACCCTGAAAAGCGTCAATCGGGCCTTGGAAGACGGCGCCGATGCCGACATTTGCCACCTCACCTTGGGTTTGGCCCACTATTACCTGGAGCATGACAGCCTAGCTATGCTTCACCTCGATGAAGCCACGCACAGCGACAAAACTGGCATCCGCATGTCGGCCTACCAAAGCCTGCATTATCTCTACCAGTTTGTCGGCAACTACCCAAAAGCCCTCGAATGCCTCGAACTCTTCAACGAGAACATGATGCAGGCCAACCAAGAGCACCGCAACGAGCAGGTGCAGCACATCAAGGCTGAATACGACCTGCAAATGCAGAAAAACAGCCTCGAAGCCACGCAGAAATTGAAGAGCGTTTACTTTTTTGTCATCCTTGGCGCACTGCTTGTTGCATTGGTGGTGGTTCTGTTATTGTTGCGCCAGAAAACGCTGAATGCCAAGCTGAAAGCCGAAGAGATGAAGAACCAGATGGAATTGGCCCTGAAGAAAAACAAGGTGTATGTGACCGCCCTCGCCCTCACCGAGCAAATCACCGCCTCCACCCTCGACTTCGACCTGAAGGAAACCGAATGGGACGACTTCGTGACGCTCATCGACAAGGTTTATGGCGACTTCACCAAACGCTTGATGGAGAAATACCCCACCCTCACCAAGAGCGACCTGCAAATCTGCTGCCTCACCAAGCAAGGCTTCAGCAACCAAGTCATCTCCATCCTGATGAACCTGCAAACCAACAGCTATGCCCGCCGTAAGTCGCGCATCAAACAAGAGAAAATGAACGGCTTGGAAGACGAACGGAGCTTTGAGGAGATCATTAATAGCCTATAGTCAATGGCTTATGGCCTATGGCTGCCCTCACATGAAGGCAAGCCATAGGCCAGAGTCATAAGCCATAGTTATCTGACATTGCTCTTCAAGCGGTCAGCGATCTTCTTCTTCAGTTCGTAGTACATCTGCTCGCGGTCGCTGCGTTTGTTGGGCTTGTAGAGGTTGGGATATTTGCAATCTTCAAGCTTGTATTCCAACTTGTTGAGCGGACCCGAAATCTTCAATCCAAGGCGCACCGGCAGCGGCGATTGCGTCACCGAGAGGTGGTATTCGCCATTCTTGTCGAGCATCATGCGACCATCCACCGTCACCTTGTATTTTCCGATGGCAATCTGCGAAGGCCACAAGTCGATTTCGTCCTTGAAAGCGGTGAGCTGCACATCGAGGCTGTCGACACGATACTCACCGTTGGTGCTCACATCAAGCATGTCGGTAATCTTCGTGAAAGTGAACTTATCGTTAACCGTCAAGTTCTTGCCTTCGATGTCGGCGGCGGCACGCAAGGTGGAAATCTTGGGCTGGTAATTGGAGCGGAGGTTGGTCTCCGCGCCAATATGGAACTCGGCCTGTCCGTCGAAAGTCTTCAGCATGGGCACCAAAGTGTCGATGTAAGGCACCATGTGCAGCAGGTCGTTGATTTGCACGTTGAGCAAGTGGAAGTCCATGGCGAGGAAAAGATTGTTGGGCCTCGGCGACTGATACAATGCCGTCAGTTGCATCTCGGCGGCCTTGTTGGTGAAACCGATTTCCTGCAAAATCAAGGTGCCGTCTTTTACCGTCAGCGTGCCACTCAGGTTATTGAGATCAAAGTTATCATACAACGATTTCTTTGTCTTGATGCCGAAGGTGAGGTCAACGCCCATCGGCACCATAAACGGATGATCTTCCTTGTTTTCGAGGGACGATTCAACTGGCTCAGCGTCCGACCGACCCAAACCACTTGTCAAATCCATGATTTCGTTGATATTCAACATTTCAGAGGTGAGCTGAAGCTCGCCTTTCATCACGTTGTCGTGGCCTTCTAACCATTCCTTGATGCCAATCACGCTGCCTTGCAGGCTGAGATCGGACTGCCCGATGCGAAACGTGCTTTTCTTGAAATCAAGCTCCGTGGAATTAAACAAGAAGTCAATATTGCTGATGCGGATGTCCTCGTCGAGGCCGTCCACCTTCACCACGGCATTGCCTAACATGAAGTCGGCTTCAGGATTCCAATGGTTAAGGAAGTCGGTCTTGGCCTTGTTCTCTTTCACCGAAGCGTTCACTTTCAGCGAGTTGGTATTCAACGCATAAGTCTTGCCAATCGCTGCGTCGACCTCCTTTCCATCGAAAGTGACACGCGCATTCAGACCCTTGGCGTTTTTCTCAGGTGTCGTCACAAAAGTGATGGCAGGCGTTGCAACATGAGCAACGACACTATCATAAACCACATCCAACTTGCTGAAATTCAAGCTGGCATCCAAGAGCATCTTATTCATGCCGCCCTTGAAATTGTCGGCAGACAGTTTAATGTCGGGACTCTTCATCTGCGCATTGATGCCTTTACCGACTACAGCATCCAACTGGCTGGAATTGAGCGCAATGTAAGCCCCACTCTTCCCCTTTTGCTTAGCCGAGGCAGGCATAGCCAGAGCGACATTCAGCAACGGTGCAGTGGCATGGATGGTGTCCATATCAAAAGCGAAGTCCTTGATTTTCAATGTGCCATTGGCTTTCAAGCGGTTGAGGTTGTAGTCTTTCAGCGATTTCATCAACTGGTCGACGGTGAAATTGGTGGTCAAATCGAGGTTGGTGTGGCCATTGAGTTTCATCGTCTTGGGCAAGAATCCTTTGATGTCGGCCATCGGCACATCGCCTTTCACCTTGAGTTTCAGCCCGATGTCGCCCAGCAAATCGTCAACCACGCCACTGACATTCAAGTCACTGCGGTTGAATTTAGCATTTAACCCATTTACCGTCACGCTATTGTCTGTTGAATTCAAATCCAGGTCCAAATCGGCATCCAGGTTGATTTCAGTAATCGGATAAGGTAAACTCGAAATACTCACTTTTGCATTGTCGGTCAACACCTTAGCTGAAATCAACGGCATCAGGCTGTCGTTGTAAGTGCCTACCACCACCGCATCCTTAACACGCATCTTTCCGGCATAACCGATGCTGTTGAGGCGTTTTTGCAGTTTTTCAGGAAGGTAGGCCATCACGTTTTCGATGTCCAAAGTGTTGGTAAACAGATTCACATCAAGTTCAATATCCTTATTTTCAAGTATTTCCGCGCTCCCTCTTACCGTAATCTCATATTGATTCAAACCAATATCCAAATCGTCGAAATGAGCCTTCTTACGAACCATATCCAAATTCAAGTAGGCATCCAAATTCAAGGTGTCATGCTGAAGATAGTTTTCCTTGAATGCGAAACTTACGTCGGGCGTATGGAGTTCAAAGAGGCAGTCCAGGACTTCTTTTTGTTCCAGGGTGCCATCAAAATTCAACCCCAAATCATTGATTGCCAAATCAATGTCATTCATCCACAACGACAGTGACAAAGCCTCCAGTCCGAGCTCCGCATCAATAGTATCATTCATCATCGACCCCTCCAAGTCGAGATTAAGTCCACGACCTTGCGCTACCATTCCATTGCGGTCGTCGGTATAGAAAACGGTCGAGTTCTTCAGTTTTACTTCCTCAATATCAACGAGATAATCGAAGGAAGAACTTGTTGTGTCATTGTCCTCTTTTGCATTGAACACATCGAGGTTGGAGTTGCCGATGGAGTCCGTATAAAGGTTGACGAAAGCATCTTCAAGGATGCATCTGCGAACCACTATTTCCTTCTCTTTCAGGAACTTTTTCGCATCGACCACCACGATGAGGTTGTTGATGTTGGCCAACGTATCAGATGGCGAACCCGCCATCGGATTGATGAGGGCCACATTCTCGATGTCGACGCCAATGTTCGGGAAGGTCTTGAAAAGCGTCAAGTCGGCCATCCCCAGCTGCATCTCGCAGTTGACGAACTGCGGCGCGTATTTCTTCACCATCTTGGTCAGCCGTCCCGACGAAGTGACCATCGCCACAGCGATGCCCGCCACGATAAGCACCAAGCCAACTACGGAGGCCAAAGTGATACCAGTTATTTTCAGTGCCTTCTTCATGTCAGTTCACCCTTGAAAAATGATGTTCCGAGCCATAATCGTCGCTATACACCATTTCGTTGTTTGTCAACGATTTGACAGTATAAAGCTTTGGCACGATCACGAAGGTGCCCACATGTTCTTGCTTCAATGTGGAACCTGTCAGCGTCCAGTTGAAAAGTTGGGCTTCGTCTTCATAAACATCGTCGCCTTCGTCCCAAGTGGTACCATTGGCCTGCACCGTGTCGCCATTGGCCATGACGCGCTCGATTGGCGTTGCGTAATAGCGCTCATACACAGTGCCTTCCTGCCATTTGCCGTAAAGCAAGGTCTCGTCAAAGCCGTCGTCGCCAGAGCCAATCCCATCGCATGAGCTCAGGCCAAAGGCAAAGGCTATCCCCATAAAAAAGAAAAAAAGTTTTTTCATCGGTCGAACATTTTAGTCAAAAAAGTCATGCTTCTATTTTTCGGCAAAAGTAAGATTATTTTTCTATTTTTGCACTGCAATTCATACATAAAACATGCCAAACCTCAACATAGCCATCATTCAAGCCAATCTCCTTTGGGAAGACAAAGCCGCCAACACCGAACGCTTTGGGCGGCTGCTGGAGCAAGTACGCCCTGGCACCGACTTAATTCTCTTGCCCGAAACCTTCACCACAGCATTCCCCGTCGACCCGAAACGCTTCGCCGAAAAGGAAGACGGCCCGACGATACAATGGCTTCAAAACCAAGCCAAAGCAAAAAACGCCGTGATTTGCGCCACCTTCCCTTTGGAACAAGACGGCCATTATTTCAACAGCCTCGTTTGGATGCGGCCCGACGGCAGTTATAATCTCTATTTCAAACGGCACACCTTCACCATGGGCGGCGAGAATAAATTGGTTGAACGCGGTGAAAAGCAACTGATTGTGGAGCTGAAAGGCTGGAGAATCAAGCCGATGGTTTGTTACGACATCCGTTTCCCCGTTTGGGCACGAAACCGATACAAGGATGGACAATACGAATACGATTTGGCCTTCTATCTCGCCAATTTCCCCGACTCGCGGATGATTGTGTGGAACACGCTTTTGGTGGCCCGCGCCATCGAGAACCAAGCCTATTGGATAGGTGTAAACCGTGTGGGCGACGATGCCCATGGGCTGCATTACAGCGGCGAGTCGCAGGTGATTAACGCACGCGGCGAGGTCATTTCTAAGGCAGAACCTTACCAAGAGGCCGTGATGCACTGCACCTTGGATTACGATGCCCTGCAACGTTTCAGGACAAAATTCCCTTTGGGGCCGGACTGGGATGGGTTTGAAATCAACACATAAATTATATCACAAAACCTACAAAACTTGCAAAACCGCAAGGAAGAAAGTTTTGTTCCAAAAAATAACGCCATGATTTCTGTTTTCACTGACGAATATTATATGAAACAGGCTTATTTGGAAGCCGAAAAGGCCCTTGAGGCCGACGAAATCCCCATCGGGGCCGTTGTAGTGTGCAACAACAAGATCATCGCCCGCGCCCACAACCAAACCGAGACCCTCAACGATGTGACCGCCCATGCCGAGATGTTAGCCATCACCGCAGCAGCCAACGCCTTAGGCGCGAAATATTTGGACGAATGCACGCTCTACGTCACCTTGGAGCCTTGCCCCATGTGTGCCGGCGCCTTGAGCCATGCACATATCGGTAAAGTCGTTTGGGCTGCCGACGACCCGAAAAACGGCTTCTCGCGCTTCGGCAAAATGCTGCATCCAAAGACGAAAACCGATACTGGTGTGATGCAAGACGAATGCCTCGCGCTGCTGACGGACTTTTTCAAAAAGAAACGATAATTTCTGCGCAAAACTGCCCATTCTGCGCAACATCATTGGCCGTTTTGACAGCAAAAACGGTAATTTTGCCGCCATGATTGGAACCCGTTTACTCATTGTTGCCATCATCGTCGTGTTCGTGATCGCCTTTATCATCACGATGGTGCTGCTGAATGCCAGCGCAAAGAAAATCATTGACACCAATTCCAAATTGGTGGAAAACCAGAACAAATTGTTGGAACAGAATAGGTTGCAAGAAGATGACAAAGCCGACCTGAAGAAACGCATCGACGAATTGGAGGGGCAGTTGAGGCAACATGTTTCGGAGGAAGTGAAGTTGTTGCAGGCAGAGACACGACAACGCCGAGAACACATCGAACTGACCACCGACATGGACGATATGGCCTTAATGGCTTGGCTCGACCAAGAAATGGAAAAGACGCGCCTTTACACTGATACCAACCTAACACTCAAAACATTGGCAAACACCCTCGGCCTGACGCAGCGTCGCCTTGCCGCGTTGTTCAAGAACCATCCGAAATATGCCAACTTGGGCGACTACCTCAACGAGAAACGCTTCATTTTGGCGTGCCGTCTGCTGCGCGAGCAACCCAACTGGACCATCGAAGCCGTTGGAAAGGAAGCGGGATTCGGAGGACGAAGAACCTTCCAAATGGAAGTGAAGCGCAGTCTGGGCATCACACCCTTACAGTACCGTCAAGGTTCGGAAAGCGTCGTTTCCCAGGAAAGCACTAAGACTTCAGATTAATACCCGCCGCTGCACCCAAGCGAAGACAACAATGGCGGCAGCGGTGGTGATGGCTCTTTCACTATCACTATAATAGGAGCTTTGAATGGAACCATTTTCTTCACTTCTAATTACTACATCTTTAATAACAGTCAGTGGGTGAAAACTTCATTAGGGAGCACAGTCGACGCATTCACTTTCTATGTCGAAAGCAACCAAGCAACCCCCGGTGAGTCTTTCGGCATCAACTTGATTGACAACACCGTCATCGATTTTGCCGTAACAGGCCATGGCGACAGCAACGGTGGCTGGGCATTCATTGCCTCGCCTGTGGCGGACAACATCGCACCTTCTGTGGTGGAAAACCTTGAGGGTGTGAAGTATGAGACAGGCACGTACAACTACGACCTCTACCGCTTCAACCAAAGCGCCGACTTGGAATGGGAAAACTACCACTCGAACGACACGCAAGAGAATCCTTTCATGCTCGAAAACGGCAAGGGCTATCTCTATGCCTCCAAGAATGATAGGACGCTGCATTTCAGCGGACCCTTCAACACCGACAACCCCAAGACCGTCTAAATCGAATACGATGCCAACGCCGAGTTTGCCGGCTGGAACTTGGTGGGTAACCCGTTCCCCGTGCAGGCCTGGACCAACAAGAGCTACTACACCATGAACAGCGAAGGAACGGCCATCGAGCCGGTGGCAGTGTCGTCGGCAACGCCCATCGACGCCTGCACCGGCGTGATGGTGAAGGCCGAAACGACGGGCGAAACGGTCACCTTCAGCCGCACGGCGCAACAAAGCGCAGGCAACAACGGAATGATCCAAATAGCCGTGGCGCAAGCCGACACACGTGGCAACGCCATTCAGGACAAGGCCATCGTGAGCTTCAATGCCAGCGACCGTTTGGAAAAATTCGTCTTCGGCCAAACGGATGCCACAATCTACATCCCGCACGACGGGAAGGATTATGCCGTGGCCACCGTGGGTAGAGACGCGCCATGGCACGTCTCTACAACCGACGAAATCCCCGTCAATTTCAAGGCCGCCCAAAACGGCACCTACACGTTGACCTTCGACACGCAAAACCTCAATTTGGATTACCTGCATTTGATTGACAACCTGACGGGTGCGGATGTGGACTTGCTGAACGTCAACCACGAAGCCGTCATTGCGGGCGAAGACCCGCAATCTCCTGCGCATTCATACACCTTCACCGCCAAGACGACCGACTACGCCTCGCGTTTCCGCTTGGTGTTCTCGGCAGCCGCAGACGAGACGTCTGCGAACCAGGGTGCTTCGTCGTCAGTAGAGACGTTGCGTGCAACGTCTCCACAAACGGGATGGCACCTGGTGTTTACATCCTCCGCCTAATCAACGGCACCGACGTGCGGACGCAGAAAATCGTCATCCCATAACCCTGATTGTGAGGCTGCCACGGTGTGACAGCCTCCTATTAAAATCTGTGGTTTACAACTTTTCAGGCGAAAGCACCTTGGGCGCATAGGCTTTGCCCACGCCTTGCATACCCTTGCCACCGATGACGAACGTGCAGGTAGGCTCAAGGTCTGTTAGGGAACTTCCCGTGCTAGGTGCGCCCACTGGGAACGTGCCGGTGACCGTGTTCAGCACACGACCGTTGTAGCGCACGGTGAGGACGTAGTTCGTGGCAACCGACTCGTCGCAGTTGCTGTACATCACGACGTATGCCTTGTATGTTCCGGCTTCAACGGTGGCGTCGTCTTCGTAGTAGATGTTCTCGTTGTTGATGTTGTCGATGTTGCAACCCGCATTGGAGTCAAGGTCAAGCTGACCGCCGTTGCTGCTCGTGCTGTTGCCATAGTAGATGTGCGTGCCGTTAGGTTCAATCAGGTGGAGGTCGATGTCCTTGGCATTGTCGAACGAGACACTGACTTGCAGTTTGCCCGTTCCGACTTGAATCATGGAAACGTCGACATAGTAGATCTGGCTGACCTCGCCCGAAAAGTCAACGTAGGCGAATTGCATCGTGAACGCTTCGAGCTGGATGTCCTGCTTGACGACGAGGACAACGGAGCAGGTTCCGTCGGTGTTGCGCACCGGAGCAGCCTCGCAGTAGCCGAACTGGTCCTTGATGCCGACAATCACGCGGGCCATGTCGCTCGGAACGGTGAGCGTGATGTAGGCCGTGCCACCAGCAACGAGGTTGCCGTTCATGCTCACGTTGGTGATTTGCTTGTTGTTGTCAGGCTCGGGGAAATCGAAGCCGTGGTAAACGCCTTCTTCAATCTCGAAGAAGTCCTTAACGCCTGCCTTTTGCAGGTCTTCTTTTTGGTTGCCTGTCTTGAAGCAACCGGCCAAGAGAATCGCGCTAACAATCAAAGCGCCGAAAGCCGATAATTTGTGCTTTGTCATGATGAATGATTTAAATGATTAATTGAAGATGATTATTAAATTAAATAACTGTTTGTTCAAAACCAAGCTCCATTTTCTTTTAAATGCGGGACTTCAAGTCATACGACAACAGTCTCGCATATTGAAAGCAAAGGTATGGCTTTGGCACGCTTCGGTCTTGGCGTTTTTGCAGAAAAAAATGTCGTTTTTGCAGAAATGACAAGTTCTTTGCCACGAAATCCGACACTATTCGCTGTGAATCTGACAAAAACAACCATTTGACGGCCATATTGATTGCACAAGGCTATTTTTGCTATCTTTGCGACCCAAAACAGAGCGAAATGATCAATTCCGTATTCTCTACAATGCCCATGTTCGTGTGTGGGTTCTGGTCGGTGCTGTTCTTGCTCCAATTCGACAAGAAGAACACGCCGAAGATAGTCTTTACCGTTTTCTTGACGGTCGCTACTGTGCTCTATTTCTGTCACAGCCTTTATTTCAACAGCTGCTTTTCGTTTTTGCCCCTTTCCGATACCTTATATGAAATGGCTTCTCTTTCGGTATATCCGCTGTTCTTAGTTTACATCAGGACGCTCACCGACGTAAAGCCCCTCGCGCTGAAAGACTTCGCCCTGCTTTTGCCGACCTTGCTTGTGTCGTTGGCAGTAGGTGTGGTATACCTTCTCATGTCAGGGCCGGAAAGGAAGGACTTCGTCATGGCTTGTCTTTACCACCAAACCGAAACACCATTCACAAACATGATGCTGGTGCAGAGAGCGTTGCATGGCGTTGCAAAGATACTGTTTGCGTTACAAATCGTGGCAGTCCTTGGGTTGGGTCTCAAGCGTTTGGAGGCGCACAAGCGGCGAATCGAGTCCTATTTCTCGAATACCCAAAAGCTGGACCTATTGCCAGTGAAGCGGCTGCTTGTGCTTTTCGCCCTCATCTCGTTGATGTCGTTTGTGGCCAACCTGCTCGGACGCCACCGCTTCTTCAATGCCGACTTCATGTTGGCGATACCGTCCACCTTGTTCTCCGTGGCACTCTATGCCTTGGCCTATGTTTGTTTCTGTCAGGATCATTCAGCATCGAGCCTCATGGAGATCGACTCCATTGCCGACGAAAAACACGAGTTGGATTACTACCCACTTAATTCGGACGATTTGAAAGATTTGATTGTCAAGAAGATGGAAGAAGACCAAATTTATCTTCAGCCCAACCTGAAGATTACGGATTTAGCCGCCCTTTTGGGCACCAACCGCAATTATCTCTACAACGCCATCAATATTGGAATGGGCATATCGTTCTCCGAATTCGTCAACCGTTATCGCGTCGGCCACGCGCAACGGCTTCTCATAGAAAACCCAACGGCCAACATAGTGGAAATCGCCACAAAGTCGGGGTTCTCGTCGGAGGTCACTTTCTACCGCAACTTCAAGGCAGTGACAGGAACGACCCCATACAAATGGCTGAAATCACAGAAATAACCTAAGGGTGTTTCTAAAATGCTCCATAGGAGCTTTCTTTTAATAACAAAAACACTATGAAACAGTGAGTTATACTCCGTAGGAGTTTTCTTTTATGTGATCATTATTCAAGTTTCGCACATCCCTAACGGGATGCAAGAGATTGATTGTTGTTTTACCGAACGCGAATTCCTACGGGATTGAAAAGCCCTCCCAAAAAAGACACTGTTGTTTCAATGACGCAAGGCTAACGTTCCCATAGGGAACTGCGTTAGGTTGAATAACAATGTGCTGTTTTTCAGCATCCCGTAGGGATGCTCCAAAACTTGCGAAACTTAATTATTAGTAATAACCCTAAGGTATTCGAGTGCAGCCAAAAACTTTAATCCTCCGAAATCTCGCTCACCATGGCGCGGTAGGCCGAAAACACATTGGCCCGCGAAATGTAACCCAAATACTTCCCACCTTGAATGACTGGGATGTTGTATTTGCCCGATTTCTGGAATTTATGCACAATTTCCTCCATCGGTTCCTCGGGGTGGATGACATAGTCGGGGAGGACGGCGAAATTCTGTATCGACTGGTCGTAATGGCTCTCATCGAAAAGGATGCCGCGCACGTCGTCGAACAGCACATGGCCGCAGAAGAAGCCCTCCTTGTCGACCACAGGGAAGATATTGCGCTTCGACGACGATATTAAAGGTAACAGGTCGCGGAACAAACAATCGGGGTCGATGGGACTGAAATTGGTCTCAATCAACTGGTTGATAGCCATCATGTTGAGAATGCTCTTATCCTTGTTGTGCGTCACCTCCACGCCTTGCTCGGCAACGGCATTGGTATAAATCGAATGCTTGAAAAACAGCCTATTGATGGCATAGGCCAAGGCTGAGACAATCATCAGCGGGACGATGAGCGCGTAGCCATTGGTGATTTCGGCGATGAGGAAAATGCCCGTCAGCGGGGCATGAAGCATACCTGCCACGAGGCCACTCATGCCAACCAAAGCAAACTTTGCAGGATCTAAATCACCGATTCCCAGATAGTTGACTAAAGTAGCAAAAAAGAGACCCGTGAACGCACCGATAAACAAGGCCGGAGCGAAGGTGCCACCCACGCCACCCGCGCCAAAAGTGAAGGCCGTGGCAAAGGCTTTCAACAAAATCATGCCTGCAAACAAGATGATGACCACCAAGTCATAGTCCCTGAAGTTCGCAAACCACGGGTTGTTGAACACTGGACTGTAGTCGCCACGCAAGGCCGAGTTGATGGCTTCGTAACCCTCTCCGTAAAGGGCTGGGAACAAGAAGATTAACACACCAAGCAATGTACCACCAATAAGGAACCTCTTCCATGGCGACTCTATTTTCTTGAAACGTTTCTCCACACTGAAAGTCACCTTGAGGAAATAAGCCGATACCAAGCCCGCGAACAAACCCAAACCCACATAATACAAGGCATTGCTCGGAATGAAGCCCTCGGCAATGGCGGCGGGGTACTCCACCGTTTGGCCCAAAAACATGTAGGCCGTCAGGATGGCAACAAAAGAAGAGCAAATGATGGGCACCAAAGCGTTGAGCGACAGGTCGATCATAAAAACCTCAAGGGCAAAGACAATGCCCGTGATAGGCGCTTGGAAAATAGCCGCCAAAGCCGCCGCACCACCCATGCCTATGAGTTGGATGGTGTGCTTGTAGTCGAGCTTTAGGGCTTGAGCAATATTGGACCCGATGCTGCCGCCCGTCGAGACGGAAGGACCTTCCAGTCCCACCGAGCCGCCGAAACCAACCGTCAGCGCACTGGTGACGATGCTCGACCATGTGCTGCTACGACTCACCTTGCCCTTGTTTTTCGAGATGGCATACAGGATGCCCGGAATGCCGTGCCCGACATCTTTTTTCAGGATGTATTTGCAAAAAAGTATGGTGAGCAAGATACCGATGGCAGGACAGATGAAATAAAGGAAATGCGAATAGTTGAACTGCGCATTGATGACCAAATCGCGGATGCCGTGGGCCAATTTCTTGATGATGACGGCTGCCGCACCCGCAAGAAAGCCCGTCGGGATGCTGAGAATCAGCATGAAACGACGGTCGGTCATGTGCGTGGCGCGCCATGTGTTGAACTGGTCAATCCATCCGTTGAGCTTGTCTTTGAGCACGTTTCTTCTTTTTTAGGCCGCTAAAATAGGAAAAAGTAACGCGCAAATCGAAAAGAAACGTTTTTTTCCCTATTTTCGCACCATGAAAATCGTAAGCTACAACGTGAACGGCATCCGTGCGGCCATCAACAAGGGCCTGCTGCAATGGATCCAAGACTACCAACCCGATGTGCTCTGCTTCCAGGAGCTGAAAGCCACACCCGACCAGATTCCCTTGATGGACTTCGAGATGATGGGCTACCACCACTATTGGTTCCCTGCCCAAAAGAAAGGCTACAGCGGCGTGGGCCTCATCACGAAACGCGAGCCCGACAACGTGGTCTACGGCATGAACGAGCCTCTGTACGACAACGAAGGCCGCTTTCTCCGTGCCGACTTCGGCGACCTCTCGGTGGTGAGCGTATACCACCCTTCGGGCACCACGGGCGACGAGCGCCAAGCCTTCAAGATGGTGTGGCTCGACTTCTTCCGAAAGTATGTCAATGATTTAAGGAAAGAGAGACCGCAATTGGTGCTTTCGGGCGACTACAACATCTGCCACGAGGACATCGACATCAACAACCCGCGCAAGCACGACACCTCGTCGGGCTTCCTGCCCGAAGAACGCCAATGGATGACCGACTTCCTCAGCGATGGCTACGTCGACTCGTTCCGCCACTTGGTGAAGGAGCCCAACCGCTACAGCTGGTGGAGCTTCCGCGCCGGTGCCCGTGCCAAGAACCTCGGCTGGCGCATCGACTACCACATGGTGACCGACAACCTGCGCGACCGCATCGCCGCTGTCGACATCCTGCCTGAGGTGATGCAGAGCGACCACTGTCCTATCGTTTTGGATTTGAAATAATCGTTGGCTTTCTATGTCATTCCAATCAGGGGATTGTGCGACTGGAATCTATAGAAAGCAAAACGATTTGCATAAACTTTGTCTTCATTTCAGAAAAAGTTGTACCTTTGCAGCGGAATTCCATTTCCGATGGCCTTATAGTTCAAGGGATAGAACGGAAGTTTCCTAAACTTTAAATCTAGGTTCGAGTCCTAGTGGGGCTACAAAACAACCGCCATAACAAACAAAACATCAATAAGTTATGGTGGTTTTGTTTTTGTATGACCCAAAATCCGCAACTTCATCCCACGCATCCGAATTTGGTTCATGATTGAAAATATCCCGCCAAAAGGCAGAAGTCTCTCAGATTTTATGCTTACCTTTGCCATGTCATTGATGGATCTAAATCATAAAATAGCGATGTCTTTCCTCGAACTGTTTTTAATCGCTGTGGGCGTATCGATGGACGCCTTTTCGGTGTCGGTCTGCAAGGGTTTGACCACCAAGCGTTTCTCCTTGAAGATGGCGCTGACGTGCGGCTTGTGGTTTGGCGGTTTTCAGGCTTTGATGCCCATTATAGGCTACTTCTTAGGCTCACAGTTCGCTTATTATGTCGAATCCGTCGATCATTGGATAGCCTTCGGTTTGCTCTTTCTGATTGGTGCCAACATGATTCGGGAAGCCGTAGCCGGCAAGGAGGACTCGAAGCAGACCAACGCATTGGATTTCAAGACGATGTTCCTATTGGCTGTTGCCACCAGCATCGATGCTTTGGCGGTGGGTGTTTCGTTTGCCTGCATTCAGGTCGAGTTGTGGTCGTCGGTGGCGCTCATCGGGCTGACGACGTTCGTTTTCTCCGTCGTGGGCGTGAAAATCGGCAATGTCTTTGGAACGAAATTCAAGAAGAACGCCGAAGTGTTTGGTGGTATTATCTTGATTCTCATCGGATTGAAGATTCTTTTGGAGCATTTGGATGTGCTTGCCTTTTGAAGGGAAACAAAAAACTCGGCAAAATTTTGCACACCTGTTCTCCCGAATTTGCAATGCGGAAGTCGAGAGTACCAGCATTTGCCATGCGAAACACACATTTTTCCTTGCTTTTCCGAAAAAAAACTGCTATATTTGCTGATGAAAAAGGACTTGTTGCCATGAAAGCCACAACCATTGAAAGGGATTGCAAATCCCCATACTCGGCACCAGCGAATTGCAAATTCGCTGGAACGGGGGATTGCAAGCCTATAGATAGATTTTTGATTGAATTTGATGGATTTTGAGTAATTTTGCGGCGTGAAAAGTGTTCGAATCATAGTTGGTTGTTTGGTGTTGCTTGCCTTATGGGGTTGCGGGCAACAGCGGGAACGTGTTGCTGATGAGGTGATGCAACAGGCTCAAACCGAGTATAATAGTGGGGTTGCATGCCTCAAAGGTGACAGCTTGATGGAGGCACTTCCGCATTTCTTTGAGGTGGCCAATCGTTTGGAAAAGCTGCCTGAGGACATGACGAATGAGGAGATGCTGCTTGCATCGAAGGCTTGTTATCAGATGGCGAATGTGTTTGGAGCCAAGATGGAACATAACGCCGAAATTGACGCGCTGCACCAGGCTTTGGGTTTTCAAACTGCTATACACGACACCACTTGGATGATACGCTCAAGCTTGCAATTGGCCAGTGCTTTGGAAATCATTCAGGAAAACGATTCGGCCTCTTTTTATCTCAATCGTGTGATGCCGTTGCTCGACACTGTTTCTGACGATGTTGAGGATTATACCAGAGCCCGCTATCTATTGGCGTGTCTGTATTTCGACAAGGGAGAAGTGGACTCTTGTGTGATGGTGCAGAAACAGCTCATCGACTTCAAGGCACGGCGCGGTATGGACACCAAAAACGATTCGGTTAACATCGGTATAAACTTGTTTTTTGCCGACTTCCATGCTGAGGCGAAGCCTTATCTGCTGAAAATGAGGGAATCGGATTTCGATGATGTGAAACGTGGTGCTATAATGTCGCTGTTGGGGCAAATCTATGAGGAGGAAAACAAGCCCGACAGTGCGGCATTGTTCCATAGCTTTAACCCCACATACGTGGAAGCTGAATCGGAGCGGGTGAGCGATGGGATGCTGGCCGTGAAGCAATACGAGCAATTCAAGGCGGAGCGTGACACACGGCTACAGGCTTTGCGGGAACAAAAGGCAAGCCAGAAACGGAATACTTACCTGCTATTGGGTGGCCTGGCCTTTTTTATGCTGGTGGCCATCGTTACAGTGGCGTTCAAGCGGAGGAAAAAGGACCATGTTTCTTTTGCGCAAAGTTGGGCGCAGTTTGAGCAGTCGGACATCTTTTTGCGTATCCGGGAGCGGTTGGCTGCCGATGGTGGGAAGATCTCTTCAAAGAATGTGGATGATTTTTCCAATTTGGCATTGGGTCAGGCTGACTTTGTGGCCTTGAAGGATGCCGTGGATGCTGCGTTTGGAGGCTTTGCCAGCCGTTTGGCAGAGCGCTATCCTGACCTCAGCCCAGCCGACCTTAATGCTTGTTGTCTTGCCTTGACGGGGATTAGCCATGCCGAAATGGCCGTGTTGCAAGGCGTGAAATACAACTCGTTCACCAACCGCATCTCAAAAATCAAAAAAATCCTTGGCACGGAAGAGAACCTTTCGACTTACTTGAAGAAGTTGCTGAAAGAGGGCTAACTGGTTGCAAAAAGACTGATTTGAGAAAAAATGTGCCGTTTATGATGCAAAACGGCATTTTATGAGAGCACAAGATAAAAAATGTGTGTGAAATGTGTGTGTGATTTTTGCGCATCACATTGTTTTTTACTATACTTTTGCTGCTAACGAATGCTAAAGAGTTATCGCTATGAAAGCAAAGACACTTTTTTTGATTGCCCTTGCGTTGGTTTTCGGGGGCAAGGCCTTTGGACAGGAGTGGGAACAATCTTACGAATACTATACCAGTGAGAATGAAATCACCCATATGCTGGATGCTTACGAGACTTTGGATGGGATCGTAGTCGCGTCGTGCTGCCATTTCTTCAAAAGCGGTTACGGGGATTTTTATTCACCTCATCCAGCATTGCGAAAATTCTCTTCTAATGGCGAGGAGTTGGCATATAACGAATTCTTTAAGCCCGCATATCGAGCTGCAAATCCTTATACTTTTGAACACGATGGCCAGTTGTTTGCTTTGATGGCCTATAATCCCGACCATGATTTCTCGTATTTCAATTATTTCTTGAACTACGACAATCCACCTGATGACGCTATTCTCGGATTGTACAAATTGGATGAACAACTGAACATTACGGAGTGTTTCGAACATCATATAAAGATTGACACTTTTGAAGTTCAAAACTCATCGTGGCAACTGAATCCGAATGAGCAATGCGGTACGCTCTGCCTGTTTTCCCCTTTGGTTGACGATGGGGTAATAGTTGGAGCTTATTTCAAAGCATATAGCCACGATGTTGACCACCCAAGAGGTCCTGATTCTTTGTTTATGTTTAGAATGACTTTTGAAGGGGAACTTATTGATCAGATTGGATATGAGAACGTCTCGAATGGCGGAGGTGGTGCTGTTGAGCATCTGCTTGGTCGTTGTCATTTGGTGAAAACAGATTCCGGCTACTTGATGTATTATCCAGGCAGATTCAACACCACCAATGCATCCGTTCAAGGTCAAGCTCTCTATTTTGACAACAATTTGAATCTCTTGAAAACGAAGCAATTCAGCCATACCGATGTCTCTGATTATCGCACCTTCTCAAAAATGAGTGTCGCCCGAAGCCGACATGGAACGACCTATTTATCAACCCAGATTGAGCGCGAATACGGCGATGAGCAAGCCGATGTCAGAATTTATGACTATGATGATAATATTGCCGATCCTTCACCTTCTGTTACGGCATTGCAATGTCGGGTAAGAAGCACGGATTCATACGATTGTCCAGCTCGGCAAAGGTCGATTTCAACGACAAATAACGATGAACTCTATTTCTGCTACACTTTGAATTACGGCTATTTTTTCAACGAGGACTCTTGGATAATGATTGAACGACTTGATGCCAACTTGGATACTATTTCAACGTTGTTTTATGATTTGGACAAAGGCAATATCAATAGTTTGGCTTACAGTATTATTTCAACTCACGATGGCGGAACGCTCCTTGTTTTCTCATCGAAAAACCTTGACAATACAACGCAACACTGGACTACCGTCACCAAATTCCCTGCCGAGGCCTTTGTGGGCATCGAGGAGGCGCATGAGTATGGACTGAAGATGGCCATCGCTTACCCCAATCCAGGTAAGGATGTGCTGAATATCCGCACGGGGTTGCGGGATGCTTGGGTGGAGGTATATGACTTGAATGGTAGGCTGGTGCATAGTCAGGATATTACGGAGAATGTGACGGCGATTGATGCGGCGGATTGGGCCGAGGGCGTTTATGTTTGGAAGGTGTATACCTCTCAAACCGGCCCTTCGACAGGTTCAGGGACTTCAACTTCGACCCTCGCGGAGACGGGGAAGTGGGTGAAGGAGTAGCATCCTCGCTCGTTTTGACGTTTCCCAAATGATTAGTTTGCAGATGATTTGCCATTAATGAACAAAAAAAAGATGGTTTTGGCTTGCAGAAGAAAAAAAATGTGTAATTTTGCAGCGCAAAACGGTTCGGGATGTAGCGCAGCCCGGTAGCGCGCTTCGTTCGGGACGAAGAGGCCGCAAGTTCGAATCTTGTCATCCCGACTTTGTCAATGCCAGCTTGATTTTTTCAGGCTGGCTTTTTTGTAAAGAAAGCAAAATGAAACCACACATCGAAATCATGGCTCCAGTGGGTTCCTATGAGGCCCTCGCAGCCGCCATACAAGCCGGCGCCGGAAGCGTCTATTTCGGCATCGGCAAACTCAATATGCGCTCCCGCTCGGCGAAGAACTTCACCCTCGACGACCTGCGCCAATTGGCCGAGACCTGTGCCGAGAACAACGTAAAGAGCTATGTCACAGTCAATACGGTGATTTACGACGAGGAAATGGACGAGATGCACCAATTGCTGGATGCCATCAAGGCCAACGGCATTTCGGCCATCATCGCCTCCGACCAAAGCGTTATCCAATACGCCCGACAAATCGGAGTCGAGGTCCACATGTCGACGCAATGCAACATCACCAACCTTGAAGCCGTGCGCTATTATTCGCAATTCGCCGACGTGATGGTGACTGCCCGCGAGCTGAACATCGACCAAGTGAAATACATCACCGAACAGATTGAAAAACAGCAGATTCGTGGCCCGCATGGCGACTTGGTGCGCATCGAGGTGTTCTGCCACGGTGCTTTGTGCATGGCCATTTCGGGCAAGTGCAACCTGAGCCAGGATTTGTTCAACTCGTCGTCGAACCGGGGCGCTTGCCTGCAACTCTGCCGTCGCGGTTACGATGTGCGCGAGCGCGAGGAAGGCTATGAGTTGATGCTCGACAACGAATACATCATGTCGCCAAAGGACCTTTGTACGCTGCCTTTCTTGGATAGGGTGTTGGATGCAGGTGTGGAAGTGCTGAAAATCGAAGGTCGCGGTCGCTCGCCGGAATACACCAAACTTACGGTTTCGGTCTACAGCGAGGCGGTGAAAGCCATTCAGGAGGGCACCTTCACGCAAGAGAAGATCGACGTTTGGATGGAACGGTTGAAGAGCGTCTACAACCGTGGTTTCTGGGACGGCTATTATTTAGGTCGTCGCACGTTTGAATGGTCGAAACAATATGGCTCTCATGCCACCAAGACCAAGGAATATATCGGGCTTATCACAAACTATTACAGCAAGTTGGGTGTGGCCGAAATCCGAATGGATAGCGACGCGCTCCAGCTCGGCGAACAAATTATGATCATCGGCCCGACCACGGGCGTTTATGAGGACACGCTCTCCGAAATCCGCGTGGATTTGGGACAAGTCGAGCAGACCGTGAAAGGCGAGTATTGTTCTATCCCCGTGAAGTCGTTGGTGCGGCGCGGCGACAAGGTTTATAAGGTGGTTTCCACTTTGTAGGGCTGTCACATTGTGGCAGCCGCGCATTGTGGCCGTAGCATTTTCGGGGATTAAAATCGCCCGATGAATTCTGGTCGCCCTTTCAGGGCTTTGTTTCGGCGGATTTGCAATCCGCCGAACCTGATTAGGGGATTTGTAATCCCCTGAAGTCATTTTTCTCTCACTCGTTTCCCGCTCAAATGTTCAATCGTCAATTCGAGCACGAAAGCACGAGGCCCGTTTTTCAGCATGTCGTCTTCCAAATCGTAGCCTTCGGGGAAGTATTTCGCACCCAAAAGCCGCAGTTTGGCATCGGCCAAGGCAGGGTCGTCGACGATGCGGATGCGCCCGAAGCAGATGACGCTCTCGAAGTGGTACCACCAATCGTCGAGTTCTTTTCGGCCCTCGCTCAGCACGCAGAACGAAGCCTTGTCGTGCCTCCGGATGGCATCGGTTTTATGGCCTTCCTTGGCGCAGTGGAAATAGATTTTGTCGCCATCGAGGACGAAATCCAAGGGCACGGCGTAAGGATAGTCATGGTCGCCGAGGAGGGCAAGCACGCCGCGAGGAGCGGTTTTTAGCAGTTCAAGGCATTCTGTTTCAATTATTTGCTGCTTGAAGCGGCGCATGGGGCGAAAAGTGTTGTTGTCGTTCATCGTATGCTGTTTTGATGCGCGAAGATACGAAAAATGACTACCTTTGCGCCATTATTCGATATAGAATCAAAAATCTTATGCAAAACTTCAATCTACATACCCACAGCGTTTATAGTGATGGCAAGTCGCAGCCCCGCGAAATCGTGGAAGAGGCCGTCCGTCAAGGCTTGAAGACACTCGGTTTCTCGGAACACAGCCCACTGCCTTTCGACAACACCTTTTCGGTGAAATCGGCCGACATGCCACGTTATGTGGCCGAAATCGCCCAACTGAAAGCTAAATTCAAGGACAAAATCGACATTTATTGTGGCTTGGAAGCCGACTACATCACGGGTGTTTCGGAGCCTTTTGCCGTGACCAAAGAGAAGTATCACCTTGATTATCTGATTGGTGGGGTGCATTTGGTGGGACAATCAGCCCATCCTGACGACATCTGGTTCATCGACGGCCCGAAGTGGGAAATCTACGACGAAGGCCTGCAACGGTTCTTCGATGGCGACATCCGTCGTGCCGTGCGCAGGTTCTACGAACAGACCGACGAAATGATTGAACGTGAGCCGTTTGACATCATCGCCCACTTCGACAAAATCAAGATGCACAACCGCGAGCGTTATTTCCACGAGGACGAGCCGTGGTATCGCGCTCTGGCCTTCGAGACCTTAGACCTCATCCGCCAAAAAGGTTTGGTAATGGAAGTCAACGTGCGCGGCCTCTACAAGAAACGCTACAACGGCTTCTACCCTTCGCCCTGGCTGATGGAGGAGGCCTGCAAGATGGGCGTTCCCGCCATCATCTCCGCCGACGCGCACCACTTCAGCGAACTCACCCTCGAATTTGCCGCCGCCGAGGAAGCCTTGAAGCGAGCTGGCTACCGCAACGTGGTCAATTTCAAGGACGGACGATGGATTGAGGTGGCGATTTGATGAAAAATATGCAAATTCACTTCAAAAAAGTGCCGAAAAATATGCATTATTTTTGCAGATTTTTCTAATTTTGCAGATTTTCAACATTTTAGAACAGACCAAAAAGAAAGACAATCTACTATCCTTCTCTCGAAAAAAACGAACAAAAATGAAAATAATACACACTGCCGACCTGCACATAGGCCAAATCCTTTACCAAAACTACGACCGCTGCGACGAACACCTGCATTTCTTCGGTCAGCTGACGCATTGGTGCAAGGAGGAAAAGCCCGATGCCCTGCTCGTGAGCGGCGACGTTTTCGACATCCAGCAACCATCGACGGCAACGAAAAAACTGTTCAACGAACAGTTCGTCAAGCTCCAGAAAGCTATGCCCGACATGCACATCGTCATCACCGCCGGCAACCACGACTCGGCTTCACGCATCCAAGCCGACCGCGCAGTTTGGACCTTCTCGAATACCCATCTGATTGGCGTGGCACCATCATTGACTGCCGACGACAACGGCTGGCAAGACGACTACATCATCGAGCTCGCCAACGGCTTCATCATTGCCATGCCCTACATGCTCGGCGACCGTACACAACAGCTGCAATCGGTGCTCGACCGCGTGGCCCAGCGCAATGCCGATGGCAAACCCGTTGTCATGATGGGCCACCTCGCCGTGACTGGAACCGACGTCACCGGCCATGATTTCGAAATCGGCACGCTTAAGACGCAAGACATAGCCAACTTGGGCACAGGCTACGACTACCTCGCCCTTGGTCACATCCACAAGCCGCAAACCCTCGGCCATCCTGACGACAACATGAACTACGGCCCCATCACCTACCCCTCCCCTGTCGTCCGCTATTCGGGTAGCGCCCTCCACGTCAGTTGCGATGAGGCCTATCCCCACAGTGTCAGCGTTGTCGAAATCGACCGTCATTGCGGCCAGGTCACCCTCAAGCAGCTCCGCATCGACGAACTGCGCCACTTCCACACCCTGCCCATGGCCCATGACGAAGCCTACACCGACGAGAGCTCGGCACTTGCCGACATCGGGACTTTCTGCAACACCGTTGGGAGAGGCTACATCAGATTGAAAGTGCATTATTCCACCGACCTTTCCGTCAACTTCGACCAAAAGATATACGACCTGCTGGAAACATACGGCAACGAAGTAAGATACAACCCGAAAACCATTTGGGTAGGAGAACCCGAAGCAAACGAGAGCGACACCGGCAAGCCTGCCTTCGAGGTGGCCGAGCTCCAACAGATGACCGATCCGTTGGAATTCATCGAAAAGACGCAGTCGCAGTATCCAAAACTCGACATGCAAACCCTCCGCGATGCCTTCAAAGAGATAGAGGCAGAAGTCAAGCGCCTCAAAGAAGAAGACCTGGCAAAGAAAACAAAAGACAACCAGCACGAAGAAATCTCGCTCCTCGAACAAAACTAAAAAAAGACATGAAAATCAAAGAATTACATATCAAAAACATAGCCTCCATCGAGAAGGCTGACATCGACTTCGAAAACGACTTGAACGAGGCATACACCAACACGCCCGCCCCCGTATTTCTCATCACTGGCGACACAGGCACAGGCAAGTCGGTCATCCTCGACGCCATTGCGATGGCCCTCTACAAGACCACACCCCGCCTCAGCGGAGTGGCCGACGTGAACAACAACGAGTTCGTCAACGCAGCTGGCGAGAAAATACGTGTGGCCAGCATACAGCAATACACGCGGATGGGCATTGCGCCAAAAGAAGAATGCCACAGCATGGTGGTCTTTGAAGGCAACGACGGCAGAACCTACGCTGCCAAGCTCGCCTTAGGCATATACAAAGGCAACAAAAACGCCGACGGCAGAACCCCCATCAAATACAACAAACCCGAATGGACGCTTACCGTCGACGGACGCACCTTCAACAAAGACAGCGACATCGCACCTCTGATCCAAGAAGCCATCGGGCTCTCGTTCGACCAGTTCAGCCGCATGGCCATGCTCGCTCAAGGGCAATTCGCCTCGTTTCTCATCGGAAGCAAGAAAGAACGCGAAACCATACTTGAGAAACTGACCAACACCGAGCGGTTTTCCGACTACGGCCTCGCCATTTCCAGCCTTTTCAAAAAAGCCAAGGAACAGGCAGCAACTTGCCAAAAACTATACGACAGCGAAAGCCAACACGTCAAGAAAGAACCTGAATTGGCCCAACTAAAACATGAGCAGGCCGACCTCGAGAAGCAAAAAAACAAACTCTCGAATGACATTGGGAAAATCGAGCAGCAAATCGGGCAAATCAGGCTCGTCGAAGCCAGCCACAAAGCCATCGACGACGCGAATGCACAACTCGTTCGCCTCGAAGACCACGCTCCACTGAAAGCCACCTTCACCACCCTCGCCTCCGACCTGACCGACAAGGAAAACCAACTTGAACGGCTCAAATCCGACATCGAATCCGACACCCTGTGGCTCGAAGAACGCCAGGAACAAGACGAACTCTACACCAAAGCGGGCGAATACCTCCTGCAACTGAAGCTGCTGGAAGAAAAGGCTGAAGAAATCAGGCAATTGGGCATCCAGAAGAAAAGCGCCGAAGACCAAGTAGAGACACTGGAAGCAGCCCTGTCCGCCGCCAAAACCAAAGCACAACAAGCACAACAAGCCGTTGACGACAAGCAAAAATCCATCGACGAGAAAATCAAGGAGCGCGATGCCTTGAAGCCCGACGAAATCAACCGCCAACTTGACGAGCTTCGCGAAGAGAAAGCCCAACTCGAAAAGCTCCAATCCGACATCCGGCAATACACCGAAGCCGCAGAAAAGCACAAAAAGCTCCTTGCCGAAATCATCGATGACAATGTCAAGCTGGTCCAACTCAAGGCAACGTGGGAGCAAAAAGAGGAAACACTCAAAACAGCCAACGCGGCCTACGAGCAGGCCAACTCGCAATGGGTCACCATGGGCAGCAGCATCCAAGAAACCATGGTCAGCCTGCGCCAACGGCTCATAAAAGACCACGCCACCACCTGTCCCCTCTGCGGCCAAGGCATAGAGCACGAACTGCTGACAACCGACGATTTCAAGCAAATCATCACACCTCTCGAAATTGAGAAAGACAGGTGCAAAACGGCAAAGGAAACAGCCGAAAAAGAACGCAACGAGGCCAAGACCCGCCACGACACATGGGCTGGAACCATGAAATCCAAAATCCAACAAGCTTCTGACTTACAAGAAGATAACAAAAAAGAAAGCCAACGCATCATCGGCATTGGCGACAAACTGCAACTCGACCACAACAAAAAATATCCGTTACAAATCGAGGAACGGTTGAAAAAAAGCGACCAAGCAACCGCCACCCTGACCCTGGCCTCGCAAAAAGCTGAAACACTGCAAAGGGAAACCAATGCCCTTTTGGAGGAAAAGAAGCCCTTGGAAACCAGCAAATCGCAGGCCGACACTGCTCTACAAAAGGCAGAAAAAGCCTTTGAGGACAACAAGAAAACCATCGACGATTGCGACAATAAAACCATCGAGGCCGAAGCCAAAAAGAACGAGATCGCCAAACAGCTCTCGGCTGTACTGCAACCCGTTTACCCTAGCTGGGCAGACAACATCGAAGAAACCAAGACACAACTGAAACAGACAGCCCAGACATACACTGCGACAAAAAACCGTCGCGACGGCAATAGAGCAAAAGCCCAACACGACAAAGTGCTGATTGACAACATCCGAAACATCAAAGGCACCATCATCGGGAAGTATCCAGAATGGGACTTGGACTATAGTCCAGTCGCCCATCCGTCGAGCGACATAGCAAAGGAATGGAACACCTTGATGACACAAATCAGCCAAAACCTTTCAGACATTGCGAGCCAACATGCCCTCATCGCCAATGCACAGAAGGCCATCCGAAAAGCCCTCGAAGAACTGAAAGTGGAAAAAGAGGAAGACCTTCCGGAGAGGTCGGCACTCGAAATGCAAAAAGGCGAACTTGAAGCTGCCAAGGAAACGCTCGTCGCGCAATTGGGAGCCATCCAAAACCAATTGGACGACAACGATCGCAACCGCGAAAAGGTCCTTCAGGCGTCAAAAAACCTGGAAAAAGCCCTTGCCTCGCTCAAAAAATGGACCATACTCAACGATCACTTCGGCGGGACACGTTTCCGCACGTTGGTGCAAACCCATGTGCTGCGCCCATTGCTGAACAACGCCAATCTCTACCTGCAAAAAATCACCAAACGTTACATCCTCACCTGTAGCGAAGAAAACGAACAACTCTCGATTCTTGTGCTCGACAACGACAACAAGAAGCAGGTGCGAAGCGCCACGCTACTCTCAGGCGGCGAGCGTTTCATGGTCTCATTGGCGCTCTCGTTAGCCCTTTCCTCGCTCAACCGACCAGGCACAAACATCAACATCCTGTTTATCGACGAAGGTTTTGGCACCCTCGACGAAAAAAGCCTCGACTCCGTCATGGAAACATTGGAAAAACTGCAAGACATTGCTGGGCTAAAACAGCGTCGCGTGGGCATCATCTCGCACCGCACGGAGCTTGAAGACCGCATCCCCGTGCAAATCAGGGTGGAGAGGAAAGGCGAAGGTCGCAGTCAGGTCACGATACGAAACAACTGAAAAACGATGTCGAAGGTTACCAAGATTTCGATACCTTTGCAGAAAAAATCGCCGCCATGACCGACCGCCTCACCCCCACACAGCGCCACTACGTGATGTCGCGCATCCACGGCAAAGGCACCAAGCCCGAGCTGATGGTCAGGCAATGGCTTTGGCGGCATGGCTATCGCTATCGCCTCAATGTGAATAGCGTGCCGGGCAAGCCCGATATTGTCATGCGGCGGTATCGAACGGCGATTTTCGTGAATGGATGTTTTTGGCACGGACACCATGTTCAGTTTTCAGTTAGTAGTTGTCAGTTGATAGTTAATAGCTCTTGTTGCAAGATTCCACAAACGAACCGCGAATTTTGGGTGAACAAAATCAAAAGGAACCAAGAGCGCGACGAGCGCAACTACCAATTGCTTCGCGACAACGGTTGGCAGGTTATCGTGGTTTGGGAATGCCAGTTGCAACAAAAAAAGTTGGAGGCCACCATGTTGCAAGTGGAACTCCAACTCAATGAGAATTTTCTGGCCCTGCACCAACCGAAACCGAAGCCTTACGAATCCGGGGAAGAAACTCCCCTCTCGATGGCAGCAGAGTCCCGCAATTGATGGCTTACTCTTTCACCAACTTGACCGTAGTGGAGCCATTGGCCCCGATGATGCGAGCCACGTAGACACCTTGGGCATATTCACCCAAATCAAGTTCGGCACGGCCTTCCTCAACTATGGCCGAAGCCACTTGCTTGCCAAACAAATCGAACACGACGACTTCACCGTTGGCAATGTTGGCTTCAATTGCGACCAAACCCGTGGTAGGATTGGGGCTCACAGAAGCCGTGACGGTGGTCAGTTCACCAACGCCCACGCCTTCCTCGTTTCCAACTCTCACGTCGTCGACGTAAAGTCCTTCGCCATTGTGGCCTACACCAACAAACGAAATCTGATATGTGGCAGAAGGATCAGGGAGCTTGAATGATGCTGATTCCCAATCGTTTGTAGCATAAATATAGATTTCGATGAGCTGCCATGGCTCTTCGGGTGCCGTACGATACCAAACCGACAGCTCTTCCACGCCAAACTCACCCTGCAGTTGCTTGTGCTTAAACTCGATCACCGGGTCGGTGACGGCTGTGATATCCATCGGCTGCGAAATAAGACGAGCCTCACCGCCAAGCCAGATGAAGAAAGCGGTATTGTTAAGGATGACATAACCAGGGTCGACCACCCACGGGTCGGTGCCCGAAATGATTTCGTTTTGCCAGCAATGGAAATCATCGGAGCCTTCAAAATCATCGAAAAACGGCATATCGTCAGTCACGACAATCCCACCGCAAAGCGTGGTGAAACTGACGGGAGTGGCCCATTCCGATTCGTCGCTTTCACCGCATTTGGCCTTAACGCGGAAGGTGTAAGTCATTTAAGGCATTAAGTCTTCCATCAGGTAGGGCTGCTCGTCAACTTCGTATTCCCTACCGCTCATCTCGATAGTCCAGCTGGTTTCGTTGCCCGTAGTCGACCAATGCAACATGGCAGACGACGCTGTAATCTCGTCGGCATAAAGACTGACGGGGCGCGCACAGCCCATCGTCGACATGATTTCGATATTGTCGACAAAGATGTACATTCCGCCAAGACCCCTACCCAAGAAAGAAACCTGATAGGTAGCGCTAAGGTTCTCAAGTTCAAAGGTTTCCTCATAGAAATTTTCGTAGTCGCTGAAGCTATAAGCGCCCAACAGATGCCACGCGTCGTTCTCGGAAGAACGGTAGCTGACTTCAAGCACATCGTTTTCAAAGATGCCCATCATGGCATAAGAGAAACTGAAAGTGGCACCACCGATGGCCGACATGTCGAGCGTTGGAGAAATGAGACGGGCCTCGTCGCCATTGTTTTCATAGGTGAATGAAGCCACATTGGAATTCGTTCCGTCAAGGAGTGTCCAGTTGCCGCCATTGGTTTCCACCGTCCAGCAGTCGAAGCCGTCGCCTTCGAAGTCCTCAACGTAAGGCTGACTGTCAGTAATCGGGATGACGCATTGGCCAAACGACGTGGCCGCTGTCAGGAAAAGGATTGCCGTTGCAAGCAACATGCGCGTGATAGAGTGTTTTTTCATAGGGGTTGAATTTTGATAATGAATAATTTAGGCGGCAAAGATAGATATTTTGTTGAATCGTTGAAGTGATGATTGTTGAATTGTGGTTGGATTTATTGTCAACAACTGAACAACTGAACAACTGTCAACTAAAGAAATACTGTCCCTTGCCTTTGGTGGCCTTGCCGTATTGTATGGCGTTGACAGGACAATGGTGGTAGCAAGCCATGCAGATAGTGCAATTGCCATGCCATGTGGGCTTCCCGTTTTCGAGCGTAATGTTTTGCAACGGACACACATTCACGCACTTGCCGCAATGGATGCAGGCTTCAGTGACATGATATTTGCTGTCATCCGTCGCAAAGCGGTTGAACCCCGGATTGACCACATGGCTTTTCAGCCAAGCCAAGCTGCCCACAATCATTTTGGAAAAACTTTCCTTTTTCTGTAGCCTCGGAATACATCCTCGCATGGCTTTGTCAGTAGCCTCGATTTTTCGTTTGGCGTTCTCGTCGGTATCGAGCTTGAAGCCAGGCATACCGATATAAGTCTCAGGCATTTGCACACTGAAACAAGCCGACAATGACCAGCCTTTTTGCTCCACGGCCTTGCGGAAAATCTTTTCGGTGAGGCCACATTCGTCGCCCATAGTGCAAGCGAAAAAGAGATACGTAGGCTTCGCTGCCAACTGCATTTTCCCAATGAAATCCAGCACCAACTTTGGCGGTGCCCAAGAATAGACGGGAAAGACGAAACCTAATCTTTCGCCTTCGGCCAAAGTGTATTCATAACGGCCTTCACGTGCCGCCTCGGGAATGAAGACCAAAGTATCATTGAGACCTGCGGCGATGGTCTCAGCCACATGTTTACTGTTGCCACAGCCGGAGAAGTAGAAAATCATACGTTCTGATTTAGGCTGGCAAAAATAGGGAAAACTCTATAATTGCAAAGAAATGTCGTATTTTTGCGCCGTAAAATAGCTTTTATGCCCAAAAAATCCCTCAATCGTTCCATCCTCAAACTCGCCGTCCCCAACATCGTCAGCAACATCACCGTGCCGCTACTGGGCTTCGTCGACATGGTGCTGATGGGTCATCAGGACAGCATCGCCTACATCGGAGCCATCGGCTTGGGCGGCACCATCTTCAGCGTGATGTACTCCATCTTCAGCTTCATGCGAGCGGGCACTACGGGCTTCACAGCGCAGGCCTATGGCGCCAACGACCGCGCCGAAATCGCCTATTCGCTCTACCGCTCGCTCTGCATCGCACTGATAGCCACTGTTTTGGTTTTAGGGCTGCAAGGTCCAGTGGAATGGCTGAGCATGAAACTGCTCCACGGCAGCGACGAGGTGCTAGCCTACACCTCCACCTATTTCCGCGTGCGCATCTGGGCGGCGCCGGCGGTGCTCTGCCTCTATGCCTTCAACGGCTGGTACATCGGGATGCAAAACACCACCATCCCGATGGTCATCGCCATCCTCACCAATGTGGTCAACATCATTTTGAGCGTCATTTTCGTCAACGCGATGGGCATGGGCGTTGCGGGCGTGGCCTTGGGCACCGTCATCGCACAATATTGCGGCCTGATTACCGCTGTCGTTTTCCTTTTCGTCAAGTTCCGCTATCATCTCATCCCCATCCGCAGGGTGATTTTGTTGCAAAGCGACAAACTGAAACGTTTCTTCAAGGTCAACGCCGACTTCATGATTCGTAGCATCCTTTTGGTGTTGAGCATCGCTTATTTCAACAACCAGTCGGCCAAACTCGGCGACGACATGCTGGCCGTCAACATGATTCTGATGCAGTTTTTCTACATCTTCTCCTACTTCACCGACGGCTTTGCATACGCTGGCGAGGCCTTGGTGGGGCGTTTCACGGGTGCGCACGACGGCAAGCAACTTCGCCAGACCGTCAAGCTGCTATTCCTTTGGGGCTTTTTCATCGCCTTGCCGTTCACGGTGCTTTACGCCCTATTCCCCGACTGGTTCATCGGCCTCGTCAGCGACCAGCCCGAAATCATCCCCATGGCCAAACCATACCATATCTATTTGGCGCTCATCCCTTTAATCACCTTTGCGGCTTTCCTTTGGGACGGTGTCTACATCGGTGCCACGGCTGCCCGCGCCATCCGCAACACCATGCTCATCGCGGCCATCGGCGTGTTTCTGCCTGCCTCCTTATTATTAATGCCGCCCTTCGGCAACCACGGCCTTTGGATTGCCTTCCTCTTGTTCATGGTTGCCAGAGGACTTTCAATGACTATAATGGCGCGTAAAGCGATTATAGAAATACCCAAAAAGGCTCATTAATCTTGCTTTTCCCATTCTACCCAATCGGTTTCGGAAAGATATTGGGTGATATGTGTTTGGAGTTCAGGGATTTCGTTATGAATGACGCTGAAAACGACTTCGCTATCAACCTGGAAATACTCATGAACGAGAAAATTACGCATATCGCTAATACTACGCCATTCCACTTCGGGATGAGCTAATTTGAATTGCTCTGTCAGCATCCGAGCTGCTTCACCAATAATTTCAATGTTTTTCACAATGCCATAATAACGGAGAACATCTTGCTCGAGTTCTTGTTCCGAAAGATCTCCTGCATAGGTTTGCAAACGCTGAATAGCCTCAGCTATATGCTCCAAACGCATTTTGTCTTTAATTCGCTCTCTCATAAAGCAGTATTTTGTCGTTTTCAGCCGATTGACGGGCAAAAGGCAACAGTCCTTTTTCAGTAACCAAATCAACCTCTTTTGACAAGAGGTCTTGCAAATCGAGCCGCATCCCACTCAGTTTAAAAAGACCAACATGGGCTTGGCTATCAAGCACAACCATAATGTCTATATCGCTGTCCTCCCGCTGTTCGCCCCGAGCATATGAGCCGAACAACCATGCTTTCAGCACGGGCTGCGTCGTAAAATAGGCCGCGATGATCTGTTGCAAGTGCTGCTTGTCCATTTCTTTTGAAATCTTTAATGCCGCAAAATTAGCATTTTCTTCACAAATTCGTTTTGCTTTTCCAAAAAAGTTAGGTTTTAGTCGGTTTTTCGACTCACTCCTAATCTTCATGGCGAAAAAAGCTGTCTTTTCAACAAAATTATTCCTTATTTTTGCCCAAAATTATCACAGATGGAAGAAATCCTCAAATTCTTGGACAACGTATTGCGCAACAACAACCGCCCGTGGTTCCAAGAGCATAAGAACGAATACCTTAAGGCGCAGGCCAACTTCAACGCCTTGGCCGAGCAAATCATCGCCGGCGTGCAGAAATTCGACGACAACTGCAAGGGCTTGACTTTGAAAGACTGCACCTACCGCTTCTATCGCGACACACGATTCTCGCCCGACAAACGGCCTTACAAGACCCATTTCGGCGTGTTCGTCTGCCCCGAAGGCAAGAAGTCGATGCTGGGTGGCTATTATTTTCATGTGCAAGCCAAGGAATCGGAATACCTCACGGGCAACATGCTCTGCACGGGGATGTACATGCCCGACACGACCATGCTGAAGACCATCCGCGACGAAATCCTCTTCAACGGCGAGCCGCTGGTGGAAGCCATCGCCAAAGCCAAAGGCTTCGACCTCGACACGAGCCACGCCATGAAGCGCGTGCCCAACGGCTACCCGAAAGACCACCCGCATGCCGAGCTTTTCAAACAGCGCGACTGGCTCCTAATGCGCGACCTTCCCGATGCACGCCTCACCGACCCGCACTTGGTCGAATGGGTGCTATCCGAATTTGAGAAAACGAAAGATTTCTGCCAGTGGCTGAACCGAACCGTTCGTAGTGAATAAAAACAGTAGAGACGTAGCGCGCTACGTCTCTACAAACAAAACCAAATCTCAGTAATCCTTATGCCAACTCAAACTGCTCCAAGAACCGCAAGTCGTTCTCGAAGAACAGCCTCAAGTCGTTGATGCCGTATTTCAACATGGCGATGCGTTCCACACCCATGCCGAAGGCAAAGCCGGTGTACTTCTCCGGGTCGATGCCGCTGGCGATGAGGATGTTGGGGTCGCACATGCCGCAGCCCAAAATCTCAACCCAACCTGTGTGCTTGCAGATATTGCAACCCTTGCCACCGCAGATGTTGCATGAGATGTCCATCTCCGCTGAGGTCTCGGTGAAGGGGAAATACGACGGGCGGAAACGCACCTTGGTGCCCTCGCCGAAGAACTCCTGCACGAAGTGGTACAAGGTTTGCTTCAGGTCGGCAAAGGAGACGTTCTCGTCGATGTAAAGGCCCTCAATCTGGTGGAAGATGCAGTGGGCACGGGCTGAGATAGCCTCGTTGCGGAACACACGGCCCGGTGCGATGACGCGAATGGGTGGCTGTTGCTTTTCCATGGCACGAACCTGCACACTCGAAGTGTGGGTGCGCAGCAAGATGTCGCTCACCTTGTTCACGTTAGGCTCCTTATTAATAAAGAAGGTGTCCTGCATGTCGCGGGCAGGATGGTCGAGCGGGAAGTTCAAGGCCGAGAATACGTGGTAGTCGTCCTCGATTTCGGGGCCTTCAACGATGGTGAAGCCGAGGTGGGCGAAAATCTCGTTGATGTCGCGACGCACGATAGAAAGCGGGTGACGCGCACCGCGCATCTCGTTGGCGGGCATACTCATGTCGAAACCGGCATCGCTCGAATGCTGGTTCTCGAACTTCGACAGTTGCTCCTCTACCTTGTCTTGAACGGTGTTTTTCAGTTCGTTGAGCCTCATGCCCATCTCCTTGCGAAGCTCGGGGGCCACGGTCTTGAAGTCGGCAAACAAAGCGGGGATAACGCCTTTCTTGCTCAAATAGGTGATGCGGAAGTTCTCCAAAGCCTCTTTGCTGTCGGCCTGGAAATCACGCACTTGTGATAATATCTCTTCGATTCTTTCTTTCATTGTTCTATGCTTTTAGCTTCTAGCAACTGGCTTCTGGCAACTGGCCAATTGAAATGCCAGTAGTCAAAGGCCAAAAGCCAGCAGCTTTATTTTTCAATCGTAACGGAAATGATGGTCACAGGCTTGACCGGAACATCCATACGGCCTGTTTCGACGGCTGCGATCTTGTCGACCACGTCGAGGCCTTCGGTCACTTCGCCGAACACGGTGTATTCGCCATCGAGATGCGGCGTACCGCCCACGGTTTTGTAGGCTTGGCGCTGGCGGGCGCTGAACACCTTGCCCATACGACTTTCAAACATGTCGAGGGTGCGGTCGTCATACACCTTGCCTTGCACGATGTAGAACTGCGAACCGCTTGAGGCCTTCTGGGGGTTTACCTGGTCGCCTTGTCGGGCTGCGCAAAGGGCGCCTTTCTTGTGGAAATGGTTGTCCTTGATTTCGGCGGGAACCCTATAGCCCGGATCGAGGCTGCCGTCGGCATTCTGTCCGCCTTGGATCATGAAGTCCTTGATGACGCGGTGGAACGGCGAGCCGTTGTACCAACCCTCGTTCACCAACTTGATGAAGTTGTCGCGGTGCTTGGGCGTGTCGTTATACAGTTTTGCCTTTATGGTACCCATGCTCGTCTTGATGACGACAACGGTTTCCTTCTCTGCATTCTGTGCCGTGCAGGTCAGTCCTGCGATAATCAATGCGGCTAAAATCAGTTTTTTCATATTTCTGGGAATTTAAGATTTAAAGATTCAAGATTCAAAGATTTAAGATTCCAACTGAACAACTAAACAACTGAACAACTATTCATTAACTATGGAGTAAGTCACTTCGAGCTTCATTTTCTCCATCTCGTTCGACTCGGGACCGTTGATGACCAACCGTTGTGCATTATAGGCCGTCCCATTGATGCCCAAGCAGATGCCCGTGTTGTCTCTCTTCTCCAGGATCACGCTTTGAATGTACTCCGTGATACGGAAGGTGACCGACTGATTGCTTGTGTTGAACGTGCCTCCGAAATAGCCTGCTCCTTCGTAATAGTCGGGCAAGAGGTAGGTGGAGCTGTCGGCATTGAAGCCTAACAAGATGAAATTGGAAGGCGCTTTATAGATCGAGTCGGTCAGCATCGACGAGGCTGGCAACACGAGTTTGGCTTCGTTGACCACCAAATGGCAGCCGTCCAACGAGTCGGTCCAATGGCTGAGGTTGGGGAATTTCAACCATGTTCTCACGCCGCCCATGGTTTGGAGATAGACGGTAGATTGGCCCAATTCGTGCTGATTGCCAATCATTTGGTTGACAAATTCGGGGCTGCCTTGCGAATAGTCGTGTTCGAAATGGTTGAAATAGACGTCCGACGAAGTCACATAGAAATTGTAGCGCATGGGCTTTTCGGGCGTAGCTGCGTCGTGATAATAGAGTTGCAGCAGCGTATAGGTGTTGTTGGTCAGGGTGAAAGAGGTGATGGCGCCGTTGGTGCTCACGGGGTCGCAAGTCACGAACAGGCCCTTGAAGTGTTGCTTGAACAGGTCGGGGCGCGAATAGGCCGTGGTGTCGAGCGTCATCAAGTAGTTGCCCAACTCCTGGCTCAGTGGGATGCGCACGATGGCGTGGGCGATGGTGTCGGTGCCGATGACGTTGACCTTGGTTCTCGGTCGCGGGCTGAATTGGTAGCCGTTGGCCACGTCGGTATTGTCAAAGGCCACCCACGAGTAGCTGTAATAGGTCGAATCCGTCATCAGCGAGTCGGTGAGCACGAAGGCATGTGCCGTTTGCATTGCCATTGTGTCGCCATAGTAGCCGGAGACGCACAGTTGCAGCACCAACGAGTCCATCACGGGGTTGTTGCCAAAGCTTTGTCCAGCCACCGAAGGGCGAAACTGGGTGTAGAAACCCGCTTCCGTTGCGCCAAAAACGGGGTCTTTCATGGCCCCCAGCAGCGCATAGGTGGCATTGCTGGTGGCGATGGAGTCGAAATACGAATGGCACACGATTGCAACCGTGTCGGTATGGTGGACGTCGATATAGTCGCTGTCGGAGATGAGTCCGTTGCCGATGGTCTCGGGCGACTTCTTACACGAGACGAAGGCCAAGGCCAGTAGGCCAATCATTAACGCTATGGTTTTGGGAGCGGTTGAATGATGTGTTTTCATCAGGTCAATATTTGTTGAGGTTATTCGATGTGAGATAACTCAAAAAAGCGGTTCTTATTGTTTGCCGAGCAAGCTGTCATAGAAATCGTTGCACGCCTGGGCGTAGTGCACTTGCTCCTGATAGCTGAGGACGGGCTTCTTGACGGTTTGCAGGTGGGCGGCAATCTCGGGGTTCAGCTTCTCGGTGCAAACCACGATGCCGTCGGAATAGTCGATGGCGGCCTTGGTCAAGTTGACGAAGTTGCCCTCCTTGAAATACTTCAGGTCCTTGGCGTTCATTCCCGGAAGTTTCATCATCTTGTCGAACCCTGGCTTGAATTGCTCCTCAAACCCGTCGTCGTAGATGGAGTAGACAATTTTCGTCTCGTTGAAGAGCGGATTGTCGCGCACGTTCATGGCCCGTTTGATGTAGATGGGCATCAGTGCCGAAATCCAGCCATGGCAATGGATGATGTCGGGCGACCAGTTGAGTTTCTTCACCGTCTCGATGACGCCACGGGTGAAGAACACGCAACGCATGTCGTTGACGTCGCAGAAGTTGCCTTTCTCGTCATACATCAGGTATTTCTTCTTCGTGAAGAAATCGTCGTTGTCGATGAAATAGATCTGCATTCTCGCCTTCTGGATGGAGGCCACCTTGATGATGAGCGGGTGGTCGGTGTCGTTGATGATGAGGTTCATTCCCGACAGGCGGATCACCTCGTGCAGTTGGTTGCGCCGCTCGTTGATGACACCGTAGCGAGGCATGAAAATCCTGATCTCCTTGCCACTTTCCTGGGTGGCTTGGGGCAGATAACGGCCGATGAGGCTCATCGGGGTCTCAGGCAAATAGGGGGCGATTTCCTGATGGACGAATAATATTCTTCTCTTGTCAACCATGGGCTTTTGTCTTTCTTTTGAAACTACAAAATTACGCATTTTTTTCCGAATAACGCAAGAAAAAATTGAAATTCGTTGATTTTCAGTTTTTTTTGACTATGGCTTATGGCCGATGGCTTATGGCTCGTTTCGCCCAAAGTGCAAAGCCCAACCCTTTTGCCAAAGCGATCCATAAGCCAACAACAATTAAACAATTAAACGCCTCAACAATCAACAATAATCCATATCTTTGCAAAATCAAAACCGCAACCCGCCATGGAATACGAACACTTTGAAAATCAGGAGCACGAATGGGAGTCGAACCTCAAGGTCACCGAAGGTGTCGAGGGTGCCATACAGGTCAACCCGAAGGCTTTGGAACGCCTTCGCCGCAACCAACAACAGCTGATGCCGCTTGAATGGTACGTCGACGGCATCCTCCGCTGCGACCGCGTGGCGCTCAGCAAGGCCATCACCTTGGTGGAAAGCGCCCTTCCCAAGCATCAGGGATTGGCCCAACAAATCATCGCGGCATGTCTGCCCCATGCGGGCAAGGCTTTGCGACTGGGCATCACGGGTGTTCCCGGAGCGGGAAAGAGTACTTTCATCGAGGCTTTGGGCGTGCATCTTTGCAACCAAGGGCAAAAACTCGCCGTGTTGGCCATCGACCCCTCAAGCCAACGCTCGAAAGGCAGCATCCTTGGCGACAAGACCCGCATGGAAACCCTTTCGACACATCCCAACGCCTACATCCGTCCTTCGGCCTCGGCAGGCACTTTGGGCGGCGTGGCAAGAAAGACGAGGGAAACGATCATCCTTTGTGAAGCAGCGGGCTATGATACCATTTTCGTTGAAACCGTGGGCGTGGGTCAGTCCGAAACGGCGGTGCATTCCATGGTCGATTTCTTCCTCCTTATATTAATCAGCGGTGCCGGCGACGAGCTGCAAGGCATCAAGCGCGGCATCATGGAGATGGCCGATGGCATCGCCGTCAACAAGGCCGATGGCGACAACGTGATGCGCGCCAATCGTGCCGCCGCAGAATGCCGCAACGCGCTGCACCTCTTCCCCTTGCCCGAATCGGGACAAGAGACCAAGGTGCTGACCTGTTCGGCACTTTCTGGCTTTAATATCGACGAGGTGTGGAAGATGGTTGCCGACCACGTGCAGGCCATCCGCGACAACGGCTACCTTTACAAGAAACGCGCCCAACAAGACGTGCAGATGATGTACGACACGATGGACAGCGCCTTGAAGAACGATTTCTACCAAAACCAATTAGTCGCCGATCTCCTTCCTTTGGTCGAAAGCGACGTGCGCGGCCAACGGATGAGCGCGTATATCGGTGCGCAGAAACTTTTGGATGCCTATTTTAATATGCTGAAGCGTTGACTCCCTTTTTGTTGAGACGCGCCATAGCACGTCTCAACAACGGAACTTTGTTTTTATGTTCACAAAAACATCCATTTTTTTATTGTTTTTCATTTAAAACCGTATTTTTGCATCTTCAAATCTTAATGAAATATGTGTGGAATTGTTGCCTATGTCGGCCATCAAGAGGCCTATCCCATCTTGATTGAGGGGCTGAAACGTCTTGAATATCGCGGTTACGACAGCGCTGGTGTAGCGTTGTTGAATGAAAAAAACGAATTGAACGTCTACAAATCGAAAGGGAAAGTATCTGACTTGGAGGCTTTTGCTTCTTCCAAAGACGTGAGCGGTCACATCGGCATCGCCCACACCCGCTGGGCCACCCATGGCGAGCCGAACCAGGTGAACGCCCACCCGCACCGCTCGCAAAGCGGCAACATCGCCCTGATTCACAACGGCATCATCGAGAACTATCTCAGCCTGCGCAAGGAATTGGAGAAACGCGGCTTCACCTTCAAGTCGTCGACCGACACCGAGGTGCTCACCAACCTCATCGAGGATGTGCAGCAAAGCGAGCATGTCGACCTGTTTGAGGCCGTCCGCATCGCCTTGAACCATGTGATTGGTGCCTACGCCATCGCCATCGTCGAGAAAGGCCATCCCGACACGCTCATCGCCGCCCGCAAGGGCAGCCCGATGGTGATTGGCATCGGCGACGGCGAGTATTTCATCGCTTCCGACGCCACGCCCATCGTAGGTCGCACTCAAAAAGTGGTTTACCTTGAAGACGAACAAGTTGTGCGCATCAAAATAGGCGAAGAGCTACACATCAAGACCATACATGATGTGGAGGCCATGCCCTATGTGCAAGAGCTGAAGATGAACCTCGACAGCATCGAGAAGGCTGGCTTCGACCACTTCATGATGAAGGAAATCTACGAACAACCCGCCATCGTACGCGACACCATGCGTGGCCGCCTGCACCCCGAGAGCAACACTGTTCGCCTGGGCGGCATCTTGCAGTATGAGAAGCAGTTGCTCTATGCCGACAACATCGTCTTTGTGGCTTGTGGCACTTCTTGGCACGCCAGCTTGGTGGGCAGCTACCTCATCGAGAAGTTAGCCAAAATCCGCGTCAAAGTGGAATATGCTTCCGAGTTCCGCTATCGCGACCCCGTTGTGACCCCTCACGACGTCGTCATTGCCGTATCGCAGTCGGGCGAGACCGCCGACACCTTGGCCGCCATCCAGTTGGCCAAAGAGAAAGGAGCCGTCGTGTTAGGCATCTGCAATGTCATCGGCTCGTCCATCTCAAGAGCCACCGACGCAGGCATCTACACCCATGCCGGTCCCGAAATCGGAGTGGCCTCCACCAAAGCCTTCACCTCGCAAGTCACTGTGATGGCCATGCTTGCCTTGCGCCTCGCCGAGCTGAAAGGCTCGATGAAAGACGAAGAACGCCTTGAATTCATACAAGAACTCGACCGTATCCCAGAGAAAATCCAGTGGACCCTCGACCATAGCGGTCATGTGAAAGACATCGCCGAGAAATACAAGGATGTCCGTAACATGCTGTATCTTGGCCGTTTGCAAAACTATCCCGTGGCCCTTGAAGGTGCCTTGAAACTGAAGGAAATCTCATACATCCACGCCGAGGGCTATCCCGCCGCCGAGATGAAACATGGTCCCATCGCCTTGATCGACAAGGACATGCCCGTGGTGTTCATCGCCACCAACCACAGCACCTACGAAAAGGTGTTGAGCAACATCCAGGAAGTGAAAGCCCGTAATGGAAAAATCATCGCCGTGGTGAGCGAAAAAGATGTGTTGGCCCGCAAGATGGCCGATTACGTCATCGAGATTCCCGAAACGGAATGCCTCTATTCGCCCCTGTTGGCCACCGTTCCGTTGCAAATCTTAGCCTACCATATTGCTGTGATGCGCGGCTGCAACGTCGACCAACCGCGAAATCTGGCCAAATCCGTCACCGTTGAATGACCAATCGAGTAGAGACGTGCCACAGCGCGTCTCTACAACCTTGTTATTCCGACATTTGCCTGTATTCCCCTGCCTTCGCCTCGTCGCCGCTGAGGGCATACAACTCGGCGAGGTTGCGGCAGGCTTCTTTGCGAACGTTTTCTTGTGCCTCGGTAAGCGGGCCTTCGCCAAGTTTCGAGAGCACGCGCTCGTATTCCGCTATCAATTCGGGACCTTCCTCGCCGTTGGCTTCCATCGTCTTGGCGTTGTTGAAGGCAATCATCCAGTCTCTTAGTGCCATAATGCTTGTTTTTTGCGTTGAAATCTCTCGCAAAAGTAAGAAAATACCTCAATATGTAGAGGAAAAAACCGCTTTTATTCTTCTTTTGGGCAACGATGACGGAATTATTACTATCTTTGCGCAAAATCTGGACTGCTTCGTGCCTCGCAGTGACGCGAAACGGCAAAAAGTCTCGCGTCCCGTGTCCCGCAGTCCCGTGTCAATATTGATTCTTAAATATTTAAATCTGAAATACAAAATCGTAATGGACGCAAAAATTGCCATGAACCCCAATCGTCTGGTGCAGTACCTCCAAAAGCCTGCAGCAGAGTTCACTCGCGCCGACATCATTCGTTACTGCGAGGAAAATGAAATAGAATTCGTCAACTTCCACTATTGTGGTTGGGACGGCAAACTGAAGACCCTCAACTTCGTGATCCACAGCGCGGAGCACCTTGAGAACATCCTCACCGCCGGCGAGCGCGTCGACGGCTCGAGCCTCTTCCCCTTCATCGAAGCCGGAAAGAGCGACCTCTATGTGGTGCCGAAGTACCGCACCGCTTTCCTCAACCCCTTCTCAGAGATCCCGACCTTGGACATCCTCTGCTCGTTCTACAACCGCGACGGCGAGCCTTTCGAAAGCTCACCTGAGTACATCCTCCACAAAGCCCACGAAGCCTTCAAGAAGACCACGGGCCTGAAGATGGAAACCATGGGCGAGCTGGAATATTACATCATCGCCGACGACGAGGAAATCTACGAGGTGCCCGACCAAAAGGGCTACCACGAGAGCGCCCCGTTCAACAAGTTCACCGAGTACCGCGTCGAGGCCATGCGCCTCATCGCCCAAGCCGGTGGCTTGATCAAGTACGGTCACTCCGAAGTGGGCAACTTCACCCACGAAGGCAAGATCTACGAGCAGAATGAAATCGAGTTCCTGCCCACCAACATCGAGGATGCCGCCGACCAACTCGTTGTCGCCAAGTGGATTATGCGCCAGTTGGCCTACCAATACGGTGTCACCTTGACCTTCGCCCCGAAGATCACTGTGGGCAAGGCCGGATCGGGAATGCACGTCCACTGCAAGTTCACGAAAGATGGCAAGAGCGTGATGGTCAACAAGGGTGAACTCAGCGACTACGGCAAAAAAGCCATCGCCGGCTACATGGACGCTGGCACTTCGCTGCCTGCCTTCGGCAACCCCAACCCGCTGTCGTTCCTCCGCTTAGTGCCCCATCAGGAAGCCCCGACCTCGCTGTGCTGGTCCTACTCGAACCGCAGCGCCCTGGTGCGCGTGCCGCTCGGCTGGATCAACAACGGCAAGGACATGGCCGCCAACGCCAACCCGCTTGAGAAGAAGTCGAACAAGGACTTCAGCGAGAAGCAGACCTTCGAATGGCGTGCCTCCGACGGTTGCGCCGACATGTACCTGCTGATGGCCGCCCTTTGCTGCGCCGCCCGTCACGGCTTCGAGATGCCCAACGCCCTCGAAGTGGCCGAAAAGACCTACGTCGGCCTCGGCGTCAACATCCACGACGACAAGAACAAGAAGCTCCAAGAGAGCCTCGAACAACTGCCCGACAGCTGCGTGGCCGCCGCCAAGGAATTGGCCAAGGACCGCAAGATCTACACCGACAAGGGCGTGTTCTCCGACAGCATCGTCGACTATATGATCAAGTTCCTCACTGACTTCAACGATGCCAACCTCCGCAAGGAATTGGGCAACGACACCGAGAAGATTTTGAAACTGGTGAAGGAAAACATTCATGTGGGATAATTTTCCGGTATAATCTGGTAGAGACGTAGCGCGCTACGTCTCTACAAACCGACCGAAAACGAGAAATGGCCATGACAAAGGACAAATTCAATTGGAAATTTTGCCTTTGTTGTGGCCTTTTCTTTTGGTTTGTCGTCAACCTGTTGCAGGGCATCTTCACCGAGATACAAGAAGACGAGGCCTATTACCACCTTTGGGGCGAGCATCTCGCCTGGGGCTATTTCGACCACCCGCCCATGGTGGCCTTGATGACATTTCTCAGCAGCATTCTGTTTTCGGGCACTTTAGGCGTGAGGTTTTTCACAATCATCGCCTCGTGCCTTTCGTTGTTTGTGATGTGGTTGATTGCCATAGATCGACCTTTCAATCCCTCAATAGACTCGAAGCGCGGAGACCTTAACCCCAAAAGCATATTGCTGTTTTTCATCGTCTCCTGGTCCATTGTGATGTTCAATATCTACGGCTTCGTCGCCACGCCTGATGCCGCATTGATCCTGTTTTCGGCCTTATTCCTATTAATATACCAGCGATACTTGGCCGACCAGTCATGGAAAAACGCCCTGCTCATGGGTCTCACGATGGCCTTGATGGTTTACAGCAAATACCACGCATTCTTGCTCTTAGGCTTGATTGTGCTGTCCAACCTTAAACTACTGAAAGACGGCAAGTTTTATATAGCCTGCCTTTTGGCTTTGGCCTTGTTGACGCCACATATCTTATGGCAAATCCACGCTGATTTTCCGAGTTTCCGCTATCATCTTTCGGGGCGCAGCGAGGCTTTCCGTTGGAGTTATTTCTTTGAATATCTGCCGAATCAGCTGCTGATTTTCAATCCGTTCACGTTTGGAGCGGTTGTTTATGTGTTAATCAAATACAGACCTGACAATACATTCGAACGCGGTATGCACTTTACCCTCATTGGGTTCTTTTTCTTCTTCTGGCTAATGGCTTTCCGGGGGCACGTAGAGCCGCATTGGACCATCGTCTGCATGATTCCAGCCGTGGTGTTGGTCTACCGAAAAGCATTAATCGACGAGAAACTAAGAAGATACATCCAACGGTTTGTATTACCATCCCTCCTGCTCATCGTCGCCTTCAGAATCGCTTTGCTGACTCCGTTGGCAGCTCGCTTTGGCTTCAGCGACAAGCAAAAGCAATACGAAACCATCGCGAAGGCGGCGGGCGACAGCCCTGTGGTGTTTCAAGGCTCGTTCCAGCGGCCGTCTCTTTACCATTACTTCACGGGCAAGCCAAGCTCGACACTACGAAGCTATTACGACCGAAAGACCCAATACGACCTCTGGCAGTTCGACAAGGATTGGATTGGGAAGACCGTCTTCGTGAGCGGCCACCTCGAAGGACTCTCGCGGCATTACCAAGGCGACGGCGTGGAAGTGGAAGGTTACCTCTGCGACGATTTCTCGACAGCCAACCGGCTGGTGACCACCTTCGAAATCACCAACGCCAATGCTGCGATGGAGTTCCACCAGGGCGACACCCTCCGCATCGACTTCGCCATCCACAACCCATGCGACGCACCCATCGATTTCCTTCGCAAGGACTTCCGCATGGTCATCAAGGCGCATTACCTGCCTGGCGACGCCTACAGCTATTGCCGTTATCAAAAATTTGGAATCATTGAGCCGCATTCCACCTATCGGGGACAGATGTACACCGTCGTGAGCAGCGACCTCGCATTGGGCAAATACACCTTCAATCTCGGCATCGGCGACCGCATTGCGGCCTACGTCACCGACGAGAGCGGCGTGGAAATCACGATTGTTCCCTGAGAGCGGCCAATTGTGCCTCTTCCTCGCGCATCCGCTGGCGCACGGCATGGATGTCGCTGAGTTTCTTTTTCTTGTCAATCATCTGCTGCTCGCAGTCGGCAATGGTTTCGAGCACCATACGCAGGTTCCTGTCTTTCTCCAAAACGAAGGCATGGCCGATGCCATCCACCTCGCGCAAGCTGCGCATGATGCTGATTTGTCGTTCGGGAGTGATGCTGTTTTGGATGAGAAGGAGATAGTCGAGACGGGGGCTGAAAGGATAAAGCACCTTGTCTTTGCAAACCAAGGAGACGAGGTTGTAGACATTGTAGTTCTCGCCGGCAGTGTAATAGAAAAAGGAGAACGGAGCGCCTTCGAAGACGAGGTCGTCGTAGCGCACAAGATCGAGGGCGAGCTTGTTGTTGAGGCTCCATGCCAGCTTGTAGTCGACCAAGACCGAGTTGATGCCGACAACGGTGGTGTCGTCGAACGAGGCGATTTGCAGTTTGTTGCTTTTGGGTTTCATGCCGCAAAGATACAATTAATCCTGGATCAAAACGCGGCAGGTTTTTTCGGCAGCCAACTGTTCGGCGCCACGGATGGAGCGGTCGGAGGCATCGGCATAGGGCTTCCCGTCGATGAAAACTTGCACATGATAGAGCTTTTTGTGGCCTTCGCCAATCTCTTCCAGCAGCTTGTATTCCAATGTCTTCTTGTATTTCTGCGACCATTGGAGGAGCTTGCTCTTGAAATTGACATCGGTGTGTTGCAGTTCGTCGATGTCGATGTGGACGTGCACGATGCGGTCGATGATGATGTGTTTGGTGAACTCGAAGCCACGGTCGAGATAGATGGCAC
>DGXB01000068.1 GCA_002396205.1 Bacteroidales bacterium UBA4243
CGTGGCCATCGACAAGCTCGACAAAATCGGCATTGAGGCCGTCAACGCGGAGCTCGCCGAGAAAGGCTTGGAAGCCGAAGCCATCGAGAAACTCCAGCCCATCCTTTTCATGAAAGGTGATACAAGAGAAAAACTCGCCCAACTGAAGCCATTGCTCAACAACGAAGTCGGCCAAAAAGGCATCGAGGAGTTGGAGACCTTGTTCGACTACATCAACGATATGGAACTCGGCATCACTACCGAACTCGACCTGACTTTGGCCCGTGGCCTGAACTACTACACAGGTGCCATCTTCGAGGTGAAAGCCTTGGACTTCGCCATCGGCAGCATCTCGGGCGGCGGTCGCTACGACAACCTGACGGGCATCTTCGGTCTGCCCAACGTGTCGGGCGTGGGCATCAGCTTCGGTGCCGACCGCATTTACGACGTTTTGGACGGCCTGAACCTCTTCCCCGAGACCATGTCGGAGAGCACCAAGGTCATCTTCCTCAACTTCGGCAAGAACGAGGAAAGATACTGCCTGAAGTACCTCAACCAAGTGCGCAAGCACGGCATCAACGCGGAAATCTATCCCGATGCCGCCAAGATCCAGAAACAGATGAAATATGCCGACCAACGCCACATCCCTGTCGTCATCATCGCTGGCGAACAAGAGATGGCCGAGGAGAAATTCACCGTCAAATTCATGAAAGAGGGAACTCAAACGGTGGTAGAAGCGAACAAATTAGTTGAAACGATAATGATTTAGCAAAAAGTTGGGTAACGACTCCCCCCTACCCCCCTCACAGAGGGGGACGCGCAAAGCGACGCGGGAGCAAAGCCCCGTAGGGGCGACAGCCAATAAGCAGGCGACGTAAGTCCCTGCATTTCACAGGCGACGTAAGTCCCTGCACTAAAAAGAAACACAACAAACACATAACAAATATGAACACCCATTACATCTCATCCAAAGAATTGACCTTCAAACAGGTAAACGAAATAATCACGAAAGGCTACAAGCTCGCCTTGAGCGACGACGCCATCGCACGCATCCAGAAATGCCGCGACTATCTTGACAAGAAGATGGAGAACCCCGAGAAACCCATCTACGGCGTGACCACCGGCTTCGGCTCGCTCTGCGACCACAGCATCTCGAAGGAAGACCTGAGCACCTTGCAGAAGAACTTAGTCATGTCGCACGCCTGCGGCACAGGCGAGATGGTGCCCGAGGAAATCATCCGCCTCATGCTATTATTAAAGGTACAAAGCCTTTCATACGGCAACAGCGGCGTGCAAGTGGTGACCGTCCAGCGCCTCATCGACTTCTTCAACAACGACGTGCTTCCCGTGGTCTACAACCAAGGCTCGCTCGGCGCTTCCGGCGACTTGGCACCTTTGGCCAACCTCATGCTGCCTCTGCTCGGTTTGGGCGAAGTGCATTATGAAGGCAAGATCGTTCCCGCTCAACAAGTCCTCGACAAGTTCGGCTGGCAGCCCATCACCTTACAATCGAAAGAAGGATTGGCCTTGCTCAACGGCACGCAGTTCATGAGCAGCTACGGCACTTACGTTTTACTGAAAGCCTTCCGTCTTAGTTACTTGGCCGACCTCATCGGCACCGTTTCTCTGGAAGCCTTCGATGGTCGCATCGAGCCTTTCTTCGACCAGGTGCACCAAATCCGTCACCACAACGGACAAATCGTCACCGCCAAGCGCGTACGTGAGTTCACCAAAGGCAGCGAGCTGATTGTCAGGGAGAAGAAACACGTCCAAGACCCCTACTCGTTCCGTTGCATGCCGCAGGTGCATGGTGCCTCGAAGGATGCCATCGACTACGTGGCCTCCGTCTTCAGCGAGGAAATCAACGCCGTCACCGACAACCCAACCATCTTCCCTGACGACGACTTGGTCATCAGCGCGGGCAACTTCCACGGTCAGCCTTTGGCCATCACTTTGGACTTCTTGGCCATCGCCATGGCTGAGTTGGGCAACATCAGCGAGCGTCGTATCTACCAGCTCATCAGCGGCAAGCGCGACCTTCCGTCGTTCCTCGTCGCCGAGCCTGGACTGAACAGCGGCTTCATGATCCCGCAATATGCAGCCGCCAGCATCGTCAGCCAAAGCAAGCAACTCTGCACACCCGCCTCAGTCGACAGCATTGAGTCATCGCAAGGTCAGGAAGACCACGTCAGCATGGGCGCCAACGCCGCCACCAAGGCTTTGCGCGTGGCCGAAAACCTTGAGCGCGTTCTTGCCATCGAGCTGTTCAACGCTTCGCAGGCTTTGGAATTCCGCCGTCCGCTGAAGTCATCGCCCTGCATCGAGCAGTTTGTGGCCGAATACCGCAAGCACGTGGAATTTGTGCGCGTCGACAAGGTGATGTACACCGAGATTGCCAAGAGCGTGCAGTTCGTGAAGGACTACCCGCTGGATTTTGATGTTTTGAAGAACGAATAATTATAGGTTGTAGGGCTGTCGTATTACGGCAGCCGCATGAAATTCAAGGCGGCTGCCACAATGTGACAGCCCTACAAGCCAAACGAAAAAAATGGGAACCACCAACGCCACACCACAACCCAAGCGCCCATTGGGGATGACCATCCTCCTCGTGCTGTCGTTCCTCAACGCCGTCCTCAACATCTTCAGTTCCATCATCATGTTTGTTGGTACGCCAATGATTGCCGAGATGGTGAAGACAGGACAATTAGAGGAGACAATGGCTCCTTTCCTGACCACGGCCAACGAAGAAATGCGAACCGCTATGATGGATTCGATGACCGCCTTGGCTGGTATCAAGCCCGTTTATTATCTGCTTATGTTAGTGTTGTTTGTGGTCTCACTGGCAGGTGTTGTCAAAATGCTGAGACTCAACAAGTCAGGGCTTCATTTCTACGCCATCTCACAAATCCTGATGCTTATCGTTTCTTCCATCTACAAATACCCATTGATGCACCCATCGCCTTTCATGACCGACTTGCTACTCACCTGCATGTTCATTGCCGTCTACTACCTGTATTTCAAGCGAATGGAGATGGAAAACATGAAAAACACCCCCAACACCCTTGAAGAATGAAAGAGCGCGAAGGAAAGATTTTCAACCTGAAGCCCGAGCTGACCCTTGCGATGAAGTTAGCGGCCACTTTTGCCATCACTTACTATGGCTTGATGCTTGTGTATGAAATCTTTACCTTGATATACAGCCGTTATTTCATCGACTCCTATTATTTCAACAACGGTGATTTGGCCCAAGGCAAAAAAGAGCTTTGGATACAAATCATCCAACTTGCATTATCCACAATATTGGTTTTCAGCCTGATACAAATCTTCAGAAAGAAAGTGCACGGCAAAGCCATTTTTTTGACAGCGTCATTGGCATTAATTGTCTTCCAGCTGATGGTCACAGGGCCTATGCCTATGGTAAAATACATCCTTGAGGTTTTGCTCGTGCTCATCATCGCGCCAATCCGAGTGAAGAAAAAACTCAAACTGAAAGGCGGGAAGCTACAATTAGAACCCGTGGAAAACGCTGTAAACCAAGCAGAAGAAAATGCCGAGGCTAACGAAGCATCATCGCAGCCCGACGCACAGCCTTGACGAAGATTTCCACTTCCTCCAAAGTATTATACAACGCAAACGAAGCCCTCACTGTACCCGGAATGCCAAAACGCGTCATGACCGGCTCGGCGCAATGGTGACCTGTGCGTACAGCCACACCCATCTTGTCGATAATCGTGCCCAAATCGTAAGGATGGATACCTTCGATGATGAACGAAACTAGTCCACTCCGTTGCGCCGCCTCTCCGATGAAACGTATGCCTTCAATCCCCGAAAGTTGTTGGATAGCCATTTGTAGAAGTCGGGCTTCGTGTTGCTCAACTTCTTTCCTATCAATGCTTTGCAAAAAATGAATAGCTGTTTCCAAACCTAAAGCCGCACCCACATTGGGTGTGCCAGCCTCGAATTTGTAGGGCAAAACGTTGAAAGTAGTTTTCTCAAAACTCACCGTGTCGACCATCTCGCCTCCGAACTGATAAGGCGGCAACTTCTCCAACCACTCAGCCTTGCCATACAAACCGCCAATACCCATCGGGGCGTACATCTTATGCCCCGAAAACACGAAGAAATCGCAGTCAAGGTCTTGAACATCAATGGGATGGTGAGCAATGGACTGGGCACCGTCAACGACAACGGGAATGCCGTATTCATGCGCCATCTGCACCATCTGCTTTACAGGATTGACGGTTCCCAACACATTGGAAATGTGGGCAATTGAAACGACCATTGGCCGTTCTTTGAGCAATTCCTCATAGCGGTTCAAGTCCAAAACGCCCTTATCGTCCATTGGGACGACAAGCAACTGACCGTCATGCCTTTGCACCATCTGCTGCCACGGCACAAGGTTGGAGTGGTGCTCCATAGCTGTGACCAGCACCTTATCGCCTTCTCCGATGCAATAATGCTCGAAAGCAGTCGCCAACAGGTTCAACGACTCGGTTGTGCCACGCGTGAAGATGATTTCACGGGCTTCCTTGGCATGGATGAAATCAGCCACGGTTTGGCGAGCGTGTTCGTATGCCTCCGTCGCTTTTTGGCTTAGATAATGCACGCCACGGTGGATATTGCAGTTCTCATGCAGGTAATAGTTGCGCTCGCGTTCAATGACACATATCGGTTTTTGCGTGGTGGCCGCATTGTCGAAATAGACCAATGGTTTGCCATAGACCTGCTGGTCAAGGACGGGGAATTGATTCCTTATTGCTGTGATATCCATCATTTTTCTTTTCTAACAAAACATACAAAACCATCAAAACCGCCATTTCTTTTGAGCTTTGCAACGGCTGCCAACCGGCTCCCGTCGCCTCTCCGCCTACGGCGGCTAAGAGCCTCATGAAATCTTCGGGCATCCGTAAGGATGCGTTGGGGAAGCGAGCCAGTTGGACGCTTCCCTTCTTGCAACAAGGTTTTGTGAGTTTTGCCGGTTTTGTTCCATTAAATCTTCGAATAATCAATATCAAAATTATATTCCTTCGGATGGCTGCAACGCAACACGCAGTTCTCGCAGCTCGACAGCTCACCGCGCAGGCGACGTTTGATCATGTCGTCGATATGTTCGTGCAGCATCTCGTTGCCAATGTGGTTGCTCACCTCGGCAGCAAAGGCATACATCAACAATATCCTTGCGTTAGCTTTGCTGATACCACGCTGACGCATGTAGAACATCGCTTCCTGGTCGAGTTGGCCGGTGGAGGTGCCGTGCGAGCATTTCACGTCATCGGCATAAATCTCAAGGAACGGCTGGCTGTTGATTTTTGCAGTCGGCGTCAGGATGATATTGCTGTTGTTTTGATGCGCATCGGTCTTTTGCGCGTCTTTGGCCACATACACATGTCCGTTGAAAATGCCCGTGGCCTCATCGTCCAAAACGCCTTTGAACTTCTCGTTGCTCGTGCAATGCGGCACGTTGTGGTTCACCTTCAGATAGTTCTCCACGTGCTGTTTCTTGTCGATGAGATAAAGTCCATACACTTGGGTATCAGCGCCTTCACCGTCCAAATCAATGTGATAGGTATTGCGCACATCGCCGCCATTGAAGGTGATGACCACGATCTTCAGGCGACTGTCGGCCATCTGCCTGACCTTGAATTCGCGTTGGATGGAAGCCTCGTTGCTGATGTTTTGAAGCACATACAACTCAAGACTCGCGTTTTCGTTGAGGACGATTTCGGCCACTTTCGGTTCAGCCGAGAGATGTGCATCGTCGTCATACTCAATGATTTCGCGACTTTGGTTGGCAGCTATGATAAGTTGGTTGTCCATAGTCAAAGTTCCTTAATCCATTCGTAGCCTTTTTCTTCGAGTTCGAGGGCGAGGTTCTTGCCACCCGTCTTGACGATGCGCCCGTCGTACATCACATGGACGAAGTCGGGGACGATGTAGTCCAACAAACGCTGATAGTGCGTGATGACCACGAAAGCGTTTTCGGCGTTGTGCAACTGGTTAACACCATGAGCCACAATGCGTAAGGCATCAATATCCAAGCCCGAGTCAGTCTCGTCAAGGATGGCGAGGCTCGGCTCAAGCATGGCCATTTGGAAGATTTCGTTTTTCTTCTTTTCGCCGCCGCTGTAGCCCACGTTGACGAAACGGTTTTGCAGCTTCTCGGTGATTTCCACCATGGCCTGCTTCTCCTTCATCAACTTCATGAACTCGATGGTGCTCATCGGTGCAAGTCCTTGATACTCACGCTTCGAGTTGACGGCGGTGCGCATGAAGTTCTGTATGCTCACGCCAGGAATCTCGACGGGATACTGGAAACTGAGGAAGATGCCTTCGTTGGCGCGGTCCTCGGGCGACATCCCAACGATGTTCTTGCCCTTGTACCAAATCTCGCCTTCTGTGATTTCGTACCCATCGCGCCCCGTGATGGCCGCTGCAAGGGTGCTTTTACCGGTTCCGTTGGGTCCCATGATGGCGTGCACTTCGCCAGCGTTGACACCCAGATTCAATCCTTTCAGGATTTCCTTGCCTCCGATGGAGACGTGTAGATTTTTGATATTCAGTAGCATATAATTCGTGATTTAATATTCAAAATTTAAAATTCAAAATTAGCCAACGCTGCCCTCCAAGGTGATTGACAATAATTTCTGCGCTTCAACCGCAAATTCCATAGGCAGTTTATTCAACACATCCTTGGCGTAGCCGTTGACAATCAGTCCGATGGCTTTCTCAGTCGGGATGCCGCGCTGCTGACAGTAGAAGAGCTGGTCCTCAGAGATTTTCGAGGTGGTGGCTTCGTGTTCGAGGATGCTGCTGTCGTTGCCGCACTCGACGTAGGGCCATGTGTGGGCACCGCATTGGTCGCCTAACAATAAGGAATCGCATTGCGAATAGTTGCGGGCATTTTCAGCTTTGGCGGCTACCCTTACCAAGCCACGATAGCCGTTTTGGCTGTGGCCGGCAGAGATGCCTTTTGAGATAATGGTGCTGCGGGTATTTTTGCCCAAGTGGATCATCTTCGTGCCCGTATCGGCTTGTTGGTAGTTGTTGGTCACAGCAACGGAGTAGAACTCGCCCACCGAGTTGTCACCCAGCAGCACACAGCCCGGGTATTTCCAAGTGATGGCCGAACCCGTCTCGACCTGCGTCCAAGAAATCTTGGAGCGGTCGCCACGGCAGAGACCACGCTTTGTGACGAGGTTATATACACCACCTTTGCCGTCCTTATCGCCTGGGTACCAATTCTGTACGGTCGAATATTTCACCTCGGCATCGGTCTCGGCAATGATTTCGACGATGGCGGCATGAAGCTGGTTTTCATCGCGTTGCGGAGCAGTGCAGCCTTCCATGTAGCTCACATACGCACCTTCGTCGGCCACGATGAGCGTACGCTCAAACTGGCCTGTGTTGGCCGCGTTGATGCGGAAATAAGTCGACAATTCCAACGGGCAACGCACACCTTTCGGGATGTAGCAGAACGAGCCGTCGCTGAAGACCGCCGAATTCAAAGCGGCAAAGAAATTGTCGGTGTAAGGCACCACCTTTCCGAGATATTTCTTCACCAAGTCGGGATGTTGCTTCACCGCCTCGCTGAACGACATGAAGATGACACCGTGCTTCGAGAGCGTCTCCTGGAAGGTCGTCTTCACCGAGGTCGAGTCCATCACCGCATCGACAGCCACGCCTGATAGCTTCTTCTGCTCATCGAGAGAGATGCCGAGTTTGTCGAAAGTGGCCAACAGTTCGGGGTCCACCTCGTCGAGGCTTTGCTTTTCCTGACGTTTGCGTGGTGCAGCGTAATAGATAATGTCTTGGTAATCAATTTCTGGAAGGTCGAGATGCGCCCAGTTGGGTTGCTTGAGTGTCTGCCAATGGCGGAAGGCCTTCAGGCGGAATTCCAAAAGCCATTCGGGTTCTTCTTTCTTCTTGGAAATGAGGCGGATGATATCCTCGTTCAAGCCTTTCGGCACAAAATCGGTCTCAATGTCGGTCACGAAGCCGTATTCATACTCCTTGTTCGTGACTTCGCTGATGATATTTTCGTTCGGATGCTGATCCATGATTGACGGTATTTTGACTTAGGACTAAGGGCTTAAGACTTAGGGCTGTAACCTCCTCTCGCGTCTCGTGTCTCGAAGTCTCGTGTCTTATTAAGAATGATTTCAAATTAGGCCGCAAAGATAAAACATTCCTTTGATTCGACGCGTATCATTTGGCACAAAAATCACCATTAATTCATCACGAATTAGCATCAATTGATTTTACAGCGGGGAATCGCGCCGTCTACCATGAGCGGGGATTGAAATCGCCTGATGACATCTCGTCACCCTTTGACTTCGTCGAAATGCTCTGCATTGATTTCATCGAAATGCTTTGCATTCGGCGAAGCCAATCTGCGATTTCAGAGTAGCTAATCTTCGATTTCAGGGTTCCCACTGGCCCGCCGCCCCCCACAGTCGCGGAGCGACGGCGGACATTAAGCAGGGGTGAAGTCGCAAGGACGAGAACCCCTGCATCCCTGCGCCCCTGCGCCCCTGCCACACAAAATGAGGCTGCCACGGTGTGACAGCCCTACAGCCCCACCGCGTCTGAAAGACGCAACGTCCCGTAAGCGCCCCCCGACAGGCCTCATCATGTCGAGGTCTGCGTCCCGCAGACCATACCGACGCCAAGCATTCCAGTCTGCGGGACGCAGACCACGACAAAAAAGATAACAAGTCCGCAAGGACGGGAGACACGATAAGATGCTGCAAATCTTATGGAACGAACCTACATCCTTTGGTCGATTTCCATCATTATTTGATCAAGGAATTGTTCTGAAACGTTTTCCATCTCGCTCTTGTCATAAATGTAGAGAAACGAAATGCACGTGTCCTCTATAGTCAATCGGATGATGACCCGCCCTCCTCCTCTTTTCCCTTTCCCTTTTGAAGCGATGGACAGCCTAACCTTTCGCATTCCATCATAAAGTTCAGCTCCTTGAAAAGGGTTCGCTTGCAGGGAAAGCAACAAATCCTTGAAGTCATCCGATAAAGAATGGTAGCGTTTCTTCAACCGTTTAAACGCCTTTTGAAACTCTTCAGAAAACCGAATCTCCTTAATCATAGTGAATCAACGAAATCCATTGCCTCTGCCACACTCATTGAAGGAGCAGACTCACATTCGCGTTTTGCCTTGGCCACGGCCATCGCCACACGATAGGCGGTTTCCAATTCCATTAAACGATTCCATCTTGCATTGGTCAGACGGACAGTAATGGTTCTCGGTGTTTTCTCAAGTACACACATGACAATTCGTTTATTTGCCTGCAAAAATAATCATTTTTTCCTAAAACCAACACATTTCCAAGAAAAACACAAAGCCCCCACAGTCGCGGAGCGACGGCGGACATTAAGCAGGGGTGAAGTCCGCAAGGACGGGAGCCCCTGCCCTTGCACGGCTACTACAAGGAGTGGCAATATAACCTGGATTGCTTCGTGCCTCGCAATGACGCAAAGCGACGCAGAGCGGGACAACAGCCCCCCCGCGTCTGAAAGACGCAACCTCCCGTAACCGTAGGACAGCGACCTACGGCAGTTCCCCGGCAGGCAGCTCCCCGGTAGGGACAGCGGGTCTTGACCCGCTGACGCTGCCGCCGTCCATCCTACCGCAATAAAACACATAGAGACGCCACAATGTGACGTCTCTACGATCTTCATGCGGGAATGGAAAATCTCCCTTCCCACGGCTTGCGGAATCGGAAATCCCGCCTCCTTGCTAACCGCTTAGTTGGCATCCCACACCAAACGGACAGAGCAGCCATAACAAGTCCGAATGAACGGACCACCCTGCCACGAGAAAAAACAGGCAAAACACATCCGTGGCCGAATTTTAATCCAAAAAACACTATCTTTGCCTTCCCAAATCCCGATGAATTATGGCAAATGAAAGCAAGAACAGAGTGAAACTGAACAAGGAATACCGACGCATAGGCTCCATTTCCAAGACGGCTCTCGCCAAAGTGAATGAGTATTTCGAGGTACCTGCCGACGCCACAGACATCCGCTCAAACACCGACAACATGCTAAAACACAACAAAGGCCATCTTGCAGCGCTTGAAAAAGCTCTTGACGAATTGGGCATAACGAAAGAAGGTTATGCGGAATACATCGCAAAAAACTTCAATCAAATCCGACTTGGCAACAAACCGCGCTCGCTTGTGTTGGTCGTCAGAAATGAATCAACAAGCCATCTTGCAGCTGTTCATTTGTATTTCGACAAAAACGAGAACTTTTGGCTTGTCAAGTCGGTGCATGCGGAGCGTTTGGCCGACCTTGAACGCATGACTTTGGTTTGGGAGAAATAAAAGAGGGGGTTGCCAACAACACCCCCCAAGTCGCTTGCCCGACCTGTCCGTTAACCACCCAACGCACAATAATGCAAGATGCGAGGGCTTTGGCAGATGGACACCGCAAAATTACAAACTTTTTCCCATCCCACAAGTGTTTCCGAAAAAAAAAACATTTCCTCGTATTCTCCACTTCTTATTATCTTTGCAATCCATAAACACACAAGCCCATGCAAACCGCAGACATCACCCCTGATTATCTTCTCGAAAATGACATCAGCCCTGATGGACTGTTGTTCAGCCAATTCCATCTCCCCTACAACCCAAAACTGAAGGATTTCAGCCGCGACTTGAGAAACAACGGCGAGAAGTCCGAAGCCATGCTGTGGAAACGTCTCAAGTCGAAGCAGACCGGATATGCCTTTGCCAGGCAGAAGCCCATACTAAATTATATTGCAGACTTCTATTGCAAGGAACTGGACTTGGTGGTCGAGATTGACGGTGCATCACATTTCACGGCGGAAGCTCGTCTTCGCGACAAGGAAAGAGACAGGCAAATGAGGACTATAGGGCTGGTGGTTGTGAGGGTCAATGACGGCGACGTACGCAGGGATGCTGACAGAGTTGCGGCTTACATTAAGGAACAGTGTGAGTTGATTAAGGGAAGGAAAGATGGAAGCGAGCTAGGGTTTTGAACCCCCCGACCCCCTTTTTACTCCCCCTGCCCCCTCAAGAGGGGGAGGGGGACACCTGCCGGCTGCCAACCTACCGGACGCGAGCCTTCCAGACCCAAACCCTGCGCCGCTTTGCGCCTCCCCCTTTTAAGGGGGTTAGGGGGTTTTTAAAGACACCTACCGGACCCTGGACTGTTTGGCAAATAGTTTCTGAAACCCCCGACCCCCTTAAAAGGGGGACACCTGCCGGACGCTGTCCTACCAGACAGCCAGTTTGGGAAATAGTTTCTGAACCCCCCGACCCCCTTAAAAGGGGGACACCTGCCGGCTGCCAACCTACCGGACGCGAGCCTTCCAGACCCAAACCCTGCGCCGCTTTGCGCCTCCCCCTTTTAAGGGGGCCAGGGGTGGGTAAAGACACCTACCGGACATTTTGAAGACAAGCCAAGGGAGTTTTTGAAAACACTTACTAGACATTTTGAAGACACCTGCCGGACGCTGGCCTACCAGACAGCCAGTTTGGAAAATAGTTTCTGAAACCCCCGACCCCCTTAAAAGGGGGACACCTGCCGGACACGGGCCTACCGGACCCAAGTCCTGCGCCGCTTTGCGCCTCCCCCTTTTAAGGGGGCCAGGGGGTTTCCGAAAACCCCGGCAGGCAAAAAACACATAGAGACGCCACACTGTGACGTCTCTACGATCTTCATGCGGGAATGGAAAATCTCCCTTCCCCCGGCTTGCGGAATCGGAAATCCCGCCTCCTTGCTAACCGCTTAGTTGGCATCCCACACCAAACGGACACACATGCCAAGATTGCGGAATTGGGCGTTATTACTTGGCATTGTATTTGCCGTTCTGGTAAACTTCAAAGCCTCCGCTTTAGGTATTAGTCCTGAACCAGCCGGCTGTTGCCCGCCAGTGGCCGACCAATAGTAACCAACAAAATTCGTATTAGTAGGGCTGCTAGAGTAAGGATAATAATCCTGATACCCGTTACTATCACGGTAGCCCAAGGCAGGCAGAAACACACATCCGGCTGCTAAAAGGGTGTTCGCATCGGCTATGCCTAAACCTTGACACGTAGCATTGTTCCATGTTTTACTGGCGAAGCCTGAAGTGAAAGAGTATTTGCTGGGATCAAAGTTATCAGGTGCTATGAATAGGCCGCTTATAAATAAATCATTGTAAGTCGTATTAGTGTTTGGGTCGGTTATGTTAAGCATCCCCAAAGTTACCTTCATGAAACGCTTGCTTCCTCTTATACTTGTATTATTGAGAAGGTAGTTCCACTCGGCTGAGGTCAGCGTGCGCCAATTATTGTTCCCTTCGCCTGTCAATGCACATCCCCAGTCTGTTCCATCAGTCCTATTCAGGTTCCTTGATCCATCCACATAATCGCTTTCTCCTGTAGTAGTAGGGTATTGAAAACCCCAGCAGAATCGGTCCATTTCAGAACCATTAGGAGACACATTATATCCTTGTGGATAACTGCCACTCACATAACCAAAGCACCCGTCAATCTGGTTGTCGTGGAAGCTCCACACCCCAGAGGATTCATTATACCTCAGGTTGGCCTTCGAGAAATAGACCTTCTTGTTCGCACTCACCGAGAATTGGGTCAATACAGGATTTTCACCAGCTGTATGGACAGCATACTGGGCATCAGGCGCAGGCAAAGAATTGTTGAGGGTGAGGCCGGAGGTGATATGGGTGTTGTTCGCCATGACAGATTCTACACCTTCGGCAACCGTAACCACGTTAGCAAGGTTGGTGCCGGGCAACAGGATGACCCATCTAAGGTTCGGATTCCAACTTGTGACATATCTAAGCGTAATGTCATTAAGATCTTCGAGGTCAGTAGCCTCGATGGCAGTCTCCAAAGTAGGATTGGCAAAGTTGACGGTTGCCACAGTAGGCACGCCCGACAGGGTAACAGTTTCTGTTGTCGGATTCGAGAGAGATAACTTCACCAAGGCACACTTGTTCTTCAGCGTGGCGGAATAGCTGGTGTTTGCAGCAGGGTAAGTCTGTTCGGAAGGACCGTAGGAAAGCACGGGCAGGTTTCCGCTTTGGTCAGCAATGCTGATGCTGAATGCGGTTTCGTTTAAAGCAGGATTTTGGGGACCCTTGCCGCCCAAGAAGTAGAAGTGCAAGGGCTGGTCGGTGACGTTGGCATCTGGGTAGATGGTACCGTCGAAACATGCACCGTTGAACGTCAGCATGCCCACATATTTGCCGTTGTGGCCCACATAGAGGACATCGCCTTGGGTGAAGGCAAACAGACCGTAATCCGGAGCGATGTTGTGTTTTTCGCCGTTATTGTCCTTGCCGTCCTTGCCGTCCTTGTCGCCCACGTTCACGGTGATGTGCACCCCCGGGTTGGTGGGCGTGGTGTTGCCCGTGGTGGGTGTTTCCTGTTTCTTGCATTGGCTCATACCAAGCACGAGAGCCAGTGCCATGATGATTGTGCTAAGTTTTTTCATTTTTGTCTTGATGTGTTGTTAGTTGTTTTCCTGTTTTTTACGTTTTTTTGAAAATGCGTAGGCCGCGCCAGCCGCAGCCATGATGAAGAGTCCGCTGCCGAGCGGGGCGCCGAATTGCTCGGTGCCGATGTTGAAGCCTCCCTGGCCACCGCCATTCTCGCCGCCGAACTGTTCGACGCCAATGTTGAAGCCGATGCCAGAGGTATTGCCGTCCCTCATCAACAAAGAGCCACCGTTTTTTTCGGTGGGGGCGTTTTGGGAACCAAACAAGCCTCCTGGTCTGCCTTGTGCGTTCAAGGTTGTGGCCGGCAACGTCATGGCCGCCAGCCCAAGCGCGAACGCGACAGTTTTCAAAGATCTGGTTGTTTTCATTGAGTTGAGATTTAAGGATTTAAAGATTTAATATTTAAGATTTATAGATTCAAGATTTATAGATTCATGAATTGGATTGTGGCTTGACTCCCCCGCCCTTCGGGCACCCCCTCAAGAGGGGGAAACCTACCGGACACGGGCCTACCGGACCCCAAGCCTACCGGACCCCAAGCCTGTCGGACCCAAGTTCTGCGCCGCTTCGCGCTTCCCCCTTTAAAAAGGGGGGCAGGGGGGATTCCGAAGACCCAAGTTCTGCGCCGCTTTGCGCTTCCCCCTTTAAAAAGGGGGGCAGGGGGGATTCCGAAGACCCCACCAGGCACAAATACGCTCAAATAGGCACAAAAAAATCCAAAACAAGCCATTCCAGCCTGTCATGGACTAAGGGTATGCAAAAACACGGAAAGGAGATTTACCCCCCCCCCATTTTTTTGCGTAACTTATTGATATTCAATATATTACAAAGGTTTTTCATTCCTTTTTGGCTATTTTCAAGCCGCAAAAATACATAAAATCTTCCATTCGACATCCATTTTTTCCCCAAAAAACATATTTTTCAGAAACACAAAAAACAAACCGTTTTTTCCCTTAGTTTTGCAGTCTGATTCGTTACCTACCATGACAAAGAAAAAACATAGCGGTTTCTGGTTCCATTTCGGCAGGACGATGGCGGCCTTGGGCATCCTGTTGCTGCTGCTCATCCTGTTCGTCTACCTCTCCGTTCCCACCTACAGCTTCAAGGAGCCGCGCCCTTTCAGCGGCGAATACCTCTACAACCCCTACCAGGACATGAATCCCGACCAATGGAAGAAATACCATTTTCACTGCCATTCGCGCAAATATTTCGGCCTGACCAACGGAAGAAAAAGCACCGAAGCGGCCATCGACAGCGTGTATCAAGTCTTGGGCTACGACCACTACGGCATCTCCGACTACATGGGCATCAACAAGCATAACGCTGATAAAGAGGACTATATCCCCGCCTACGAACACGGCTACGGCCTCATCCGCAAGACGCACCAAATCTGCATCGGGGCAGAATCGGTGTATTGGCCCGACTTCCCTTTCATGCAAAACCTCAGCATGAAACAGCACATGATCAACAAGTTGGGCGAACGAAGCCGCTTCGTCATGCCAGCCCACGCCTCGTTCACGAAAGGCTACAAGGTGAGCGACATGAAATGGCTGAGCAACTACCGCCTGATCGAGGTGGTGAACCCTTACGGAAACGCCATCGAGCATTGGGATGTGGCGCTTTCCAACGGACATAGGATTTATGCCCTCGGCGACGACGACACGCACAACATCACCAACGTGCACGAGGTGTGCCGCAACCTGACCATGGTCAACACGCCCGACCTGAAGGCCGAAAACGTTTACGATGCCTTGGAAAAAGGCTTGTGCTATGCCGTGGAGTTCGACAATTACTATTACCATCCCCTGACCCTTGAGCAAAAGGCGAAAGAAGCCCATGCACTCGACCATTTGACTCAGGCCCAACTCGTTGGCGATACGCTTTTCATCCAAACCTCAGCCGAGACCATGCGCCAAGTGCAATTCATCGGGCAAGACGGCAAGTTGCTGAAAACCGAAGAGAACGTGGCAACGGCCCAATACGTCATCCAGCCCGAAGACACCTATGTGCGCACCCGCATCGACCTCAACGGCAGGAACTTCCTGTATCTGAACCCCGTCACGCGGCACCCCACCTCCATCGTCGTCGACCGCCGCCTCGACAGCGTCAACTACTCGCAAACCATACTCTATTGGGTGGTCTATGCCGTGGCCTTCGTGGCCTTCGTTTGGTATCTCATCAAGAAAAGGAAAGAAAGGAAAACCGATGCCGATGCAAGTTAAAGAACAGAGAATCAACCGAATGCTTGTTTGGCTCTTGGCCGTCAGCGCCATCGTGAGAGGCATCTTGGCCGCATGGCTCGAGTTTGGCAACGACGAGGTGTATTATTGGACCTACGCCCTCTATCCCGACCTGAGCCACTTCGACCACCCGCCCATGGTGGGTTGGATGATTCAGCTCTTCAGCCTCAACTTGTTGCTCGACAGCGAGTTTTTCATCCGATTGGCCTCCGTTGTCCTCATGACCGCCGACACCTATATTATATACCGCATCGGAAAAGACATAAAAGACGCGCAAACGGGCCTTTACGCGGCGCTGCTCTACACGGCCTCCGTCTACGGTTTCGTCATCACCGGCATTTTCATCATGCCCGACACCCCGCTGATGCTGTTTTGGTTGCTCGCCATTTGGATGGCCATCCGGTATTTCGCTGGATTGCCACGCTTCGCTCGCAATGACGCAGACGACGACACGCTTCGCGTCATTGCGAGGAGGAACGACGAAGCAATCCAGAAAAACAGCTACCTGCTTTTTTTCGGCCTCTTTGCCGGCCTTGCCATGCTATCCAAGTATTCCGGCGTTTTCCTTTGGGTCGGAATGGGGCTTTACATATTGGTTTTCAACAGGAAACAACTAAAGAACCCCTATCTTTACGTTTCACTACTCATTTCAGCCCTATGCTGCATCCCCATCCTTTATTGGAACCTGCAATACGACTTCATCAGCTTTGGCTTCCACGGCGACCGCGTTGGCTTGGGCAAAATCAATTTCGCGACGTTCGGCACCGAGGTGGCGGGCGAGTTCCTCTACAACAGCCCCGTGAATTTCGTCCTGATCGTCGTCGCCGTAGTCGCGGCTTTCAAAAGGAAAATCCATCTCGAAAAAACAATCCAACGGCTGCTGCTTTGCACAACGCTTCCGCTGATTGCCGCCTTCCTACTCATCTCGCTCACCCGCCCCACCCTACCCCATTGGAACGCACCCGCTTACAGCACACTTATTTTATTGGCGGCCTGCCATTTAAGCGACAAAAAGCCGATGAAAGAAGGGCTTATCGCCATCCCGAAAGGCATTGTGGCGGCGCTTTGCGTCATGCTCTTCGTCGTGGTTTTCGGGGCCGCCGAAATCCAAACGGGCTTCATTCCCCTCGACCGTCACACCGAACCTGAGATGCAGGGGCGCAACGACTTCACCCTCGACATGTACGGCTGGCGACAATTAGAGAGCAAATTCTCCGACCTACGCCAACAGAAAATTGATGAAGGCTTGATGAAAGAAGAAGATGGCATCGTGGCCGACGAATGGTTTCCCTTGGCCAACCTCGACTATTACGTGGCACGTCCGTTGGGCATGAAGGTGATGGGCATCGGCTATCCCGACAAGCTCCACAAATACCTGTGGATCAACGACGAACGAGGCGGCTTCGCCAAAGGCGAGGATTTCTGGTTCCTCACCGACAGCCGCTACTTCAAGCGACCCGAGGCACTCTACCCCGGCGGCTTCCAGTCCATCGAGTCCATCGACACCATCACCATCGAGCGTGGGGGCAAACCCGCCAAAAACTTCTTCGTCTACGCCTGCAAAGGCCTGATTTACATGCAGCCAAGCGTCAATGACCTGATGGCCCAACGCGAGGCCGAAAAACACAAAACCGAAGAGCCATGAACCTTTGCAAGACACCGAACAAACTGCAATCCGCACTCGAATGCCTTGTTTTATTAGCCTTGGCAATGGCTTTGCGTGCCCTCTGCATCGGCAAGACCGACCTCGGCGGCGACGAGAGTTTCACGCTCTACATGGCCCTACAAAGCCTGCCCGACATCGTTGCGATGCTCACCCGAGGCGACAACCCGCCCCTTTGGGAAACCCTGCTGCATTTTTGGACCAAGGTTTTCGGCATCTCTGAAGTCGCCATCCGCTCCTTATCGCTCATTTTCAGCGCATTGACCGTCGTACCCATCTATTTGCTCGGCGAGAGGCACATTCAACGATTTGTGGGCATTGCAGCGTCGTTGTTTTACTGTTTTTCAACGTTTTCAATCTATATGGCGCACGAATGTCGTGTTTACAGCCTCATCGGATTTGCCACGGCCAGCTCGGTCTACCTGTTCGTCAGCGCCATTCAACGGCCTAAGACGTTCAAATTCATCCTTTTGACCCTCGCCAACCTCATGCTGATGTATGGCCACTACCTATCCGTTTGGATTATCGTAATGGAATTTATCATCACTCTGATTATCAGACCGATAAGAAACAAGATTTGGAAGCCCTACCTGATTCATGCCGCCTCGCTCGTACTGCTGTTCGCTCCCATGTTTCCCGTGCTTTTCCGACGTTTTTTGGACTCGGGCGTCAATGGCACCTGGATCGAGAAGACCACCAGTCCCGAAGCGCTCTACGACTTCCTGTGGCGCATGTGCAACGAACCCGTGACAACGGTTTTGGCCATCGTCATCCTCGCCTCAGCGTTCATATTGTTGATTTTCAATGTTTCAAAAAAGAACTTTCACTTCGGAAACACGGCCATCCTCACTTTGATTTGGATCGTTCCGCTATTGGTTTCGTTCGTACTCTCCTATTTCACCGGCTTCTTCCTCGACCGTTATTTCTACTTCCTCTTCCCCATTTTCTACCTTGCCATCGCAGCCTATTGCAACTATCTGTTTCCCAAGCGAAAAGCCTACGGTTGGGCGCTCATGGGCATCTTTGCAGTAGCCATGGCCTTTTCTTGCACCCCTGACAGTTCCACAAAACGATTCAGCGGCTGGCATTCCAACATAAAACCGATTGTAAACCAATTGGTTGAAGCAAAAGAAAAAGAAAACGTCCTCGTTATACTGCCCGAATATTTCGACAAGCAGTTCACCTATTATCTGGACAAAAACCACGACATTTTCCGCACCCAAAGCCAGCCGACCAACTATTACGTCTTTCGCGATTACCTTTTGAATGAAGGTTATTATTACGACTACAACTACAAAAAAGCCGATTTCGAGGCCCACGACAAGGTAGCTTTCCCATATCACAAAGCAATGCCAATCAAGGGATTAAAGGAATATTTGGAAAGCCTTGGATTCAGGCTTGAGCGGGAACAAGACGAGCCTCCTTACAGCGTCTTTTATTATTCACGGTGACGGTCATGGCTGTTTCCGACGGAACAGATAGAGATTCCCATCGGTGGCAAGCGTCTCGTATTCGTCGCGATTGGCAAACAGCAACTCGCCATTCCGCTCGAAATTGATGTAATGCTCCGTAATCAGCACATAATCAGTGTCTATCTTGGTCGCATTCGCGAAGTTCAGTATGTTGTCGCGCAAAGCCAAATGTGGTACGAAATTCGTTTCGGCACACACCGAAGCCTCGTCGGGAATCATCTCGATGAGCTGGCGGGCATAATCCACATCGAAACGCTTTTGCTCGTAGTGACGACCTTGATACACACAAATATGGTCGAGCCAAACCTTGGATTTGGGTACGCCGATGGTGTAAAAAGTGGTCAGCACGGTGGAAAGCAGCAAAGCCAGGCCCAAAGCCATCCGCCAACCCCGTTTTTTCAGCTTGAGAATCACCAAGAAAGACGAGACCACCAACACGGGCACAAACTCGATGGAATATTGGAACGAAACGCCCCAAAACACAGCGTTGGAGGCAAGCATTTTTTGTGCGATAAGCGGAATCAGCATCAACAAATAATTGGGTTTCAACAAAGTAAGAAGCATTCCCGAAGCCAAGGCGCAAAGATAAAACTCTCCTTTTATCCCATCGAAACGCGTCAGCGTACTCGTGTTGTTAAACAAAATACGCAGGGTCTCGCCAGGATTCAAGATCAAATTCTTGGCAATCTCAGCATAATTGCTACCCAGATACTCATATCGCATGATTCCCCTTGCCCCAATCCGAGGCATTACCACCATGTTGATCACAACAAAATAAACCAATGCAAAAACGGAACAGCCAAACAAATACCAAAGCGTTTTCTTGTCTTTACGGTAATCCCACATCAAGCCTAAAGCTATGAAAAACAGCCATAGCGACAGATTTTCCTTTCCGATGACAAGCAAAACGGCAAAGACAGATGCTCCAATGAAACGGCCTTTTTTGAGACAATAGAGCATCCAAGGTAGCATCATCGCCGACACCACATTGGAATGATAATCATACGACAAGGCATGTATCACCCCAAAAGAGAAAAAGAACGACGCAACAGCCAAAAGCGGGAGCAAGTCGTCGTCCGTGTAAAGCAAAATCAACTTGTAGACACCGTATCCTCCAAACAACACTGCCGCAATCTGGATGACAAGCAGGGTGTACGAACCGAACACGTACACCAAAGGCGAAAGCAAAATAAGATAAAGGTCGAAATGGGCGCTCAAGGCAGACTGAGGCGCCATGTCCATCATGAACAAATCTGCTCTACGAAAATGGGCATATTCATACATGAAATGTGTGTAAAGCCCCAGATCGAGCGCATAAGTCTTGAAAAAGTAATGGTTGACCAACGAGATGAGGCAATACACCACACCGGCAAGGGCGAAAACCGATGCCAACGTAATCTTGTTCCACTTGCCGCTCTTGATTGGGTTCATTTTTTCTCCTTTCGGTCTGCAAAACTAAAAAAAATCGCCATTATTGCTTTGATAATTCAAAAAACACTATCTTTGTGACGTTAAACCCCTAAAAAACAACACAACATGATGACAAGACCTGACATTAGAAACTACGCCCTCGGACTGCTTCGGGGCAAATGGACACAACCCGTATTGGCCGCTTTGATTACGGCTCTCGTTAGCGGGATTTCGCAAGGCGGCAACCAAACCAAATCCGCCGGTTTCATCACGGTAGGGTTCCTCGTGGCCTTGCTCGTTGGCTGCAACCTCCAATATGGTTTTTCCGTCGGCATCCTCCGCTTCCACCGCAACCGCGAGGAGACCATCAAGGAAATGTTTAGCGCGGGCTTCAAGGAAGACTATGGGCGCGTGTTGGGCATCGAGCTGCTCAAGACCGTGTTCACCTTTCTTTGGGCATTGTTGCTCATCGTCCCCGGCATCATCAAGGCATATTCTTATGCGATGACTGAATACATTGCCGAGGACAATCCCGAACTTGGCCCCAACGAGTGCATCGACCGCAGCAAGGCCATGATGGAAGGCCACAAGATGGACCTTTTCCTCCTCGACCTCAGCTACATCGGATGGATTCTCTTGGGTATCATTACCTTAGGCATCGGCATGCTTTGGGTGGCTCCATGGATGGAGATGGCGCATGTGAAATTCTATGAAGAGCTGAAGAACGAAGCCCCGGCTTACGCTTAAGCGTAACAGGAAATCTTAGGCAAAACAAAACGGCTTGCGGAAAGGTTTCTGCAAGCCGTTTTTCAATGGTTGGTGTTTTCAAGAATGCTCCGTTAGGAGCTAACTTTTCATTGAAACCACCGAATCAATCGGTTATGCTCCGTTAGGAGTTTCCTTTACCAAGCCAATCCCAACCCTCATTCCGCCTGGAACAAGGTGATGATGTTCAGAATCACCTCCGAAGCCTTCATCATGCTTTCGAGCGGCACATATTCGAGCTTGCCGTGGAAGTTGTGTCCGCCAGCAAAGATATTGGGGCAAGGCAGGCCCATAAACGAAAGGTTGGCGCCATCGGTGCCGCCACGAATGGGTTGCACTTTCGGCTTGATGTTGGCCATCTCCATGGCTTTCAAGGCTTTCTCGACGATGAAGAAATGCGGCTCCACCTCTTGGCGCATGTTGTAATACTGGTGTTTCAGTTCCAACGTCACCACGTTGCCGTATTTCTTGTTCAAGAACTCGGCCACAGCCGTAATCAGGGCCTTCTTTTCCTCAAACTTGGCGCGGTCGTGGTCGCGAATGATGTACGACATGTTGGTCTCTTCAACAGTTCCGTTGATGTCGGTCAGGTGGAAGAAGCCCTCGTAGCCTTGCGTATAGCGAGGCACTTGCTCCACGGGTAGCATCCCATTGAGTTCCATGGCGATAAGCATCGAGTTCACCATCTTGTCCTTGCCGTAGCCGGGATGGATGTTGCTGCCTTGGATGTGGATCTTGGCGGCAGCGGCATTGAAGTTCTCGTATTCCAACTCACCGATTTCGCCGCCGTCCATCGTGTAGGCATATTTCGCGCCAAACTTCTTCACGTCGAATTTCACCACGCCGCGCCCGATTTCCTCGTCGGGCGTGAAACCGATCTTGATTTCGCCATGCTTGAAGTCGGGGTGTTCCATCATGTATTGGGCCGCCCACATGATTTCGGCCACGCCCGCCTTGTCGTCGGCGCCCAGAAGGGTCGTGCCGTCGGTGGTGATCATCGTCTGGCCTTTGTATTGCGCCATTTCAGGAAATTCGGAAACGCGCAAAACGATGTTCTTTTCCTTGTTCAGAATGATGTCGCTGCCGTCGTAGTTCGGGATGATTTGCGGCTTGATGTCCTTGCCAGAGGCGTCGGGCGACGTGTCGACATGGGCGATGAAGCCGATGGCGGGAATCTCACGGTCGACATTGGAAGGGATGGTGGCCATCACATAGCCGTATTCATCGAGGGTGGCCTCGATGCCCATGGCTTGCAGTTCGTCGCGAAGCATCTTCAACAGGTTCAACTGTTTGTCAGTGCTGGGCTGCGACTCGGAATTTTCGTCGGAAGTGGTTTCCACTGCGACGTATCTCAGGAATTTGTCTAAAAGCTTTTCCATTGTTCAAAAGTTTAGTGCCACAAAAATAGGAAATAATTCAATACAAAAAACCGCAGCCGGATTGCTCCGGACTGCGGCACCATGAAAAAACAATCTATCTACTCTTTTTATCTCTTTTCTGCATGTTTTCTCGCCTTGTGGCGGTCCTTCGACCACAAGCCGTACACCTCGCTCACGTTGCCTGCGGTGGTGAAGGCATTGATTTCGTTCTTGCCGAGGAACTCCATCAGGTTGGAGAACTCGTCGTTGGTGAGCAAGGCTTCGAGTTCGATCGACTTCTCGTTGGTATAGCCACCGATGACCTCATACAAGGTGCAGCCACGCCCCAAGTCGTCAATGATATAGCGACGGATGCGGTCGTAGTCTTTCGACACGATGCACACACGCTTGCGGCGGTTGAGGTTGGCCGTGAACATATTGACAACCATGCCGTTGATCCAAGTGGCGATGAGGCCGATGACGACCATCTGGAACGGGTTGATGGCGAAGGCCGTGAGGCAGATGATGGCACCCGCCACGCTCACCGACTTGCCCATGTCGAAGTGCAAGTACTTGTTGACGATTTTGGCCAAAATGTCCAGGCCACCCGTCGAGGCGTTGATGGAGAACATCAGCGTTTGCGCCGCACTCAGGATGATGACGCAGCAAAGCAGGTCGAACCACGGGTTGCCCATCACCGAGAAGGCTTGGTCGGGGGCGACGCCCATATTAATAAGGTAATCGTTGGGCGTGGCAAAGTTCTGCCAAGGATAAATCCATTCGCACACCTTGGTCATGGGGCCGAGGATAAGGGCGCAATAAACGGTCTTAAGTCCAAACTCCTTGCCAACAAGAAGATAGGCCAGCACCAGCAGGATGGCGTTGATGATGGTAATCATCGAAGGCAGTCCGATGTTGACGCCCATGCTGTTGAAAATGTTGGTCAGCACGATGGAAAGACCCGATATGGAACCCACGATCAGCTTGCTCGGAACGAGGAAATAATACACGCAAACGCCCGTCATGAACATGCCGAAGGTCATAATCAGCAGCTCCACCCAGAACTTCTTGCTGGCCAAAGCCTGGCCGATTTCGTTCATTATGTCGTTAATCTTGCTCATAAACTATTGATTTATAATTTCTTGAAACGATTTTCTCTCTCGATTTTTGCGGCTGCAAAGGTCGGAATAATTTTTGGAATAAAGAAGGGTTTGTGAAAATAAATATTTGTGGCGAAAAAGAAGGTCGGAGGAAGGTGCCGATACTCCCCCAAATCTATCAAAAAAAAATGAGTTTTGGGGAGCTATCGGACATGTTTTTGATTCGCGATAGAGGAAAAACAAGAAAAAAAGCGCCGATTTCAAAAATAAATGCCTAACTTTGCAAACGTAACCTAACGATGGACATCATGATTGACGAAAGAAGAGAACGCTACATCAACCCTTACACC
>DGXB01000096.1 GCA_002396205.1 Bacteroidales bacterium UBA4243
ACCAGGTCGATGGCCTTGTCGGGCAGGAAACGGTCGCTGATGTAACGCACCGAAAGCTGCACGGCGCTGATGATGGCCTCGTCCAAGATTCGGATGTGGTGGTGCGTCTCGTAACGCTCCTTCAAGCCACGCAAGATGCTGATGGCCGAAGCCTCGTCAGGCTCGTCGATCATGACCTTCTGGAAACGACGCTCCAACGCTTTGTCCTTCTCGAAATACTGCTGGTATTCCTTCAAAGTGGTGGCACCGATGGCACGCAGCTCGCCACGGCTCAGGGCCGGCTTCAAAATATTGGCCGCGTCCATGGCGCCTTCGCCGCCGCCTGCGCCTACCAAGGTGTGGATCTCATCGATGAACAAGATGACTTCGCCATCGCTGTCGACCACTTCCTTGACGACGTTCTTCAGACGTTCCTCAAACTCGCCCTTGTATTTTGCGCCAGCGAGCAAAGCACCCATGTCCAAGCTGAACACGGTCTTCGTCTTCAGGTTCTCAGGCACGTCGCGGTTGACGATACGCTGGGCCAAGCCCTCCACGATGGCGGTCTTACCCACGCCAGGCTCACCTATCAATATAGGGTTGTTCTTGGTGCGTCGGCTCAGGATTTGCAGCACACGACGTATTTCCTCGTCACGGCCAATCACGGGGTCGAGCTTGCCTTGCTGGGCCAACTCGTTCAGGTTCTTGGCGAAGCGGTTCAGACTGTCGTAGTTCTGTTCGGCATCTTGCGAGTCCACTTTTTTGCCCTTGCGGAACTGCTGGATGGCCTTTTCAAGGTCGTCCTTACGGATGCCCTGGTCTTTCATCATCTGCGAGGTCATGCTGTTGCTCTCGAAGATGGCCAGCAGCAGGTGTTCGATGGAGATGTACTCGTCGCCCATCTTCTTGGCCAAGGTCATAGCGTCGTTGAAAACGCGGCTGACCTCTGAGGAATAGTACAACTCGGTGCCGCTGGAGCGTGGTTGCGAGTTGATGGTCTGGTCGAGGGCCTCGTTGAGCCGCGTCATGTTGACGCCCAACTTTTTCATCAGGTTGGGCACCAAGTAGTCGTCGCTCAGGATCATGCCCTTGAGCAGGTGGAAGCTCTCAATCGTCTGGCTTTGGTGCGACTGCGCGATTTCCATGGCCTTGTTGATGGCTTCCTGCGATTTGATTGTGAATTGGTTGAAGTTCATATTTCGTTTTTCCTTTCTGATTTTCGAATTTGAAACGCCCGAACTCCATCAAAATCCCAGCCAATTCCACCTTGGCGAAATTTTGACTTGGTTTATGACAAAATGACAGAAAATTAAAGGTTTAAGGATTAGTTTCGCGACAAAATGACAATAAACAACCATATCCATCTGTTATTTCATATCAACGACGGAATGTGTGTAGTCCGAATTTCAAGAACACCTATGCCTGCAAATAATCCAAATCTCCCAACATACGAGTGATGACGCTGCGAAAATCCACCTTGAAACCTTCGTTTTGCTGGTACTCTTTGTATAACGACATGTCGCCCTTGCGCTTTTTGCGGATGATACGGTCGATGATTTGCACCATGAGGGCATCCACGGCTTGCTGGTCGGGATTGCCCACCACCAGCGATTTGTAGTCTTCGTCTTCAGCCACCGCCTGCGCAACGCTTATCATCTTCATTTTCTGGTCATCGGGCGTGGCATCCCAACCATTGAACCACCGTTGGTTGAACTCTTTCAATATCTCATCCAAGGGGTCTTTGACTTCCTCCTCTGAACCCGCGTTGACCATCGTTGGTTTCAACGGGTCGATGGTGGTCTCGCCGGCATCCAAGGTAATGGCCTCATTCAAGGCGGTGCGGCGCAGACCGTAAGTGTTCAAATCCACCGAATCCAACAAGTCCTTCAGCCCGTCATCGCCGTTGTTGGTCACATGCAAGCCAGGAATGAGATAGCGTAGGAACCAAAACAGCTTTTCCCAATCCTTCATCTCGAAGGGCATGATGGCAGCCACCCGCGAATAAATCTTCACAAACTGTTTGCACTTCATCTTGAAATCAGCCTTGCCGTTTTCGGGCCAATCAATCTCAAGGTTGAAACGGTCGGCTGCTTTATCAATGATGGGCGCCCATTGGTCGGCATTGGCACCATGGATGTATAATTCAATGAACGCGTCGACCTCGTCCATATCGAAAACGCCAAACGAGAGCAAAGTGCTCTTCAGCTCATGCAGGATGTTGACATCAGTGGCTTCCGACAAAGTCGTAGAGGTGTAGAACGGGTCAAAAGCCTCCTTGATGTCGTCTTGGGTGTTATAGAAATCAAGGATAAACAGGTCTTCACTCAACTTGCCCAAGTCGGGAGCCGAACGGTTAAGACGCGAAAGAGCCTGAACGGCCAACACGCCAGCCAAAGGCTTGTCGACATACATGGCACAGAGCTTGGGCTGGTCGAAGCCGGTGAGGTACTTGTTGGCCACAACCAAAATTCGGTTGTCGTCAGCATCGAATCTCTCTGCCGTCTGTGAGTCAGGAAAGCCATTCATTCCCGCTTCCGTGTAATCCGTAAACTTACCCGTAGACTCTGCCGCAAAGCTATAACCCATTTCATTAGTTTGCGACGATCCCGAAACCGACATCGTTTGCATCCGTTTTTCACCGCTGAAGGCAATCAATATATTGTAAGGCAAGCCTTTCTCATTGACGATTCTGTTCAACGCCAGATAGTATTTGATGGCACACTCAATGTCCTTGGTCACCACCATGGCCTTGGCCTTGCCTTTCAGCTTGTGGCTGCGGAAAACTTTTGCGTCGAAATGCGCCAACATCACCTCGGCCTTGGCTGCAATGGTTTGAGGGTCGCGCTCAACGGCGCTCCTCAGCTTTTTCTGCGCCCGCTCGTTGTTGTATTCGGGGTTGTCCTCGATGCTCTTGGTGAGTTCGTAATAGCTTCGATAGGTGGTATAGTTGGTCAGCACGTCAAGGATGAACCCTTCCTCGATGGCTTGTTTCATGCCGTAGAGATGGTAAGGATGGAATTTGCCTTCGGCGTCCTCGCTACCAAAACGCTCCAGTGTTTCTCGTTTCGGCGTTGCCGTGAACGCAAAATAAGAGCAGTTGGTGCTCATCTTGCGGTCTTTCATCAGTTTCTCCAACAAGGCATCGGTGTCGCTGCCGTCGGTGTCGGCGTCTTTTTGCACCGTGGCGTTGAGCTTGTCGGCAGCTATGCCCGATTGCGAGCTGTGGGCCTCGTCGATGATGACAGCAAAGTTGTGGTCGCTCACGTCGCTGATGGCGTCGCAGATGAAGGGGAACTTCTGTATCGTGGTGATGATAATGCGTTTGTTATTCTCAATGGCTTCCTTCAAATCCTTTGAGGTGTCGGCATGAGCCACGATTTTGGCACTTTGGCCGAACATCTTGATGTTGTCGGAAATCTGCTTGTCGAGCAGGCGACGGTCGGTGACCACGATGACAGAGTTGAACAAAGGCGAATCCACGGCTTTGGCTCTCACCGCATCCATCGTATTAGGGCAGGTCTTGATGAGTTTGTAGGCCAACCAAGTGAGCGAGTTGGATTTTCCCGACCCAGCTGAATGTTGGATGAGATAGGTCTTCCCCACTCCCTTGTCAGCCACGTCATCCACCAACTTGCTCACCACGTCCAACTGATGATAGCGCGGGAAAATGAGTTTCTTGGCGTTCTTCATGATGTGAGGCACCTTCTTCTGGGTCTTGGCTTCGTCGTAGTCGAAGCAGACGTAGTTCATGATGATGTCGGCTACGGTGTCCTTTTGCAGGATTTGTTCCCACATATACGCGGTCTTGTAGCCACCTTCGGCATTCACGGTATTGCCCGCGCCTTGGCCGTTGGGCAGACCTTTGTTGAAAGGCATGAAATAGGTCTTATCCAAGTTGAGTCTCGTGGTGAAAAACACCTCGTCCTTGTCCATGGTGAAGTGCGCAAGGCAACGACCGAAGTTGAGCAAGGTCTCTTTGGGGTTGCGTTCCGTTGACTTGTATTGCTTTTGCCCGTCGTATTTGGCGGTTTGGTGGGTCCAAGGGTTCTTCAGCTCGAAGGTGAATACGGGCAAACCGTTGACAAACAGCACTATGTCGATTTCCAGACCTGGGTTGGCGACTGAGAACGTCTGCTGGCGCGTGAGTGAGAACTGGTTTTGGGCGTATTTCAGTTTGGAAAGCTCGCTATCGGCAGCCGAAGGTCGGGGATAGAACAGCGAAAGATGGATGTTGTCCACATCCACGCCTTCGCGCAGCACCTTGATGATGCCGAAGGTCTCGATGTCCTTCGAGATGCGCTTGGGCAGTTCGGTTTTCAGGTCTTTTCCCTTGTATTCGTTCAGCGCGTCGTGTTGTGTGCTCTCAAGAAAAGCCCACAGCCGCCGCAGGTCGATGGCCAGTTTCTTGTCCATGTCCTTGGGCTGGCCCCAATAGTATTGTTGCGCATTGGGCGACTGGACTTCCACGTCGTTCTGCCCATTGGCCGAGCGTTCCTCGTGGGTGCTGCCCACCAAGGCTTTCTCTATCAGTGCCTCGAAGGCTTGTTCGTTGGTTTGGCTTGTATTCATAACCACATTATTGTTTACTCTTCCTGTTCGTAATAATACGAATAGTCAATTCCTTTCATAAAAATTTCGCGATCATCAATTTTGTCGGTAAGTGCCTGTTTAAGCAGAACCCGTATCTTGGTACTGTCCAAGTGGCTCTCTATCATCGAATTCAGATAGTCGCGTTTGCCAATCTTGCTCCAATCCACGCATAAGCCAAGTCGTTTCTTCAGTATGAGGTCGAGCCAGATGCGAGTGCTGCGGCCGTTGCCCTCCATAAAGGGGTGGGCCATGTTCATCTCCACATATTTGTCAACAATCTCATCGAAAGTGGTTTCCGGCATCTGCTCCACGCTTTGGAGGAACGAGTGCAGGTGCTCTGCCAGACAGAAGATGGTGTTGCCCTTGGAGATGGTCTTTGTCCGTATCTTTCCGGCGAAGTCATATAATCCGCCGAACAAGAAGGCATGAATCTGTTGCAGGCACTTTATTGTCCCCGGTTTCATCGCTTCAAGCAACCCGCTCTCAACCAGTGCGTAGGCTTTCTTCTTGCTCTGCCCGTCGATGGTATTGTCGCTGTAAGTGAACCAATTCAAAAAGGCATTGGCGCGGTTGTTGGGATAATTCTCTGCCAAAGCCTTTACGCAATCGCTGTCCAAGGCGTCTGCGAAACGCTGTTTACCGTCGGGAGCCTCGAATTTGAAGTCGTGAGTGACACTCACGAGTTGAACGCCATCGGCATTGAGTTTCTTTTTCAGCCAACGCCAATAGTTGCCCGCCTTGACATAGTCCTCTTCATCATTGATGGCACGCACAATGTCTGTGGCCGAGAACCACCACTTGCTGTGTTCCTCATCCCAGACGGCCCGCACTTCGCGGTCATTGAAAAAACGTATCGATCTCTTGCTCATATCACCTTCACCTTTCCCGTCACCACTTCATTGATTATAATCTGCTTCCGCTCCTGAAGAAGGGAGATTTGAATCTTGCATTTATTAATATATGGATTTATTTTATTTATTTCATTATCAATGAATAAAATGATTTCTCGTTGAGAATTGATAGGAGGCAATATGGTTAATACTTGTCCAAAATCATCAGTATACATTCTCCATCTAGATGGAATAACACCAGTAGAACGCCTGGCAAATTCTGCCAAATACATATTAGATTTATACAAATACCCCAAAAATTTGGGCAAAGCAATAGTATTATCACAATAATATGTACAGTATGCTGGACTGACAATCCCTTCCAACTCTGACACACCAAATCCTCCCATCCAAGCCAACATGATGTTTATGACTAATGTGTTTTTATGAACTATCTTATACCCTATAAAAGATTCACTTCTGGAGCCCGATTCATTTGGAGCAACTCCCTCATATTGAGAGACTGACAATAATTGTTCACTACCATTTTGTGATTTCTCAACAAATTCACTCAATAAATATTTTGCCTTCCTCACCTCCCAATGTTCCGGCACCTCCCCGATCCATTCCACGCCGCTGTCCTTCATGCGGGCGTTGGGGTTGAGGCCACGGGTTACGGCACGGTTGATGATGATTTGCTTGCGCTCGTTCAAGAGGTCGATCATCTTCTGCTGCTGCGCTATGGCGGCGTCAATCTTCGCGGTGACGGTGTCGAGATAGTTGGCAATGGCGGTTTGCTCTTCAGACGAAGGACAAGGAATAAACTGGTTTTTCAATTCATTATACGACAAAGTCAATCGTATTCCCGTTCCCATACCATGAAACATTTTTTTGGCATCCATGGATTTCAAGAAGTATGTGAAATACCTTGAATTTGCAATCTCCGTAGGACGTAAACTAATATATGCAGAAGTAATCACACCACGCTCTTGAACCTGTGCAACTCTTTGGGAAATAAAGTCATAATTCAGATTCAATCCATTTATCATAATGTCATCAGGCTCAACAATCGTGTATTTGCTAATTGTGTCAAGCACATCAGACTCTTCACTTTGGTTTACCTTTCTAACTATATCTCCGTAACGGAATTGAAGTTGCAGCCTTTCTTTACAATTAGTATTCTTCGTCGTATTCTCCGACATAAGAAAACGCCACCGTTTCATTTCCCAATGACTCGGAATCTCTCCGAGCCATTTCACGCCGCTGTCCTTGTATGTATCGTATCGTTGCATAAAGTCAGTTTTCGGGTTTATTCTCGTTGAATTCGTCAATCCATTCCTTCAGTTTTGCCTGCAACAATGTCTTGTCGGGCAGATACAACGAATATTGCGCCGCATAAACGTTGGCATCTTTGGGCAACGTCAGTTCCACCAAGGCATCGTTCTTCTCCTCGCAAAGGAGAATCCCAATGGTCGGTTTTTCAAACTCCTGCTTCACATAGCGGTCGTAATAGTTGACATACATTTGCATCTGTCCCAAATCCTGATGGGTGAGTTTCCCCGTCTTCAAATCAATAAGGACATAACATTGGAGCAAACGGTTGTAAAACACCAAATCAACATAAAAATTCTGCTCATCAAAAGTAAAACGCTTCTGTCTTGCCTCAAAAAGGAAGCCCTTGCCCATCTCCAACAGGAATTTCTGCATCTTGCCAATGATGGCATTTTCCAACTTGGTTTCGGTATATGCGACATCGGGTTTGAGTCCCAAAAATTCCAATGTGACAGGGTTCTTGATGATGTCGTCAGGTTTTTCCATCGTTTGCCCCTCACAAGCCAAACGCATCACCTCATCCTTGTTGCGACTTAGCGCCAAACGTTCGTACAGGCTGCTGCCGACCTGACGACTAAGTTGCCTAACACTCCACTGCTGCTGGGCACACTCAATTTCATAGAAACTACGGGCGTCAGGATTGTCAACCCGCATTAGAATGAGATAATGGCTCCACGAGAGAGTAAAACGTGGTTGCCGGATTTGTGCAACACTGTTGCCCGAATCGTCAATTTCCTGTTTTCCAGTGTTTTGAAATTTGCGCAACACCGTTGCCTCAATTGGCGGATATGTGTATGATTGATAAAAAAGCCTACATCTTCTTAATGTGTCATAAGTCCAGTCATCGCCAAATTTTTCCATTAGCTTTTTGGATAATTGGCGAAGCAAATCCTTGCCATAGGCCGCCCTCTCCCCTTGCTGCTCATCTTCAAAAATATACCGGCCCACTTCATAGCGGGCTTTCACCTCTGCAACATTGGCCGTGACATAGACAAGATTTCGCGACTGTTCGATGATGGTCGACACCTTATCAAACAAAGCAGTTAACCTTCCGTCCAGCGCATTGCTCAATTTATTTTTTTTCATTTCCACAACTCTAAATCTGATTAAACAGTGACTGAATAAACCCCTGGCTCTGGCGGTCGAGTTCGAGGATGTCGCGCTCGTTCTCTTCCAAGGTGCGCAACGGAACGGGCTTGTAGAAATACTTGTTGAACGAGATTTCGCAGCCTATCTTGGTCGGTGGAAGGTTGATCCAAGCATCGGCCACGTATGGACGCACCTCGCGCTGGAAGTATTCGTAGATGTCTTCCTTCACGGGAATCTTCTCCGTGTCGCGCAGGTCGCTGTCGCTTTCATATTCAACATATTGGCACACATAGCTACCCTTCTCGCCAGGGTAATAGCCGTAGTCCGACAGACGCTTTTCGTCCACGCCAAAGGTGGCCATCAGTTTCTCCACCTCCTTGCTGCCAACCTTGTGTTGCTTCTTGACGACGGGAGCGGCTTCGGGGTCGGTCACCGACATGGCCCGGGCTATGGCATTCAATTTGTTGCCTTTCACGTCCATCTTCAACGCCTTGGCCGCAGCCTCAATCTTGGCGACAAACAGATTGAAGTCCATGAAGACTTCCGTGCCGATGGCATGCATGAGTTGTTTGGCGGCCTCCATCAACTCGCGGCGGCTCTGCCATTCCTTGACGCTGATGAGTTTCGCCAATTTCTTGTCGGTCAACTTTATCTCGTTGTCGTTCAAATACTCCTTGATGTTCGGGATTTCGGCGTCCAATCCTTCAAACACTTGATTGCCGTAAGTCTGATACAGCCATTTTGAAAGTTCGAGTTCGCCATTGTCGTAAAGCAACTCATCAATTTTCAGGGCGTTGAACTGGCTCTTCAAGCGCAAAGGCCGCTCGATGGTGACGTTGTAGAAGCGGAAGTCGTCGCCGTCGAAAATCTTGGAGGCCACCTTGTCGCCATCGGCTTCCTTTTCCACGAAGTCCATGTAGGTTTTCAGGATGGCATTGCGATGTTCGGGCGTGATGGTGCAGTTGCGCGAGCCTTGGTTTTTCCTCAGTTTCTCAAAGGCCTGCGAAGCGTCGATCAGCTGCACCTTGCCTTTGCGGTTGTCGGCCTTCTTGTTGGTCAAAAGCCAAACGTAGGTAGTGATGCCTGTATTATAGAAGATGTTGTTAGGCAATTGGATGATGGCATCCACCAAGTCATTCTCAATCAGATAGCGACGGATATTGCTCTCACCGCTACCCGCATCGCCCGTAAACAGTGACGACCCATTGTGAATGGAAGCCACACGGCTGCCTTGTGGCTGGAACTCCAAAGGCTTCATCTTGTCGACTTCTTCGAGCATAAACAGCAGTTGCCCGTCGGAAGTGCGCGGCGTGCTGTCGAGCACTTCTTCTTCACCTGCGAAATTGGTCAACGACAGTTCAAAACGATGGTCAAGCAAGGTCTTTTCGTGGTAAATCTTCTCCTTGTCGGTCTTCCACGACTTGCCGTATGGCGGATTGGTGATCATATAGCCAAACGACTTGTCGGAAAAGGCGTTATCGGTAATGGTGTTGCCCAAGTGCATTCCACTTGGATCGACACCTTTGATAATCAAGTCGGACTTGCAAATGGCGTATGTCTCTGGGTTGATTTCGGTTCCCGACAGTTGGATAGCCGCACTCCTGACACCGATATCCATAAGGTATTCACGGCTTTCCGTCAACATTCCACCAGAGCCACATGCTGGGTCGTACAATGAGATAATCTTGGGAAGGTTGTCCTTCACGGGTTCAAAAACGAGGTGCGCCAACAGCGAAATGGCATCTCGGGGCGTGAAGTGTTCGCCCGCTTCCTCGTTGTTCTCCTCGTTGAAACGACGCAGCAGCTCCTCAAACACGGTACCCATGCCAATGTTGGTCATGGCAGGCAACATGATGCCATCGGGGTCTTTCACCTCCTTGTCAGTCAGGTTGATGCGAGGGTCGGTGATTTTCTCGATGATGGACAAGAGCCGGTCGTTGTCGGCCAACTTGCGTGCTTTGTTGTAATACTCGAAGTTCTTCAGCACATCGCGCACGTTCTCGCTGAAGCCGTTTAAATACTCCACGAAATTGTCGTAAAGGATGTCGTTGTTGTCCGAAGCTTGTGATTTCAGGCGGTTCAGTGTCCACTTGCTGGTATTGAAAAAACTCAATCCAGTGATGTCTTTCAACACGCCCTCGTCCATATTGTCCAGCCCACTTTCCTCGATCTCCTGTTCCACTTCTTCCTTGGTAGGCTCAAGCAAGGCATCCAAACGGCGCAACACCACCATGGGCAATATGACATCACGATATTGGCCACGCAAAAAAACATCGCGTAGCACATCGTCGGCAATCGACCAAATAAACGAAACTATTTGATTATGTGATATTTCCATAAATTAACAAATATTCAATCCAATGTTCTCTACAGCGTTTCAAAAATACAAAGAAAATCCGATTCCACCAAATAATAAGTTACCCAAACACAAAATAACAAACCCGCAAGCCTATTTTTCCCTACCTTTGCCCCAAAAACCGAACAGCATGGAAAACGAAATACAAACCGCTCCTGAGACCCAAACCGAGGTCGCCGATTGCGATGCCTCTAACACCACAAAATGCCTCAACTGTGGCACCGAGTTCGAAGGCAAGTATTGCCCAGAATGTGGGCAGAAGGCCGACACGAGCCGCTTCACGATGAAGTTCATTTCCCAGAACCTTCTCACCGCCATTCTCAGCAACGACGGCGGCGTTTGGTTCACGCTCAAAAACCTCTTCACCCGTCCCAGCGCGATGGTTGTCGAAATCCTCAACGGAAAGCGCAAACGCTACTTCTCCCCTTTCCCCATGCTGTTTTTCGCCCTGACGGTCTACATCCTGCTGTTTACGTTCACCGGCAGCCGCCAATCCATTCAAGAACTGGAAAGCTTAAGCGTTGAAGACACAGAGACCGCGAAATCCGACACGACAGTTTTTTCTTCAGACCTGGAGAGAAAAGAGTCCGTTAAAGAAGAAATAACCAACAGGGTGAGTTGGTATTTAGGAACTGCAATCAAATTCTACAACAACCACTACACTGCGGTCTTCATGTTGACCTTGCCCATCCTTCTCCTCGCAACACGGGCTTGGTATGGCAAAAGCAACAGAAAACGTTATTATCAAGCGGAATATCTTGTCGCCATCGTCTATGCGATGGTCATGGTGGTCCTTTTTCGATGTTTGGTCAGCCTTGTGTATCTGTTTTCGGAACGAGCCTCCGACGTTATCAACAACTTTCTCATGGTGGTCATCGTTGCTGCCTTCACAGCTTGTTTCCAAAAGATGCTGGGGTTCAGCATCGCGAAGACAGCCTGGCGTAGCATACTGGCGATTGTGTTGTATTACATCATTTTGGGCGCCCTCTTATTAGGCGTCTTTTTGATTCTCATCTTTTTCGTCTTCTTCGTCGTCAAGCGGCAACAAGGATAAAGGACATGAGCTCACTTCGCCCGCCAGAAGCTCCGAGTGAAGAGCAGCAAAATGGTGAAAATCTCGAGACGGCCCACCAGCATGTCGAACGAGAGGAGCCACTTGGCGAAGTTGGAGATGCCGTCGAACGTGCCGCTCGGGCCGGTGATGCCCGTGCCGGGGCCGTAGTTGCTGAAACAGGTCAGGAACGACACAGCGCCGTCCTCAAGGCTCATGCCCGCCGCCGAAAGCGCCACCACGTTGACCATGAACAAGAGGATGAACAGCGAGAAGAACGACACCACGCGCTTCAGGGCCATGTCGTCGACGATTTGTCCGGAAACCTTGACGTTGTAGACGCTCGACGAATGGATCAGCTCATAGACCGTCTTCTTGATGTACTTGAACAGCACGATGACACGCACCATCTTGATGCCGCCGCTGGTGGAACCCGCGCAACCGCCCACAATCATCAAGACCACGGTCGGGATGACGAAAAGCCTGCCCCAAGTGTCGTAATCGTAGTTGCTGCCCTGGAAACCCGTGTTCGAAAGCAAGGCCACCACATGGAACAGTGAGGTTCGGATGCGGTCGAGGGTGGTCTGCGGATGCGAAGCCAGCTGCTCATCGGTGATGACATCGAGGCGCGGGGCAAAATAGAAACGCGCCACGAACAACACAGTGAAAAGCAGGATGGCCAACAGGTACCACCGCAGCTCCTCGTTCTTCCTGATCACGTCGAAACGACCGTTGAACAAGAAGTGGTACATCGCGAAGTTGATGCCCGAAAGAAGCATGAAGAAGATGCAAACGAACTCGATGTAGTTGGACTGGAAATAGCCGATGCTGGCCTGATGGGTGCTGAAGCCGCCCGTGGCGATGGTCGTAAGTGCGTGGCACACAGCGTCGAACCTGTTCATCGGGCCTAAAGCATAGGCAATGGCGCACATCAGCGTAAGGGCGATGTAGATGATCCACAGCAGGCGCGAGGTGGCTCCCATCGTGGGGGCCAATTTCTCGACGCTCAAGCCCGGAGCCTCGGCGGCGAAGAGCGACATCTTCTTTGAGCCTTTGGCCACCGACGGGATGAAGGCCAAGGTGAACACCACCACGCCCAAGCCGCCCAACCACTGCATGATGCTACGCCAAAAGAGGATGCCATGCGGCTGCTGGTCGATGTTGCCCAGCACCGTGGCACCCGTGGTCGAGAAGCCCGACATGGTCTCGAAGAAGGCATCGGTCACGTTGTCGACCGTGCCATACATCAGGAAAGGCAACATGCCGAAAACCGAGAACAGTATCCACGACAAGGCGACCACCATGAAGGTGTCGCGGATCTGCAAGTTGCTCTTCTTTTGCGAATTGCCGATATTGTAAAGCAAAAGCCCGACGGCACCCGTCAGCCCGGCAGTGAGAAGGAAATAACGGGCATCGCCCTCCCCTGCCACGCGTTGGTAGTGGAGCGCCACTGCAGCAGTGAGCAGCAAAGCCGCCGTCTCGATCAGCAGAAGGACACCAAAGAGCTTGCTTTTCATTATATCTTGTTTTTCCTTTAGGGCATCCGCCCTTTTTCCCGACGTTTCACATCGGATTGTATTTTATTTTGCAGGGGTTTGCACCACCTGCGTTTTTCATGCATGTTTTGGATGCATTTTTTGTTGCAGGGGTTTACACCGCCTGCCTAATATCTGTCGTCCCTACGGGACTGGTTTCAACTGCCAACTGAACAACCGAACAACTGAACAACTGAAAACTATCAGTTAACTCCACGGTTGCGCCCAGCCGTCGCCATAGTCGAAGTCGTCGTCATCGTCCTCATCCTTGAAGGAGTCGTCGGAATAAGGCTTCACCCAGGTGCGGAACTTGGCCGACGAGATGGCCGTGATTTCGCCGTCCGACTCAGGGGCAACGGCGATGTCGATGTCGTCGGAGGCCAATTCCTTGAGCCAGTGCTCCAATTCGGAGAAGCCCATGTCGGTCACCGTGTAGCCCTCCCAGTCGCCTTGAGCGGCACGCGCCGCCGATTCCTCTGATTCCCAGAGGGGTATGTAAGGTTCGCCGTTGTTGTCCTCCAGCATGGCGAAGAAGCCTTCCTTGGCCTCAAGCAGCCACACCTTGCGCGTTTCGAGGATGGCGTTGATGAATTTTTCCAGTTTTTCCATAATCAACGTTTCTTTTGTTGTTGCTGCAACCTGGCCTGTTGTTTTTGGGCTTCCTCCAAGCGTTTCTGGAAGTTGCTCTTCTTCACGGGCTTCTTCTTGTTGGCCTCGATGGTGGCACGCACCTTGTTCTCGTCGATCATCTTGCGGAAGACGAACATCTGGATGAAGGTGATGATGTTGACCAACATGTAATAATAGCTCAAGCCTGCCGAATAGTTGTTGAAGATGGCGAAGAACATGATGGGCATCAGGTACATCATCCACTTCATCGGCTTCATCTGCGGGTTGCTCGAATAGTCCATCTGCTTGTTGTTCACATAGGTATAGATGAGCGTGGTGATGGTCATCAGGATGGTGAAGAGGCTGAGGTGGTCCATGCCGAGGAACTTCGGGAACTCAACGATGCTGTCGTAGGTCGAGAGGTCGTCGGCCCAAAGGAAAGGCTGTTGGCGCAACTCGATACTGGCAGGGAAGAAACGGAAGATGGCGATGAGGATGGGGAACTGCAACAGCGCGGGCAGGCATCCCGAGGCGGGACTCACGCCGGCCTGACGCTGAAGGTTCAGGATGGCTTGTTGTTTCTTCATTGCGTCCTCCTCCTTGGGATATTTCTCGTTGATGGCGTCCATTTCGGGCTTCAGCACGCGGGTGATGGCCGACGACTTGTAGGACTTGAACGCCAAGGGGAACAGCAAGGTCTTGATGATGATGGTCAGGATGAGGATGACGATACCGTAGTTCCAGCCGTATTGGCTCAGCCAGTTGAACACGGCGATGACGCCATAGTTGATCCATCTGATCAAGAAGAAGTTGCCCAAGTTGATTTGGTCTTGGAGGCCGATCTTATAGCTGCGCAAGGTCTTGAAGTGGTTGGGGCCGAAATAGAGTGACATCGGGATGAGGTTGGTCTCGGCGTTGTAGTCGTAAGGCACCTCGATGTTGGCCGACATCGACTTGTAGTAGCGAGGGTTGTTGGAGCGGCGGTTTTGCATGGCCATCTTGGCGTTCTCGAAGCCGTTGTCGGCTACGATGACGTTGCAGAAGAAACGCTGCTTGAACGAAATCCACTTCAGCTTGTTGGTGACGGTCTGCTCGCTGTCCTTGTTCACCACGAGGTGGTCGACATCCTTGTCGTTGAGCGAGCGGAAATACACCGACTCGTCGGCAAAGCGGTCGGCGCTCTTCTCCTGTTTCATCAGGTCGACGGCCCAATCGATGCTCATATAGTCGGCGTTGTTGGCGATGATGTCTTTCATGCCCACCGTGCGAATGTCGAAGTCAAGCATGTAGTTGTCGTAAGGTATGGTGTAGACGAACTCGATGTATTTGTTGGGGTCGTCGGTGCAAAGGCGCTGGGCGAACACGATGCTGTCGCCTTCGGCCACCGTCATGTCGCCGCCGTTGTAGGGCCGTCCGTTCACATAAGGCCTGAAATAGAACTGCGACGTGTTGACGATGCGGTTCTGTGCGAAGAACGAAAGGTCAAACAGGGCCGTTTCGGGGTCAAACGGGATGAGCGGCAGCGAATCGTAGGTCTTGTAATCCTTCAGCTCAACTTGTTTCAGGAAGCCGCCTTTGTTACTAAAGGTGAGGCGTTGCAGCTGGTTCTCAATGGTGACGAATTGCTCCTCGCCTTCAGCCGATCCTGCAAACACGCCGTATTTGTCGCGCAAGGCGTATTGCCTCTGCATGGCGATGGAGGCCGAGTCCATGAGAGCCAATTGGGCCGTGTCGGTCTGCAACGCTGCCAACTGTGCATCAGCTTTTTTGCGTTCGGCCTGTCGCAACGAGTCCAAGGCCATTTCTTCGAGCCGCACCCGCCGAATGGAGTCTTGAATACGCTGTTGCTCAGCGATTTGCTCTTTCGACGGAGTCATAAAATACATCCAGCCGAAGAGGATGGCTGCGATGAGGACAAAACCAAGAAGGGTGTTTTTATTGTTCATTAGGGTCAGAATTTTGCAAAATAGGGCGCAAAAATACGAAAAAAGTGGGTTTGGGAAACAAATCTGAAACAAATCCTATCCAAATTACCCTGAATGGCCCTATCTTGTCACCCAATCACCCAGCCTCACCTAGTCCCGTAGGGACGGCACACCAGTAAGCAGGCGACGTGAGTCCCTGCAAAGTAAGCAGGCGGCGTGAGTCCCTGCAAAGTAAGCAGGCGACGTGAGTCCCTGCAAAAAAAGACGCGGAACCCGAAAGTCCCGCGTCCCATAGTCTCGCGTTTCGCGACCTAAATCAATAATAGCGATAGCTCTTCACCTGGCCAATGTGGCGGGCGAGGCGGACCACCTGGTTGCTGTAGCCGAACTCGTTGTCGTACCACAGATACAGGATCACGGTCTTGCCGTCTTCGCTGACCTTGGTGGCCGGCGCGTCGAAGATGCAGGCGCACGAGTCGCCGATGCCGTCGCTCGAGACGAACTCGGTGTTGCTGCTGAAGCGGATCTGCTCGATGAGGTTGCCCTCCAAACAGGCCTTGCGGAAGGCTTCGTTCACCTCTTCGACGGTGGTCTCACGTTCAAGGTCGAGGGCCAGCACTGCCAATGAGACGTCGGGCGTAGGCACACGCACGGCGTTGCTCGTCAGCTTGCCTTTCAGCTCGGGGATGGCTTTGGCTGCGGCCTTGCCGGCACCCGTCTCGGTGATGACCATGTTCAAGGCGGCGCTGCGGCCACGACGCTCCTTCTTGTGGTAGTTGTCCAAGAGGTTCTGGTCGTTGGTGTAGCTGTGGATGGTCTCGATGTGGCCCTTCACGATGCCGAAGTTCTTCAGCATGACCTCAAGGCCAGGCACGATGGCGTTGGTGGTGCAGCTGGCAGCCGAGAAGATCTTTTCGTTCTCAAGGTCGAGTGTGTCTTGGTTGACACCATAAACCACATTCGGGATGTCGCCCTTGCCGGGAGCGGTGAGCAGCACCTTGCTGACACCCTTGGCCTGGAGGTGACGCGACAACGACTCACGGTCGCGGAAGGCACCCGTGTTGTCGATGAGCAAGGCATCGTTGATGCCATATTCGGTGTAGTCGAGGTCCTCGGGGTTCTTGGCTTCGAGGAAAAGGATCTTTTGGCCGTTGACCATCATGGCGTTTTCGCCCGGAATAGGCGTGCACACGCCGTGGAAGTAACGGTGCACCGAGTCGGTACGGAACAGGTTGATACGCTTGGCAATATCCTCAGGCGAGTTCTTGCGGGTGACGATGGCACGCACGCGCAAAGCGTCGCCACGGCCCGCCATCTCCGTCATTTCGCGGCAGAGGATACGTCCGATACGACCGAAGCCGTAGAGGATGACGTCCTGCACCTTGTTGCTGCGCGGCACGGCATCAATGATGTAGCTGAGCTTGTCGCGGACAAACTTCGTCACGTCGTTATTGTACTTTTCGTGCTCGTCAGTCCACTCCGAGTTGAGGCGGCCTAAGTCGATGCGAGCCGGAGCCAAGTTCTCGGCTAACAAAGCCTTGGCGATGAGAAGCGAATCCTGCACACGGACGGGCTTGCCCAACACGTTGGCGGCACGCAGGTGCTTGTTCAGGATCTTGCCCGAGCCACGGTTGACCAGCAGCGAACGCAACATGATGAGTTCCACTGATTTGTCGTACCACAGTTTACCTACGATGTTAATAAGTTCGTTGGCGGCTTTTTCGTTTTCGTTCCAAGCCTTCAAGGAAGTTTCGAAATTGTCGTTGTTCATGATTGTAATTTTTATTCTACATTGAATTTGAGTTCATATTTTGGGCAAAGTTAGGGATTATTTTCGAGCCGCCAAGCGAAATATTTAAAAAAATGATTTTTGTGCCCAAAAAGGCTGGGATTAGCGCCGATTTTGTAATTTTGCGCCCAAATTCACAAAACGATGGAAAAAAGCGATTGTCTTTATAACTCCTATTTGAATATACTTAAGGAAGAGCTTGTGCCCGCCATGGGCTGCACCGAACCGATTTGCCTGGCCTATGCCGCCGCCAAAGCCCGCAAGGTCTTAGGCTCGCTGCCTAAAAAGGTCGAGATTGAGGCCAGTGGCAACATTATCAAGAATGTGAAGAGCGTCATCGTGCCCAACACCGACGGCATGAAGGGCTTGAAGGCCTCCGTGGCCGCAGGCATCGTGGCCGGCAAGCCCGAAAAGGTGCTTGAGGTCATCGCCGACGTGAAGCCCGAACAGAAGAAAGACATCGCCGACTTCCTCGAAAACACACCTATTGTGGTTAAACCTTTGGATTGCGTCGCCCGTTTGGACGTCACCGTGCGCCTCTTCGACGGCGAACACAGCGCCATGGTCCGCATTGCAGGGCATCACACCAACATCGTTTGCGTCAAGAAAGACGACGAGACGCTTTTCGACTGTCCTTGCTCCGACACCAACGCCAACATGACCGACCGCAGCTGCCTCAAGATGGACAAGATCTACGACTTCGCCTCCACCGCCGACATCGAAGACCTGCGTCCCATCATTGGGCGACAGATGACCTTCAACAAGGCCATCGCCATGGAAGGCTTGAAGAACGACTGGGGCGCCAACGTGGGCAGCACCATCCTGCGTTGTGGCGTCGACATCCGCCAAAAGGCCAAGGCCTGGGCCGCCGCTGGCAGCGACGCCCGCATGAGCGGCTGCGAGATGCCCGTCATCATCAACTCGGGCAGCGGCAACCAAGGCATGACGGTGTGCCTGCCCGTCCTCGCCTTCGCCGAAGAGTTCAACGTCGATGAGGAACGCACCATCCGCGCCGTGGCTTTGTCGAACCTCGTGGCCATCCACCAAAAGACCGGCATCGGCAGGCTCTCGGCCTACTGTGGCGCCGTCAGCGCGGGCTGTGCCTCGGGCTGCGGCATCGCCTTCCTCTTCGGTCACGGTCTCGACGTCATCGAACACACTTTGGAGAACGCCCTCGGCATGGCCGCCGGCATCGTGTGCGACGGCGCCAAGCCTTCGTGCGCGGGCAAGATCGCCCTTTCGGTCGAGGCCGGACTGCTCGGCTTCGAGATGAGCAAGCACGGCGACAACCTGCTGGGCGGCGATGGCATCATCGGCTGCGACGCCGAAGAGACCATCGACCACATCGGCCGCCTCGGTCGCCTCGGCATGAAGGAGACCGACGTGGAGATCCTTAAGATTATGGTGGAATAATCTTATTGGAAACCATGCAGAACTTTGGGATGTCCATGCTATGGTTTTGGGTGGCCTATTTCGTAGTGACCATCATCGGAATCATGCACACCATCTTTAATATTGTCGTACTGAAATACAGTTCGATGAAAGAAGGACCCGGCATGGGCGAAGGCTACGAGAAGACCAAGCCTTGGCATCCACTTTACAACATCATTTTCTTTTCCTTGTTCGGTTGGCTCTATATGCACGCCCTCACCGACCCTACTCTTTCCGAAGCCTTAACAACAGGGGCGATTTGGGTCTCCATCTGTATCGTCTTCGACTTCTTCGGATGGGTACTTATCAAGCATCCTTGGAGCCTGACCTTCAAACAGTTCTATGTCGAATACCAGCCTTGGATCACTTTGGTCTACATGGCCATATTCTTGGGGCCAGTGGTGGGATATTTACTGCTTTGATTAGGCTTTAATCAATTTCTTCAAAGTTTCAACAAACTTTTCAATATCCTCCTCCGTCGTGTCGAACGCGCACATCCAACGGACCACGTCGGCGTCTTCGTCCCAGTCGTAGAAGAAATAATGGTTTTGCAGCTCCTTCCACACCTTACGGGGCAGCTGGGCAAATACACCGTTCGCCTGAACGGGATAGACGACCTTGACTCCCGGTATGTCCTTCACAGCTTGGTATAGCAACTGCGCCATCTTGTTGCTGTGTTCGGCGTTACGCTTCCAAAGGTCGTTCTCGAAATAGGCATCGAACTGGGCCGCGATGAAACGCATCTTCGAGCAGAGCTGCATGGCCTGCTTGCGACGGTACTTGAAGTCGGGGCAGACGTCGGGGTTGAGCAGCACCACAGCCTCTCCCATCATCAGACCGTTCTTGGTGCCGCCAAACGAGACGGCATCCACGCCAAGGTCGGTGGTCATCTCCTTGAAGGTGCAGCCCAACGCCACGGCAGCGTTGCCCAGACGGGCACCGTCCACGTGGACATACATGTTGTATTCTCGCGCCAAGCCCACGATAGCCTTAATCTCATCCAAAGTATATAAGGTGCCCAACTCGGTAGGCTGCGTGATGCTGATGACCTTCGGCTGCGAGTGGTGCTCGAAACCAAAGCCATGCAGACGCTTCTTGATCAAATCAGGCGGCAGCTTGCCGTCGGGCGTGTCGACCGTCAGCAGGCGGCAGCCCACGACGCGCTGTGGCGCACCACATTCGTCGACGTTGATATGGGCGGTCTCGGCACACACCACGGCCTCGTGTGAATGGACCATGGCGTCGATGCAAAGGGTGTTGCACCCCGTGCCGTTGAAGGCGAAAAACACCCTCGCCTGCTCGCCAAACAGCTGCTTGAACTTCCGTTCCGTTGCAGCACAATATTCATCATCGCCGTAGGCCAAGGCGTGTTCTTGGTTCACACGGGCGATGGCTTCCAACACCTCGGGACATACGCCCGAATGGTTGTCGCTTCCGAATCCTCTTTTCATATTTTTTGACTTCGGGACTGCGAGACTTCGGGACTTCGTGGCAATGACTCGTGGTCTCGCAGTCCCGCAGTCTCGCAGTCAAATTATACCATTTTCTTTGCTTCTTCAAGTATCATATTCGCAAAACGCTCGGCCTCGGCTTCGGTCTTGCCTTCGGAATAAATACGAATGATCGGCTCGGTGTTCGACTTGCGCAGATGCACCCAACCTTCCTCGAAGTCGATTTTCACGCCGTCGATGGTGGTCACCTGCTCGTCCTTGAACTTCTCGGCAAACTTGGCTAAGATACCGTCCACATCGGTGGTAGGCGTCAGCTGGATCTTGTTCTTCGACATAAAATAAGCCGGATATTCCTTCTTCAGCTCCGAGCATTTCACCTTCTTTTCGGCCAACTGGGTCAGGAACAAGGCCGTGCCTACGAGAGCATCGCGGCCATAGTGCAACTCGGGATAGATGACGCCTCCGTTGCCTTCGCCACCGATGACAGCGCCCACTTCCTTCATCTTCTCCACCACGTTGACTTCACCAACGGCAGCGGCAAAGTACTGTTGACCATGCTTTTGGGTGACGTCTCTTAAAGCGCGAGTTGAAGAAAGATTGCTCACCGTCGGGCCTGGGGTGTGCTTCAGGATAAAGTCGGCCACCGAAACCAAAGTGTATTCCTCGCCAAACAGCTCACCGTCTTCCTTGACGAAGACCAGACGGTCGACGTCGGGGTCGACGACCACGCCGAAGTCGCAGCCTTGCTCCTTGACGTAGCGGCAGATGTCGGTCAGGTTCTGGGCCAAGGGTTCGGGCGTATGGGCGAATTTGCCCGTAGGCTCGCAGTTGAGTTCCAGCACTTCCTTCACGCCTAAGGCGCGCAGCATCTTCGGGATGGCGATGCCACCCGTCGAGTTGACCGCATCCACGGCGACCTTGAAGTTTGCTTTCTCAATCACTTCCTTGTTGACCAAAGGCAGCTGGCACACCATCTCCACATGTTTGTCCATCCAGCCGTCAATTTGTTGATAGCTACCGATTTCTTCAATCGGGACAAACTCAAAGTCGTCCTTTGCGGCCACATCAAGCAACCAAGCCCCTTCGGCAGCGGAGATGAACTCGCCCTTATCATTCAAGAGTTTGAGGGCATTCCATTGCGCTGGGTTATGGCTGGCTGTGAGGATGATACCAGCGTCGGCTTTCAAGCCCGTGACAGCGATTTCTGTTGTAGGTGTGGTGCTCAGTCCTATGTCCAAGACGTCGGCTCCCATGGCCTGCAAGGTGCCACAAACCACTTGGTTCACAAGGAATCCAGAGAGTCGGGCATCGCGTCCGACCACGATTTTGGGCCGTTTTGCGCCACGGTGTTGGATGAATTTGACGAATGCAGCGGTGAATTTCACCATGTCGATTGGCGTGAGATTGTCGCCCGGCTGGCCGCCAATGGTGCCACGAATGCCGGATATGGATTTGATCAGGGTCATTTTATCAGTTGTTAATTGTTAGTTGTCAATTATCAGTTGTAGAGCTGTCACAAATTCCCCTTCCAAAGAGGGCTGAGGGATTGGGCAGCCAATTTTCATTGTATCGCAAAATCAAGCATGATTGGATAATGGTCAGAAGCCTTGTAGCGTAATCGTTTGAAATTAAGTGGTTTCACCTTGTCGTTGGCCCAAATGTAATCAATGCGAAGCAGCGGCAACTTGCCGGCGTATGTCGGCTTGATGCCTCGCCCCACCTTGGTGAAGGTGTCAACGAAGCCCGCCTTCTGCATCTGACGGTAGTTGTACGACAGCGGCGGCTCGTTGAAATCGCCACACATAATGATAGGGCCTGACACGGGTGGCATCGTAGTCAGCACGTTCTTGAGCTCGTCGCTACGTCTCTGGAAGGCATAGCTCAGCTTGTGCAGCACCGTCTTCCCTATCGTGTCGAGGTCGTCCTTCTTGTCGGTCGAATTTATCAGGAGGTCGATTTCGGTATCCGTGATCATATATGAAAGCAGGTGCACGTTGGCCACATGGAACTTTCCCTTCTCGCCCGCATCCACCGTGACCATCACACCGTATGTGTTCTCTTGCCCAAAGCCCGACTCCTCGTCCACCTTGGTAATTGGGTATTTCGAGAAGACCACATTGCCTCCAAAATTGCTTTTCCTATTGTAGTAAATGTATTGGAAACCACAGCTTTCGGCAAAGTCCTCGATGCACTTCGGGCGCGACACCCCCGATTTGAAAGCGGCAAATTCTTGGCAACAAAGGATGTCGGGATTTTGGTCACGAACCTGGTTGGCCATCTGGTTCGCAAAATCCTCGCTGTCCGTTTTTCCGTCTATATGCTTGAACATGTGCACGTTATAGCTCATGACACGGATGCTGTTGTCGGCTTCCTCCTTCGAGCCAAAAGAATACGACTTGTTGATGCCTGGTATGGCGACGAGCAAGGCCAAGATGGAAATCCAGGCTTTCTTCGACCATAAAAGCAAAAGCAGAACAAGCACCACTATGTTGAAAATCAGGATTTCCCAGAAAGCAAGGCCAAACAACGTAGTCCAAATGAAGTGTTTCGGGTTGACATAGGCATTGAGGACACTCAACGCCATGGCCACAAAGCCGATGAGTGCCAAAATGGTCAGTACGAAGACCAACAGTTTCCCGAAAATCCCTCTCTCGCTTCTTTCCATGTCATCTACTGTTTTTGAAAAGGTATTCTTTCTCTTCTTGCGTCAGGCTGCCGTAGCCGCTTTTCGCGATCTTGTCCAAAATCACGTCTATATTGCGCTCTTTCTCAGCCTTTTGTCGGTTATATTCCTCATCTGAGCGCGGCACTTCGGGTTCATCGTGGATTTCCTCGTAAGGCGTATATTCCATCTTCGGTTTCCGTTTCGGGAAATTGAAAATGCCCTTCAAACTGAAGTCGTTGCGCAACAGCAGGCCATACACGAAACCGAACAAGGCTCCTCCAAGATGTGCGATGTGTCCGCCAGGGTTCTCCGCCGAGATGCTCAACAAGTCGATGACGACCAAGGCAATGGCCAACCACTTGAATTTCAGTTGCCCGAAAAACATCAGGTTCAGTCCATAATCGGGTTTGTAGGTCGCGGCGGCCACCAAAACGGCCAGCACCGAAGCCGAAGCTCCAAGGGCCACGGCAGCGTATCGAGCGGTCTCGAAAACGGGGAAAACGTTGTAGGCCAAAACGAAAAACAGCGCCCCCGTCAAGCCGCCCAGTCCGTAAGTCCAGGCCAACTGTTTATCGGACAAGAATTGCGTGAAAATCCGTCCGCCAAACCACAGCATCCACATGTTGAAAAACAGGTGCCAAAAGCGTTCATGCAAAAGCATGTAGGTGACCACCGTCCAAGGCCGATGCGCCAACACCGAGAGGTCGGCAGGCACCGAGAGCCACTTCACCAAGAGATTGGGCCCCGGCGATTTGTAGAGCCAAAGGAACAAATTGGAAAAGGCCACCATAATCCAAACGGCCACATTGATGACAATGAGGTAGTTAAGCACTGATTTCTGGCTGAAGAAGCCCTTCATCGTGCCGCCAAAATTAGGCCGACCGAAACGGAAGCCGCCGTATGGGTTATTGGGGTTGGTCATAGAGCGTTCCTTTCTTTTTCCAATGCAGAATCAGCAAAAGGCCAAACAACATGCCGCCGAGGTGTGCGAAATGGGCGATGTTGCCATTGCTGAAGAAACCGCTGAGCACCTCGATGACCGCATAGCCAATCACAAACCACTTGGCCTTGATGGGAAACAGGAAATAGAGGTAGATCATCGCGTTGGGGAACAACATGCCGAAAGCCAACAAAAGGCCATAAATGGCTCCCGACGCGCCCACGGTGTTCATCATGTTGAGGTAGCCGTCCATCGAAAGCACACGACCGCCGCCCATGTTCACGCTGGCATAGTCGGCCAGAGTGGTCGTGTATTGGATGTATTGCACCGCCTCCTGACACAAACCCGCGCCAAGCCCGCAAACCAAATAGAAAACCAGGAAGCGCTTGGCTCCCCAAATGTTCTCGATCGTGTTGCCAAACATCCAGAGGGCGAACATGTTGAAGAACAAATGCTCGAAGTTGGCGTGCATGAACATGTAGGTGAACAGCTGGTAGAACCTAAAATTGCTTGCCTTGAAGAAATGAAGGCCGAGGATTTCCGTCAAGTCGATGTGGAACCGATTCAACGTAAAAGTGGCCAAAAACATCAAGACATTGATAATCAGCAGGTACTTCACCACGGGCGGCAACACCCTGAAACCGGTTGGACTGTATTGTTCGTTCATTTTCTCGGATTTAAAGATTTAAGATTCAAAGATTCAATATTTAAAGATTTAAAAATTCAAGATTTAAAAATTCATCATTCCAAACTCTGGACTGCTTCGTGCCTCGCAGTGACGCAAAGCGAGTCAACTACTAACTACTAACTACTAACTACTAACTGCTAACTACCAACTGCTAACTGCTAACTGCTAACTGCTAACTACCAACTACTAACTACTAACTACTAACTACTAACTACTAACTACTAACTACCAACTACTAACCACCAACTACCAACTACTAACTCTAAACTACTCTAAACTCTCAACTCTCAACTACTCTAAACTAAAACCTCCCCTCCAACTCGTCCACACTTATAATAACATAGGTCTTCTTCCCATTGGGTGCCACCTCCGCCACATTGCAGGCAAAAAGCTGGTCCACAAGGTTTTGCATCTCCATCTCATCAAGTTTCGTCAGCGGTTTGGTGGAGAGCTGCACCGCCATGGTCTTGGCAAGACTCAACTTTCTGTCTAACTGCAAATCGGTGCGGTTTATTTTGCCATTGTCCAAAATCTTCTCCAAAAGTGCCACGGCGTCGCATCCCGCCGCATCGGAGGGCGTGCCATTGATCATAAAGGTGGTGGGATTGGCCTGTTCGAGTACAAACCCTAAGTTCTCCAATTCGGGCATCATCTCCTTCAGCAGCGAGGCATCGTTGGCGTTGAGCGTCAAGGCCTGCGGGAAAAGCTCTTGCTGCGAGAGGCCGCTGTGGTTCTCCAACTCTTTCAGGTATTTCTCGAACAGCACCCGCATGTGGGCCAAATGCTGGTCGACGACCAACAGGCCTGACTTCACCGTAGTGACTATATACGACTGGTTCACTTGAAGATACCGGCTATTCGACTTGGATTCCTCGTGCGTTTCCGAACTCTGGGCGGGCTGGTCGGTGCGTTCGCCATAAAGCAAGCGCCAGTCGCCCGACGGTGCATTTCGCTGAGGCTGATAAGTGCCTTCCCAATGCGACTCGTGCGGGGTCTTCTCCTTGCTGCTGAAAGGGTTGAAGTTGGGGTCGAGTGGGATATTGGGGATAGCCAATGGCGACGTTATGCCCATCGCGGCGCTGAAGTCGTTGTTAAGCTCCGACGACTCGTCGAAGTCAATCATCGGCGAGAGGTTGTGCTGGCCGATGGCCTTGCGCACGGCGGCATGAAGGATGGCATACACCAACTTGACATCCAAGAAGTTGACCTCTGTCTTGGTCGGATGGATGTTGATGTCAATGTCGGCAGGGTCGACCTCGATATTGAGGAAATAGCCAGGGAAACTGTCTTTGGGAATCATCTCCAAATAGGCGTTCTCGATGGCATGATGGAGATAGGCGTGCTTGATAAAGCGCTTGTTCACAAAGAAATACTGCTCGCCTCGCGTCTTTCGGGCATATTCCGCCTTGACGATATAGCCATCGATGCTCACGCGGTCGGCCTCCTGATGGACATGCAGAAGCCGCTCGTCGTAAGCACTCCCAAAGAGTCCCACGATGCGTTGCTTGAGGTTGCCGGGATAAAGATGGTAGACCTCCTTGCCGTCGCTGGTTAGCGTGAAGCCTATTTCTGGGTTCATCAGCGTTACTCGGGTGAACTCCTCTACGATATGGCGCATCTCGGCTTGGGGCGACTTGAGGAAGTTGCGCCGTGCCGGGACGTTGAAAAACAGGTTCTTGACCGTGAATGTGGTGCCAGGCTGCATCGGCACCAAGGTCTGCTCCTTGACGATGGAGCCTTCGTTGACGACCTTCACCCCCACTTCATCCTCGCGGCGGCGCGTCTTCAGCTCCACTTGGGCGACGGCTGCGATGCTCGCTAAGGCCTCGCCACGGAAACCCATCGTGCGTATGGCGAACAGGTCCTCAGCCTTGCTGATTTTCGACGTGGCATGACGCTCGAAGCACAGCCGTGCATCGGTCTCCGACATGCCGCAGCCGTTGTCGACCACCATGATCATCGTCTTGCCAGCGTCTTTCACCACCAAGTCGATTTGGGTGGCTCCGGCATCCAACGCGTTTTCCATCAGCTCTTTGACAGCCGATGCCGGACGTTGTATCACCTCGCCTGCCGCAATTTGGTTGGCAACGCTGTCGGGAAGCAGTTTGATGACGTCCAACATACCTTATTTTCCCATCAGTCCACTAACGATGTTGGTCATCAGCGGGGTGCAGAAGATGAAATAGAAAACGAACACCACAAACACGCCCAACACGATGCGGCGGATGAGCTTAGCCCGTTGTTGTTCCTTGCTTTCCTCCTCGTTGGCCGCGCCCCAGCTCTTGCGCATCTTCAGCCGCAGCAGTTCCTCGTGCGTCAGTTTCGAGTCGAGGCCGGCAGCGGCCTTTTTCTCCTCCCACTCTTGCTGTTCAGGGTCGAAATAGCGAGGTTTGTAGTTGAATTTCTTTGGGTTATGTCGATAAAAGAATGCCATAGCGCTAAATTAATTTTTGCAAAGGTAGAAAAATTTCGCGACCTACAAGATATTATAGTCGAACTCTTCCTCGCCCGACGTGTCGAAATCGCCGTCGGTGATGTTTCGGTCGCATTCCATCGCGCCCCATTTGCCGTTCCATGTGGCCTCAAGCTGGTCGATCATGCCGTCGAGCTGCTCTATTTCGGTGTCGCTCATCTCCGACTCCTGGCGGTAGTTGTCGACATCCGAACGCAGGCCGAGGATGGCGAAGTTGAGCACTTGCAATTCGTCGCAATCCACCACTTCGTTGATTTTTGTTTCGATGGACTTGATCTCTTTCTCCATCGCCTTAAACTGTTTTGAAGGCTGGCTGCCGCAGGCAAAAAGCCCCAACTCCAACGCCAGCACCGCAATGATTGAGAATCTGCTCATGGTCGTGTTGTTTTTAGACTCCGTTGAACCCAACGGTTTCGGGCTTCAAAGATAGGCAAAAATTCCGACACCAAGCCCAAATGGAAAAAGTTTTTCCGCCCACTGCGTCCTATTAATAAATAAGGTGTAAACAAACGAAAAAAAGCGCAAATGACGTTTTTCAACCCCAACAAAACCAACCCATTATAAGTTATAAACAACCTGTGTTGATTTCTTTTTCGGAAAAAAAGGAAATTGTTTTGAATAGAAAGGCTCGAAAATACAAAGGAATCCCTTATATTTGCACGGTCTTATAGTGTACGTACTGAAAATGAAGTATGACAAAACGAATACAACCAACTCAATTATTAACATTAAATTATTATCTATGAAAAAGTTACTTACTTTTTTCGTGGCTATGATTGCCTCCATTAGCTTGATGGCCCAAGTGACCACTTCGAGCATGTCGGGTAGGGTGAAAGACGCGCAGGGCACGCTTCCTGGCGCGACAGTCATCGCTGTCCACACCCCTTCTGGCACCACTTATGGTACCACAACCAACAACGAAGGCCGCTTCACGCTTCAAGGCATGAGGGTCGGTGGTCCTTACACCGTCGAAGTCCGCTATGTGGGCTACTCACCTTCCAGGTTCGAGAACATCACCCTGAAGCTGGGCGAGACCTATCGCGCCGACTTCCTTCTCGAAAACAAGGCCGTCGGCCTTGATGAGGTTGTCGTGACGGGCGATGCCCCGAAGCCGACCAGCAGCTCCACCTCCACCGTGCTCAACGCGGAAGAGATTGCCACGCTGCCCACCATCACCCGCAGCATCACCGATGTCGTCAAGGTGTCGCCTTATGCTAACGGTATGAGCTTTGCAGGTAGCGACGGTCGTTCCACCAACTTCACCGTCGATGGTGCCAACTTCAACAACAACTTTGGTTTGAGTCCCAACCTCCCCGGTGGCGGCACGCCCATCTCGGTTGACGCCATCGAGGAAGTCCAAGTCGTGGTTGCTCCTTTCGACGTTCGCCAGTCCAACTTCGTTGGTGGCGGCATCAACGCCATCACCAAGTCGGGCACCAACCAGTTCCACGGTTCGGTCTATACGTACTACACCAACCAGACGTTCCGTGGCAACAAGCTGCTGGGTGAAAGCCTCGGCACGCGCCCCGAAGAGAGCCGCTGGACCTACGGCGCCACCGTTGGCGGCCCTATCGTGAAGGACAAGCTGTTCTTCTTCATCAACGCAGAAAGAACCGAAGAGCCTTCGGAAGTCATCCAATACCGTCCGGATGCCGCATCAGCTGAACTCCTCGACAAGATTTACGACAAATTGGTGAACGACTACAATTACGATCCAGGTTCATACAACAACTACCCCGGCGGCAACAACAACCTGAAGCTGTTGGCCCGTTTGGACTGGAATATCAACGACAACAACAAGTTGATGTTCCGTTTCAACAAGACTGGCAACACCCAATGGTTCACGCCTAACGGCAACTCCTGCGACGACAACTTCCGCAACCGTGCCTACAACCGCTCAGGCCCGAACTCGTTCCCGTTCTCGAACAACATGTACTCGCAACGCAATGATGTGATGTCGTTCGCCACTGAATTGAACAGCCGTTTCTCGACCCAGGTCAGCAACCAGTTCATCTTCACCTACACTGACATCAACGACCAACGTGGCTCCAACTCAAGCCTCTTCCCGCACATCGACATCATGAGCGGCGACGAAGACTTCCAAGCCACCGGCAACTACATTCCTTTCACCAGCCTTGGTTATGAACTCTTCAGCTACAACAACGGTGTGAAGAACAAGGTGTTCAACGCCACCGACAACGTGACCTACTACACCGGCAGCCACAAGATCACCGCTGGTGTGAACTGGGAACGCCAAACCGCCAGCAACTCCTACATGCGTAACGGCACGGGTTACTACCGTTTCGCCAGCGTCGATGACTTCCTGACGGGTGCCCGCCCGTTGAGCTTCGCCCTCACCGCAGGCAACAACGGCGAGACCAACCCGCGTGGTGAAATCACCTACAACCAATTCGGACTGTACCTCCAAGACGACTGGAACATCACCGAGAACTTCAAGCTGAACTTCGGTGTTCGCGGCGATGCCATGTTCTTCGACGAATCGCAGCTGATGACCAACAATGCCATCCTTGAGTACAACATGGGCGGCAACGTCGTCAACACCGGCAAGTGGCCCACCAACCGTGTGCAAGCCTCTCCGCGCATCGGCTTCAACTGGGAGCCTACCGAAGGCCTTACCATCCGTGGCGGTAGCGGCGTGTTCCAAGGCCGTCTGCCCCTCGTGTTCTTCACCAATATGCCCCAAAACGCCGGCATGATCCAGTCGAGCTGGAACAAGAACGGCTTCAGCGGCAGCATTGCCCACGACTCCATCACCGGCTATTATGTCACCTACACCGACGAAACCGCAGCCAACCTTGACGCCCTCGTCCATGACGGCCACATCACCACCGATGTCAACGAAATGATCAGCATCCTTGGCCTCAACACCACCGTCACTCCCGAAGACGGCCAGCTCAGTGGCGACATCAACGGTGTCGACCCCAACTTCAGAATGCCCCAAATCTGGAAGTCGATGATCGGCATCGATTGGGATGTTCCGGTTTCGTTCCCCATGACCCTCACCTTGGAAGGCATGTTCAACAAGACCCTGTGGGGTGTCCGCCTTGTCGACTGGAACCTCAAGTACGACATGATTGCCAACGCCGGCGACGATGTCCGTTTCAACGGTCCCGACAACCGCGTCAACTACAGACTCCTCGTCGATGAAGAAGGCAACTCGAACTACACCTATGGTAACCACAGCGCCTACGTCCTGACCAACTCGAAAGAGGGCTACGGCTACATCGTCAACGCCGCCATCGACGTCACCCCGTTCAAGAACTTCAACCTCCGTGCCGCTTACACGCACACCGAGAGCAAGGAAATCTCCGGCATGCCTGGCAGCGCCGCTTCGTCGGCCTATTCCGGCCTGTATAGCATCGACGGCCCGACCTTCGTTGGCCTGCAACGCAGCCAATACGTCATTCCCGACAAGGTCACCGCTTCATTGGGTTACATGTTCCCGAGCCTCTTCGACGGCGATGGCGTCAGAATCAACCTGTTCTACACCGCCTACTCGGCTGATGGCTACAGCTACATCTACTCCAACGACATGAACGGCGACGGCATTGCCACCGACCTCATGTACATCCCCAACAGCGCCAACGACCTCAAGTGGGTGAGCGAAGAAGACAAGGCCGCCTTCCAAACCTTCATGGACAACGACCCGTATATGAGTACCCACAAGGGACAATATGCCGAGGCTTATGCCGGACGCTCGCCCTGGACGCACCTCCTCGACGCCCGCATCGCCAAGACCTTCAAGAAGACCATCGGCAAGACCACGCACTGCTTCGAACTCAGCGCCAACGTCAACAACATCCTCAACATGTTCAATTCTTCATGGGGCCTCTACAAGTACACCTGCTACGGCAGCTACGATGTCGTCAATCCTCTGAAAGTTGAGCGTTTCGAAGACAACACCCCTGTGTTCTCGATGAACAAAGTCAACGGCGAATATCCCACCCAGACCTATACCAACACCCACATCAAAAGCGACCAATGCTGGTCACTGGTGTTCGGCCTGAAGTATAGCTTCTGATCCTGACATTTGTAGAGACGGTGTGCACACCGTCTCTACATAACACGACGAAAAAAGCACCTCGAAGTTCGGGGTGCTTTTTTGTTTATGGGTTGGATTTTGGCAAATTATTTGTACCTTTGTCACATCCAAACAACTCCAACATGACAAAGACGACCGCCATCCAACTTTTTGACGAAAAGCAGATTCGCATCGTTTGGGACGATGAAGAAGAGAAGTATTATTTTTCCATCGTGGATGTGGTGCAAGCGCTCACCGAGCAGCCCACCCCACGCGGCGCAAGCACCTACTGGGCCGTGCTCAAGAAACGTCTCCGACAAGAAGGTGCCGACGAACTGCTTACAAATTGTAAGCAATTGAAACTAAAAGCCACAGATGGTAAGATGAGATTAACAGATGTTGCTGACTTAGAGCAACTTATGCGCATTATCCAATCCATACCATCGAAAAAGGCAGAGCCACTGAAGCGGTGGTTGGCCGAGGTGGGCAATCAGCGTATCGACCAAATTATCGACCCGGAGTTGTCGTTCCAAATGGCCGTTGAGGACTATCGTCGCCAAGGCTACAGCGACCGTTGGATCAACGAAAGGATGCGCTCCATCGAAATGCGCAAGGAACTTACCGACGAATGGCACCGCTCAGGCATTCATGAGCCGAAGGACTTCGCCATCCTCACCAATGTCCTCACCAAGGCATGGAGCGGCATGACCACTGGCGAATACAAACGCTATAAAGGCCTGACTAAACAGAACCTGCGCGACAACATGACCAACATCGAATTGGCACTCAACACCTTGGCTGAGGTGGCCACCACCGAATACTCACGTCAGTCGAATCCTAAAACCATGGCCGAGAGCCAACGAATTGCCAAAGAAGGCGGCGACGTTGCCCGCAACGCAAGGCAGACAATGGAGCGACGCCTCGGTCGCAGTGTCGTAACCCCTGATCGAGCCTCCGACTACATCCTGCCCGCCGAGGATGCTGAAGCTAAGGAATTGCCTTCCAACTCGTAGAGACGGTGTGCACACCGTCTCTACATAACACGACAAAAAAAGCACCTCGAACTTCGGGGTGCTTTTTTGTTGACGTCTGTTGCTTTCGGATTATTCCTCAGCGATCTTCAGTTTGTCCTCAAGGACCTTGAGGTCTTCCTTTGCCTTGTTGATTTTCTTTTCGTATTCGGCACGCATCAGTTCAGCGTTCTTGCTCTTGGCGAAGAAGCCGATGTTGTTTTCAAGCACGGCAATCTCGTCGCGCAGCTTCTGGATGCGGGTTTGAAGCGTGTTGCGCTCGCGGCGTACCTTGTCGTTGGCGCTCGGGTCGTCCTTCCAGCTTTCCATCATCTCGCGGAACTCGTTGGTCGAGGCCTCATTCTGGTTTTTGCGCATCGTGTCGAACAAGCCGTCGATGAGTTCGCGGTACTCCTTATTAATATTGTCCTTGTGCTTCATGGGGACGTACCCAATCTCAATCCAACGTTTTTGGAAAGCCTTGATGGCCTCCATGTTCTCGTTGCGGCTTGCGCCCAATTCAAAGGCCTTGATTTCCTCCAGCAGGGCTTTCTTGGCGGCAAGGTTGGCTTCCTCCTCGGTGCGTCGACCGCTGAAGTGCTCGTTCTTGCGGTTGAAGAACGTGTCGCAAGCGGCGCGGAAACGTTTCCACACCTTGTCGGCATGGCGTTTCGGCACCGGGCCGATTGTCTTCCATTCCTCTTGGAGCTTCTTCATCTGTTCGGTGGCCGATTTCCAGTCTGTCGATTCCATCAGGCCCTCAGCCTCGATGCAAAGTTGGGTCTTGCGTTCCAAGTTCTCAGTCTGACGATCCTTCAAGCCTGCGAAGAATGCCTTCTTCTTGGCGAAGAAAGTGTCCATCGACGAACGGAAGCGCTGCCAAATCTCCTCGTTGTCCTTCTTGCTGGCAGGACCTAATGTCTTCCAAACACCGAAAATCTCGGAGAGTTCGGTCGACTTCTTCTGCCATGCATTGACGCTGACATAATCCTCGGCGACAAGCTCCTCCGCTTTTTCGCACAGGGCTTTCTTCGCTTCGAGGTTGCCGCTTTGTTCCTCCTCTATCTTGGCATAGTGTTCGCGACGGATTTGATTAATCTTGTCGGTAGCGGCCTTGAAGCGTTCCCAGATTTCGTCCTTCTTGTCTTGTGGCACGGGACCGATCTCTTTCCAGTCCTCATGGAGTTTCTGCAACGCCTTGAAGGCCTTGGTGATCGACTTCTCGTCCAAGAGTTCCTCGGCTTTTTCGCAGAGGTCAATCTTGGCATCAAGGTTCTTCTTCATGTCGAGGTCGCGAAGCTCGCGTCCGATCCTCACCTTGTCGAAGAACTTCTCGACGAGGAAGTGGTAGTTGTTCCAAAGGTTGGAGTTCTCTGTTGCCGGCACAGGACCTATTTCCTTCCAACGGTCTTGCAGTGCGCGGAAGTCGTCGTAAGTCTTCTTCAGCGTGTCGTCAGAAGCGATGATATCCTTCAGTTCGTCGAGGATGGCTTGCTTCTTGGCCAGATTGTCGGCCTTTTGCTTTTCAAGGTCCTCGTTTTGCTTGGCGCGGTTGGCCTTGAAGATGCCAAAGGCAGCATTGAAACGCTGCTCGACGGGGTCTTCCACATGCTGGAAACTCTCGGCTTCGCCACCGCCTTGGAGGAACTTCTCGAGTTCGCTGTCCATATCTTCCTTGTTCAACTTATTGAAATGGAGACGGATGGCCGCGACCTTATCCTTGATGTTCTGTACATCGGCATCCTTGACGAGTTCTTCAAGCATCTCCACAAGCTGCAACTTGTTGAGGCCTTCCAAATCGGCATTGTCTTCCACCATTTCATCCTCGTCCTGATCGGCGATTTCCGTCATTTCCGGCATCATTTCGTCGGCCACAGGGGCTGGTGTGTCGTCAAAGGACTTTGCCTCGACTCTCACCTTGCCAGGCAGGATGTTAGGCTGGATCAGTTTGACAATCTTCTTTTTCTCATTCGCGTCAATGGCCTTCTTTGACACATTTGACGTAATCTGTTCATTCTCAATCCCTTCCTGAGTGATGGGATTTTGATTCTGTTGTTCGTTGTTTTCCATTTCACATAAGTTTTAAGGCGAATCGCGGCGAGACGCCCGATTAAGTTTGTACAATTAAGCCTGCAAATATAGGAATTATTTGCAAACCAAAGCGTTTTTTTGTCGAAATCGCCATTTTATCCATATTAATTGCCAATGTCAATTTTGAACGAGGCAACGGAGACAAAAAATATACAATTGATAATCAACGAAAAACATATTTTTTTGAAAAAAAATCGCAAAAACTGATGATGGTAACGGAAAAATGTCTACTTTTGCAGCGCAATTCACAGCCGAGGAGAGGTGGGTGAGTGGCTGAAACCAACAGTTTGCTAAACTGTCGTATCCTGCAAAGGGTACCGGGGGTTCGAATCCCCCCTTCTCCGCGAAGAAAGAAAGACGATGACGAATCGTCTTTTTTTTCGGGGTATGGCGCAGTCCGGCTAGCGCACCTGCTTTGGGAGCAGGGGGTCGAAGGTTCGAATCCTTTTGCCCCGACGGTGAAAATCAAGAGGTTACGAACAATCGCAACCTCTTATTTTTTGGCAATGAGAGAAATTTGCACTCAATTTGCACTCAGACTTTCAGCAATGGATATAATTTCAAGTATGGTTCTTTTGTGAAACTACCAATCGAGCTGAATAAAAAAGCCGCCCCTTTCGAGGCGGCAAACGCAAAATTAGATAACCCACGCAAAATGGGTGCTTTTGTAAAGCGGGACAAAAGTACAAATTTTCCAGCAATCACCAACCGTATATTATTTAAGGTGCGCATTGTTGCCCTTCCTCTCCCCTCTCTTGAACTAGCTGAGGTCTGACTGACTGACGAAGGGCGCGGCCATGAAGCCCGAAGAAAAGGGCTGAAACCATCCCCGCGACCTTTGGCAGGCAGGCAGCTTTCCCGAATCCCTATCATTGCCGGAAAGGGGACGCGGATTTAGTGCGAGGACGGGAAATGAGCGCGGGAAAACGCGACCCCTTTTTAGCCGCTGGCGGACGAAGATTGCGTAAATGCCCGTAGAAAAACGGATGGGCTTCCGTGCAATCTTTGGCCGACAGCGGATTAACTTAAAAAGCCAGTCCTATAAGGCCATAGGTTTCAAGGCAAAAAAAAGAAGCCCTCGATTAGGAGGACTTCACCATTTTGATTACTATCGTTATGGCCGTGACGATGACGGCCAACAGGACTATCACCATACCGAAAAGAAACCAGGCTAAATTGGGCGGTTTCTTCTCGGCGGGTCTGTCCTCGATGACGACTTGCGGGAGGTAGACGGTATCGACGAAGTGGATTGGTTCCAGTTCGGCATCGTAGGCGATTGATAGCGTGTCGTCGTCGATGGAGGCTGTGAACGTGCCTTGGGGCGTGGTGACGGTGAGCGTTTCCCCATCGAGGAGCGGACGGAGCGGCATGGCCGCGCTGTCGGCCACTGGCGCGACGGGAAGGAATGTGTCGATGGCGTGTGCCTGTTCGCTCAGCAGTTCCGGGCATCGCTCGACGATGCGGCGGATGCGACGCTCGGCGCGACGCTGGGCATTGCAGGCACACAGTGCCATCGACACCGACAACAGGAGGAAGATGATGCAGCGCGTTTTCATGGCTTACAGGTTTTCGATCAATTGCTTCAGTTCGGCGTTTTCGAGATTAAGCTGCTCGACCTGAGCCGAAAGCCCGACGATGGCACGGCGGGCCTCGGTCAGTTCGGTATAGACGCGCTTGTTTTCCTCAACCAGGTTGTAGATGGTCTGCTGCATCTCGCGGATGGTACGGTTTTGGCGCAGCCGCGTAGCGGCGAGCCAAGAGGCGATGCCAGTGAGCGGAGCGAGCAACAGGGAGATCCATTCATAGACTGTCATGGCTTCAGAGGTTTAGGCGTTACGGCTTTTCTTTTCAGGCCTGGTCTTGATGATGAACGAGCCGAAGCCACGGAGATAGACATTCTCACCAGAGGCAGCATAGGTGAGATAGAAGCGTACACGGTCGCCTTCCTCGCCGAAGCTGCCGACGGGGATTTGAAGGCCTTGCGTTGGTGTAATTGCATCAGTGTTGAAGATGGCGATTTTGCCCTTGGTAATGTTGTAGGCCACGACGATGAAGTTGGCTGCAGCGGGCTTGTTGACCGCTTCAGCCGAGGCTGCATCCGTGCCGAAGGCCAGTTGGCCGTCGTTTTCCTCGATGGTGCTTTCCAGCATGGCCGATTCGATGCGCTCGCCGTTACCGATACCCTCCAGAAGGGAGAGGTCGAAGGTCTTGACCTCATCCGTGAAGTCGGCACAAGCCGACAGCTGGCGGGTGAGGATGTTGCGGCGTGTCATGCCACGGGTGACACTGGGGAAAAGCGAGGCAAGCTGCTCATCGCTGAGCTGCGCGACGAGCGACTGAACCTCCTTGAAGAAAATGCGCTGTGCGGTCTGTTTGTCCGTGCGCGGGTTCCTGACCGATTGGGGCTTGCCTTTCATGTAGGCGATGCCGTTCCACGATGAGCCGATGACGGTGCCCACCGTGCCTTTGAATCCTCCGAGGATTCCTTGCTTGATTTTTCCCATAGTGCTTAATTGTTTAAGTGTTGATTGTTTAATTGTTTAATTGTTTTTCTTCGGTGGACGGGCGGGACGCTCGTTCACGCCGATTGTGCCGAAGCCATGAGGCGTGGTGGTGGCACCCGTGCTGAGCATGAAGCCCCTGAAGGTGTCGGAGCCGATGCCGTAGGCGGCGAAGTCAACCGAAAAGGATTGCGTACCGGTTGCGCCGATGGTGGTGGTGGAATGAACCAAGAAAATCTTTTTCTGGGTCACGTTGATGAGGAAGATGGTCGGATATTCCTCAGCATGGTTGCTGCGCCAGTCGTTCTCAGCGTTCCATGAAATGTTAATGTTGGAGCGCGTGGCAGTAACCTCGATGGTGGGCAGGTCAGCCGTAGGCGCGTTGCCGACGGTGGCCAGCTCAGCGAGGTTGACGGACTTGCTGTCGTCGGTGACGACAGGATCCTCCGCGAGTTGCTTGGCCAGTGCATTGCGACGGGTCATGCCGACAGGCGATGACGGGAAGAGGAACTTCTGTTGTTCGTCGGACAACTGGCCGATCAGTGACAGCACTTCCTTGAAGAAAGCGCGTTGCTTGGTCTGTTTGTCCGTGCGCGGGTTCTTTACGGATTGTGGACGGCCTTTCATGTAGGCGATGCCGTTCCATGAGGAGCCGATGACGGTTCCCACTGTGCCTTTGAATCCTCCGAGGATTCCTTGCTTGATTTTTCCCATAGTGCTTGATGTTTTTAGGTGGCTTTTGAGCCGTTTTTGATTTTGAGGAGTTGAGTAAGACTTGAATAGGAGTTGAGTAAGACTTGACCCCTATTGGAAAGGCCCTTAAAAAAGCCGTCCCGAAGGGCGGCTTTTTCGGGCTGTTGAAAGAGCCTTTTATCGGTTCTTTCGGGCGGGACGATTGGTAACGCCCATTGTGCCGAAGCCAACGAGGGCGATTTTGGAGCCGTTCAGGAGCATGAAGCCGCTGAAGGTGTCTGTGGCTTCGCCGTAGGCGGACAGGGTGGCGTTGAACGACACGGAGCCGGATGCACCGAGGGCGGCTGTTGAGTTGACCAAAAAGACCTTCTTCTTGGTGACGTTGGCAACGAATACCGTGGGGTATTCCTCGGCATGGGCGGTGCGGATGTCGCTGGCACCGTCCCAAGAGATGGCGAGGTTGGCGCCATCGGCGGCGAGGGTGACGGCGGGCAGGTCAGCCGTAGGCGCATTGCCGACGGTGGCCAGTTCTGCGAGGTCGACGCTCTTGGTATCGCCATCGACGACGGAAGCGGCGGCGATCTGCTGCGTCAGCAGGTTGCGACGGGTCATGCCCTTGGGCGTTGACGGAAAGAGGAAGTTCAGTTGCTCGTTGGAGAATTGGCCAGCGAGATCCCGGACTTCCTTGAAAAAGGTGCGCTGGGTCTGTTGGCCAGCGGTCTTCGGGTTTTTGATGGATTGGGCGATACCGCGCATGTAGCTGATACCGTTCCATGAGGAACCGATGACGGTTCCCACCTTACCTTTGAATCCTCCGAGGATTCCTTGCTTGATTTTTCCCATAGTGTTTGATTGTTTTTGGGGGTTAGAAAATGAGTGGATTGACGCGGGACTGCGGGACGCGAGACGCGGGACGCGAGTCCCAGTTCTGAAATAGAAGCCCTGCGACGAGATAATCTTTGTATTGTTTTTTTTGTGTTCGAGGCAGGGCTTTCTGAGGTCAGCGGGGCAAAAATATGATTAAAGACGGATATAAGTGGAAATAAGGCCGATTCGTGCCTTTACTTGCCTTTTGTGGCTGACTTTCAGGCGGAAAAGTAGGTCTATTTTTGCAACGCATCTAAAAACAACAGATTATGAAGAGGTTTTTGATTGTGGCGGCTGCGCTTCTTATGCTTTCTTGCAGCTGCCGAGAGGGAATGGAAAGCGAACTCCCCCGGCCTTCGGCCACCCCCTCAGAGAGGGGGAAGGAGAGCCGCGTAGCGGCGACGGTTACGGGCATCATCTCAGGGAATGACGGTGAGCGTGTGCAATTGAAGGTGAGCCGTATTGTGGACGGTGACACCTTTGAGGGGCATATCGTGACGAGCGGCGGAGGCCGCACGGCAGCACCTCAATCTGGTGTCGGCGGATGGTGGTCACAGCAAATGGCGGTGACTGTCATACGGATCAATGGCATCGATGCGCCGGAGCGCGGGCAGTTCTTTGGGGATGTGGCGAAGGCGCATCTTCATTGGTTGGTGAGCGGAAAGACGGTAGTCTTGAAGCTGAAGCAACGCGACCAGTACGGCCGATGGATAGCGACGGCGTATGCCGACGGTATGGATGTCGGCGCGGAAATGCTGAAGGAGGGTTTGGCTTGGCATTACGAACAATATGACAACAGCGTTGTCTATGCTCAGCTGGAAGCTGAGGCGAAGCGAGCCGGATGCGGTTTGTGGTGTGATGAGCGAGCCGTACCCCCTTGGGAATGGAGAAAGATGAGCAAATATGAACGCGACACATACAGATAGGAGGTCGATATGGAATTATCAGAACTTTCAAAAAAGCGGCTGGAAGGCGTTGATGAACGCCTGAAGGCGATTGTGATTGAGTGCGCGAAGCGGTGCCCCTACCCTTTCAATGTGAGTGAGGGTTTGCGCTCGATAGAGCTACAGTGCGAATATGTGAGGCAGGGAAAGTCGCGGACGATGAAATCAAAGCACCTGACTGGGGAAGCGGTGGACTTATACCCACTGACGATGAACCGAAAGGCGGTGGACTGGTCCAGGTTCGAGGAGTTGGCCGACCTGATGTTTCAGGTGGCCTGCGAACTCGGTACAAAAATCGTTTGGGGTGGCCACTGGAAGACTTTCGTCGACAAGTGCCATTTTGAACTGAAATAGTCATCAAAGAACATACATTTTTTTCATTTTTTGAAGCCCTGCCGTGACGGTTAAGGGCTTCTTTTTTATTGGATTGCAGACCTTTCCTAATACTTTACTTAGGGTGGTTGGTGGGGATTGATGGTGGCACGGAGCGGAGTTTTACGGAGCGACACCATTCCGAAAACTCTACTTAGGGTGGTGGTTGGGGACGATGGTGGGACTGGAGCGGAGTTTACGGAGCGACACCATTCCGAATGCTTTACTTAGGGTGGTGGTTGGGGACGATGGCGGAACGGAGCGGAGTTTACGGAGCGACATATATTCCGAATGCTTTACTTAGGGTGGTGGTTGGGGACGATGGCGGAACGGAGCGGAGTTTACGGAGCGACATACATTCCGAATACTCTACTTAGGGTGGTGGTTGGGGACGATGGTGGGACTGGAGCGGAGTTTACGGAGCGACATATATTCCGAATGCTTTACTTAGGGTGGTGGTTGGGGACGATGGTGGAACGGAGCGGAGTATACGGAGCGACATATATTCCGAATGCTTTACTTAGGGTGGTGGTTGGGGACGATGGCGGAACGGAGCGGAGTTTACGGAGCAACATATATTCCGAATGCTCTACTTAGGGTGGTTGGTGGGGTAAGTGGTGGAACTGTAGCAGGCGAGCCGCCTGCGAGCCGTGCGGTGGGAAAAACCGAAAGGGGGAAAAGCGCCTGCAGCCTAAAGACAGAGACGACAGAGCCAAAGAGAGACGACAGTGGGCAACTGCACTACGCCTGAGTGGGAAACCCTGCGCCCCGTTCGCGCCAGGGAGCCCGACCCGCCCGACAGGAGTCCGCGCACGGTTTCAATCCGAAGCGGCGGCGGGCGTGCCTTTGCGGCGGCGCACCCAGCAGCGGCAGGCACCAGTAAGGCCATCGCGGGCAGGGGTGGCAACGATGAGGGGGCGAAACGAGATGCGCTTTAGCGCTCCGACAAGGAAACCGCCGGGCGGGCGACCAAGCAGGGGCGCAAAACTAAAGGGGCGCGGCTGCACCCGACAAAGATATGCGGCCAATGGGACGCTCCGCTTAGGGGGTACGGGGGCGGCCAAGGAAGCCCCGAGCGAGCAAGGAGCCACGAAAGCGGCTGGCCTTGGAGCCGCCGACGCTCGTTCTGGAGCCGCGCCAGCGGAGAGCAACGGAGCGAGTGTCGCGGGACGGACGAAGGAGGCGGCGGTGTTGCGCAAGGGCGGCAACAGAAAAAAGCGCACGACGAAGGAGCTCAGCATTTTTTTCTATTGCCGCTCGTTATACCCTTGCGCACACCAAGGCAGGCGCAAGAAGCGGCGACGCAGGGAACACCGATTTCCCCCTCGGTTTTTTATTGGGTAGGAGGTTTGAGGTAGGAGTTATGAATTTTTTCGTGTTTGCGTACTATCGTGCTAACGTGCTTACGACACTATTTCAACCACTTCTTGTACTTGATCCAGACGCGGAGCCAAATGCGGGCAATGGAGTCGATGGCATCACCAAATATCATCTTGCTGTATTTGTCGAAGTTCTGTCCCCACTCGGTCTGCTCCATGAATTCTTGCATGGGCTGTGTGTTCTGGAAGGTCTCGGGAATGAGATAGTATGAGAACAGATAGGAGTATTGCGAAACGGCACTCATGAAATCCCATGTGTTGTCGTTGTCGCCTCCCCAACCGTGGGTGTACTTGCGCGTGGCTATGTCGTTCTCGACATCCAAAATGAAGGGTGCCGGTTTGAGTGGCAAGGGATAACCGTCGGGGTCGTAGAAAAAACGGTTGTTGTCCTTGTCAATCTTGTAGGACTTGTTGACCTGGTCTTCCCATTTCTTCTCGATGGCTCCGTGGATGCCTTTCTCGTCGGAGAATGGACGACTGTCGCAATGCAGCGGCATGTGACAGTCGGCAATGTAGTGGCTGAGGATGAAGAAACGCATAGCGATGTGGTTGCCCGTGGTAGCGATTGGACAGCCTCTGTCCTCGCGGTGCAACATCTTGAAGTTGTCGACGATGCTGTGGGAAATGGACTCGCAACGGTCGGCGCAGTTGCCAGCAACGCATTTGTAGGGCTTGTTGTACAATGGCGACGACTTCCGCATCAGTTCATAGATGCTGTGGGTTGTGGGTAGTTTGCCGAAGGTGGTATAAGGACCGTCTTCAGTGGGTTGGTATTTGACGATGTGGCTGGTGGACATGTCCTTGAACACCTCATCGGGATACCAAGCTCCTTGGATTACGAAGTCACGATAGTTCTTAAACCATCTGACAAGGGCTTTGGCTTCTTTGCGGACATCTTCGCTGACACCTTTGACAACGGTTTCGTTGTTGGTGGCGGCGATGACTTCCAATCTTTTTATGGCCATGAAGGCTATCCATGCGTGAGAGTATTTTTTCATAATATGAACGGTTAAGAGTTAGACTCCTCTTCCGAAGAGTTGTTTAAGCGTTGCTGTTGGTCTCTTTCATAGATAGCAATTTCATCCTTGACAACTTTTTCCAATTCTTGCTTTGGAAGAATCAACTGGTAATCAGCGACACCTATTGGCTTCCCTATGTCTTCCAAAGCCAGCTCCACTTCCACATGGTCTTTCTCGGCACAAAGGATGATACCAATGGAACGGTTCTCGTCTTGGCCCCGTTCCAATCGGTCAAGCAGTGAAAGATAATAATTCATCTTTCCAGCATACTCCGGCTTGAAGCCTCCTATCTTCAAATCAATGGCCACCAAACAACGAAGCCCGCGATGGAAGAAAAGCATATCGACTTTGCTTTCTTTTCCGTTGTATTCCAAAACATGTTGGTTTCCAATGTAGGTAAAGCCCTTGCCAAGTTCCAACAAAAACAATTTGACTTTTTCTACTAAGCGACGTTCAAGTTCGAGTTCGGCGACAGGCTCGGTAATGCCAAGAAAACCAAGGTTGTAAGTGCTTCTGAAAACCTCATTGGCATAGTTGGCTTGAGGAACGGGAAGTGCTGTCGAAAAGTTGTTGTCAGGGAGCGCAGGCTTTTGGTTTTCATGTGTTTTAAGTTTGATGGCATTCGTCAGCAAATCACGATCCCAACCTTTTGTAACAACCTCGTTTGCATAAAATAGCACTTGCTCATCCGATAAATCAAGCTTCTTGCTAAGCATCAATAAGTTATGAGACCACGGCAAAACTGCTACGGCCTGTAGCAGT
>DGXB01000113.1 GCA_002396205.1 Bacteroidales bacterium UBA4243
TCAGTTGGTAGAGCACCTGACTCTTAATCAGGGTGTCCAGGGTTCGACCCCCTGCGGGAGTACATCACAAACCCTTGTAATGAGTTGATGATCAACAGTTGCAAGGGTTTTTCTTTTGCCTTTGCTGAAACATTCGTTTGAACGAGGATTCGTATTCCCCCAAAAATTTTCCCTGGTTTCGTGACCACTTTGCAATTCTTTTCGTATTTTTGTACCCCTAAAAGGAACAAGGAGTAATGTCCGCAAAAACAAACAAATATTCGGTCGCCGAGGCGAAGAAAACCCCAATAAAATTTGGAGGTTTCGGAAATTTGTTTAAACACACACATTCTTATCGCCCATCACCTCTATAAATTTGCGCGCAGGCGCGGGCGACAATTTACGACTTTTTCCGGCAAATTGTTCAGGGCGATTTGCCATTTGCAAGACGGGAAAAAGGGGAATTTGCAATTCCCGCGTGAGAATCGTAGAGACGTCACGTCACGGTGTGGCGTCTCTACGTGTTTTTCGGGAAGCAGCCGGCTTTTCTCATTCTATGATGAGCGCATCGAAGCCTTCCGTGGCAAAGGTCTCCAACTCACCTTCTTCGTTCACGAAAATGTAGTAGGCCTCCACGCCGTCCATCGCTTCGACGGTTTCGAGCGAACGTTCCATGCCCATCACCATGCAGATGGAGGCCAAGGCATCGGCCCAAACGGAATTGTCGGCCAATACCGTTGCGCTGAGCAGCTGGTGCTCAACGGGATAGCCTGTCTTTGGATCGATGCAGTGCGAATAGCGCTTGCCATTGCGTTCCACGTATTTTCGGGTGCTGCCAGAGGTGACCAAGCCCTTGTCGCGCAAAGCGATGCGGGTCTGCACCACCTGTTCCGAGTCCCAGTTTTCGGCGGGTTTCTCGATGCCCACAATCCAGGGCTTGCCGTCGGGTTTGTTGCCTTTGGCCATGATTTCGCCGCCCGTGTCAACCAAGTAGTTGCTGATGCCACGGCTTTCCAAAAACGAGGCAATCATGTCGGAAGTGTAGCCTTGGGCTATGGCATTGAAATCCAATTGAATGGCTGGATTTTCCTTGACGACTTTCCCGTTTTCGATCCTCACTTTGCGATAGTCAACCAATTGTTTCAAGCTGTCGATGAGTTGTGGCGTGATGCTGTCGCCTGTCTTTGCGTTGAAGCCCCAAGCGGCCACGATTGGCGAGATGGTGGGGTCGAAATAGCCGCCCGAAAGCCGTGCGGCCTCTTGCGCGATGCGGAAGTTGTCGACGAAGATGCTGTCGAGTTCGACTTCTTCGTTTCGGTTGACTTTGCAAATGACGGAGCTGTCGACCCACAGGTTGACCGACCTATCGACGGCGCGGAAAATGGAGTCCACTTCGCGCTGGAAGTTGCGCCCTTGTTCGTCGTAATAGGTGATGGCATAATATGAGCCTTGCGCAAGGCCTTTAAGGATGATCTTTTTCGGCTGGTTGTCGCATGAAGCCAAAGCCAACAGAGCCAGAATTACCAAGAATGATTTTTTCATATTTGTTCCATTAAAAGAAAGCTCCTACGGAGCATTGTTGCGGGTTGTTTCGTTTTTATCCTATTAAAAGGAAGCTCCTACGGAGCAACCCCAAGCCTCATCAACTCTAAACTCTCAACTACAAACTAATAGTAGCGCACCATTTCAAGGCAAAATTCTCCCAAACTCCAGCTCGCCTGTAAGGCCCATAGCGATAGAAGACGCCTGCTCCCATTTTGGCTAAGGGTGTCGACAAGATGCCGTTGACCACAAAACCGCTCTCGAAATAGCCCTTTTCCATCGTCTTGAAGTTCCTGTCGGGGAAGGCTTCGGCACGCTTCATGTCGCCCCAGCCGATGTTGGTGGCGATGGTCAGCTCGGGCTTGAAAAACCGTGAGTTGGTCTTCCATAGCATCCCGTTGAAGTTGTGGCTCAGGTAGATGGCCACAAAGCGGTCGCAGAAAAACTCGTCGACAGCCATCGTGCTAAAGCTGCCTGGCGAATAAAGCCCGAACTTGTCGTAGGTTCCCAAGATGTTGAAGGTCTCTATTACGGGACAAGTCGCTGTGGCATAGCCGGCTTGCAAATGGATTTTGGCGACGCCGATATAGTGCGTGTAGAAATATTTCTGCATCTCCAACTTGAAGCGGTCGTACTCGAACTGGCTGCCGAGCACGTTGGGGAAGGCGTGTTGGTAGGCAAGCCAGACGATGGGGTAGGTGGTGCCCAACGACCGTATGCCTTGTGGCGTGCTCAGGAACTTCTCGTTGTAGGCGAACCGCAGCTTGACTTCAGCCACGCTGAAACGGCCTCTGGTGATCGTGTCGGCGGGGTCGTAATAGAATTGCCGACTATAGCGCTTGTCGCTGTGGCTGAGGGTGATATAGGCCTTGAAGTGGCGGGAGAAACGGGTCGAGTAGGTGAGGTCGAAGCGGTCGCGGCGGGTCAGCACGTTTTCGTAGAAGGTGTATTTGTAGTTGGCCTCGCTGAGCAAAGCGCCGTTGTCAAGCTCAAGCATGCCGCCAAACTCGCCCATGGCCTCCGACGAATGGGTGTATCTGAAGGCTAACTCCATCTGCCTCTGGCGGTTGAGCTTGAACGTCAGGCCACCGTTGTAGTCTAACCTTTTGATTTTTGTCCAATAGCCGAATGAACCGTTGACGCTGAACCAGCGCGAGAGGCGGTCGTTGGTGCTGAGGCCGAGGCCGAAGAAAAAGCCACGGGCGATGGAATACTTGATGACGTGGTCGATGTCGAGGTTGATGGGGCCGATGGCGATGGCCGCATCGTTCATCAGGCGGTCGGTGAAGCCGAGCACGCGGTCGAAGATGTCGGTGCCCTCGGTGATGGAGTCGACGAGGAGGTAGGTCGAACGGATGCGTTCCGTGAGCGAGTCGATGCGGTGGGTATTCCAAAACGTTTCGTCGCGGAAGCCTGCGTCGGGGTTCACCTTGATTTCGATGTCCGAAAACTGCCGGTTGCTGAGTTCGGGGTTGATCTCGATGTCGGTGAGGTAGCTCTTTCCGATGGCCACCATCGACAATGAGGTGCTTTCGACTCCTACGGCGATGCCAGCAAACTTCAAGTTGGTGTTCAGCTGCTTCGGAAACCATTGGCCTTCCACCTTTTGGTAGAGTTGCTGGATGTTGGCCGTGAACAGTTCGCCTTGTTCATTGGGCGAGGCTTTCACGCTTTGCAAGGCCCAGCCGTCGCTGTTGACGGTCATCGTGCCGCGCAGGCCGTTGAAGGTGCTGCCACGCATCGGGTGGAACGAAATCACGTAGAGCGAGTCGCCGTGGCCGATGGGGTTGACCGACTCCAAGGTGAAGAAATAGTGCGTCTTGCTGCCCTGGCTGATGGGGTTCACGTAGTCGGTGCCGGTGATGCTGACGGTTTCGTCGTAGAAGCTGATGCTCTGCATACTGTTGACCAAATAGATGAAAGTGGGGTTTTTCATGCCGGCCACCTTGGTGCCGAGCACGTTTTGCAGCTTGCGGTCGGGCTTCTTGAAGAGCACCTCGGAGGCCGTCTCCATCACCATCAAGTCGCTCTTTTTCAGGATGCTGTCAAACGTCTTCAGGCCGCTTCCCTCGGTGTTTTCGGAGAGGGCGTTGCCTAATTCGGTGCTGTCGATGGTGAAGACCATCTGGTCATAGATCTTGTAGCGGTACGACCCTAACGAGTTGGGATTGTTGGCTTTGCGGTGGGCCATCAGGCTGTCGATGATGCGGTGGGCGGGGTTCTCGCCGGCCTCAACGGTCACTTCGGTCAGCTCAAACGTGGTGGGACTCAGCGCAATGTCGCATTTCTTTTGGCCGGGAGCGATGTCGACCGTTTTTTTCTCATAGCCGATGGAAGAGAAGGTGATTGACTTTATTGGCCCGTCGGCGGCGATTTCGTATTTCCCGTCGATGTCGCTGATGGTGCCTCGCAGGCCGTCGTTGATGACCACGTTGACGAAGGCCAACGGCTTGCGGCTTTGCTCGTCGGTGATTTTGCCGCCTATCACATGGGCTTGAGCCAAAAGCGCCTCAGCCGAAATGACAAACAGGGCGAGGAACAGCAGTCGCGCCGTCAGCTTTTGCAAAAGAGGCTTCATTCTTGAGTCTCAATTAGATAGACGACTTCGTTGTCGCGTTTCATCAGGTATTGCTCGCGGGCCACTTTCTCCATCGTGGCGGAGTCGTTCTGCACATCGTGGAGATATTGTTTGTTTTGCGAGACCTCCTTTTCGTAGTATTCGATTTGTTGTTTCTGGTCGATGAGCGAGTTGTGAAGCCTGATTTGCTCGAACACATTGAATTGGTCGATGAAGAAGATGACGACCAAAAACAGCAATGTGGCATACACATAGCGGTTGTTGAGCTTGCGAAGGATATTCTTGATTTTCATAGTTGTCAGTTGATAGTTAGGCGTTTGGAGGGGCGGCCGGTCGATTTTGTCTTGAATCGACGATTTTCAGTCTGCAAAAGTAACATTTTTCTTATTTTTGCGCTTCAATATTTCATCAAATTTATCAACAATGAAAAAAGTTATCGCAACGACAAATGCTCCTGGAGCCATCGGGCCTTACAGTCAGGCCATTGAAGCCAACGGTTTTGTGTATATTTCGGGCCAATTGCCCATCAATCCTGCTACGGGCGAGATGCCGGAAGGCGTCGGCGCACAAACCGAGCAAAGTATGAAAAACCTCGAAGCCATCCTCAACGAGGCAGGCTGCACCTTCGACAATGTGGTGAAGTCGGTGTGCTATCTCGCTGATATGAGCTATTTTGGCGAGATGAACGCCGTTTATGGCAAGTATTTCAAGGGCGACTATCCCGCTCGTGCCGCCTTCGCCGTGAAGGAACTGCCCAAGAAGGCCTTGGTCGAAATCGAAATGATTGCCGCAAAATGAAAATCGTCTTTTTGGAGCCTTTGGGCTTGAAAGTGGAACAAATCGAGGCCGCTTGTGAAGGTCTGAAAAAGGCTGGTCACGAAGTGGTTATTTATCCCGACCGCAACGAGAGCCTTGACGAGCTGAAACGTCGTGCCGAAGGCGCAGAGGTCATCGTCGAAAGCAACATCCCGCTGCGCAAGGACTTCCTCGACGCTTGCCCCAACTTGAAGATGCTTTCCATCGCCTTTACGGGCTTGGACCACATCGACATGGAGGAATGCCAGCGTCGCGGCATCGTGGTCAAGAACGCGGCAGGCTACAGCACCGAGGCCGTGGCCGAACTCGCCATCGCCCTGATGATTGACCTCTATCGTAAAGTGCTTGAAAACGATGCGATTACCCGTCAATGCAACCGCAAGGGCATCATGCCCGGACGCGAGATTGGGGGCAAGACCGTCGGCATCATCGGCATGGGCAACATCGGGCAGCGCGTGGCAAAATTGGCCAATGCTTTCGGCTGCAAGGTGTTGGCTTGGAACCGCACCCCGAAGCAAGTCGAGGACGTGAAGTTTGTCGACGAGGAGACCCTTTTGAAGGAATCCGACATCGTCACCCTGCACATCGCCCTCAATGCCGACACCCGCGACTTCATCACCGCCGAGGACTTCGCCTTGATGAAGCCAAGCTCCTTATTAATTAATACGGCTCGTGGTCCCGTGGTGAACGAGACGGCCTTGGCCAATGCTTTGAAAGAAGGCAAAATTGCAGGTGCCGCCACCGATGTTTATGGTACAGAGCCGCCATTGAAGCCTGAAAATCCGTTGTTTGGCGTGCCCAATCTCATCATGTTGCCACACATCGGTTTCGCTACCGAGGAGGCTTTTGTCCTTCGGTTGGGCATCGTGGTTCGCAATGTTGAACGATTCTTAAATTGACTTTTTGACTCGCTTTGCGTCATTGACTACGTCGAATCTGCGATTTGCGAGGAGGAACGACGAAGCAATCCAGATTGCCAACATCACTGGTTTCTGGATTGCTTCACTTTGTTCGCAATGACTAAAACGCCGTTAATCGAGTTTCGGGCGGTAAATCATGTCCGCCGTGACGAAAGCCTCCTTGAATTTGGGCTTGATGCGGCGCAGGCATTTCTCGGCCTCCACGCGGTTGCGGAAGTCGCCGGCGCGAAGGCGGAAATACGGCTCGGCGTAGGTGAGGTAAATCGGGATGTCGGGGAAGGCCTTCTCGAATTGTTTCTTCACATCCTCGGCGTGTTTCAAGGCCTCGTTGCCGATTTCCATGAAAATATGGATGCGGTAGCCGCTGAACGAGCTGTCCAATTTGTAGAGTTGCCGCTGTTTCGAGATGAGGCTTTCGATGCGGTCGTCTTGGCTAACGTTCACTGAACCATTGCTTTGCGCGAAGGCGATGGAGGCCGTTGCCACAAACAATATCATGAAAAGGATCCGTTTCATTTCACCATAGTTTTGACTGCAAAAATACATAATTCTTCGTCATCCACCGATTTTTATTATTTTTGCGGCTGAAAAACACGCTATTTCCAACGTTATGGCCATGAACAGTAACCTTGATGCGAATGCTTCTCATTTGAGCAAGGCCGAGAAAGACCTCGAAAACGCCCTGCGCCCCGACATGTTCGAGAGCTTTGCGGGGCAGAAGCAGGTGGTCGACAACCTTCGCATCTTCGTGAAGGCCGCCGCCCAACGTGGCGAAGCCCTCGACCATACCCTTTTGCATGGCCCTCCAGGCTTGGGCAAGACCACGCTTTCGCACATCATTGCACACGAACTCGGCGTAGGCATGAAGATGACCTCTGGCCCAGTTTTGGATAAGCCAGGCAACCTCGCAGGACTGCTCACCAGCCTTGAGCCTAACGACGTGCTTTTCATCGACGAAATCCATCGCCTCAGCCCCGTGGTGGAGGAATACCTTTATTCCGCCATGGAGGACTTCCGCATCGACATCATGCTGGAGACCGGTCCCAGTGCGCGCAGCATCCAAATTACGCTCAATCCGTTCACGCTCATTGGCGCCACCACCCGCAGCGGCCTGCTGACGGCGCCGTTGCGTTCGCGCTTCGGCATCAATTTGCGTTTGGAGTATTACGATGCGCACACTTTGGCCAAAATCGTGAAACGCTCGGCGGGCATCCTTCGTGTGCCCATCGACGACACGGCGGCTTTTGAGATTGCGCGTCGCAGCCGTGGCACACCGCGTATTGCCAACTTGCTCTTGCGCCGTGTGCGCGACTTCGCCCAAATCAAAGGCGACGGCACCATCACTTTGGACATCGCCAAAGTCGGCCTCAAGGCCCTCAACGTGGACGAGCACGGCCTCGACGACATGGACAACAAGATCCTCACGACCATCATCGACAAGTTCAAGGGCGGGCCTGTGGGCGTCAACACCATCGCCACAGCGGTGGGCGAGGACCCCGGCACCATCGAGGAGGTATGCGAGCCGTTCCTCATCCAGGAAGGCTTCATCATGCGCACCCCCCGTGGCCGCGAGTGCACCGATTTGGCATATAGGCATTTGGGGAAGACGAGAATCAAGCCCAGCGGGGAGTTGAGCTTGTTTGAATAGAATAGGAAATCATAAAAAAACGGAATCTATAGAAAAGAATTAAGTAATTAACATATTAAATAACAACGCATTAGCTATTATCACATTCGAACAAAAAGCGTAGGAAACTGATTGTTCTGGATTTGGATAAGAGTTTATTTCGCGGTGAAGCAGGTTAAGCTAACTACTGAAAAGTTAATGCACTCTCAGTTGAGGGTGTGAACAATCTCTATAGTAGTTAGGCGGGTTTCATCCTACGCTTCCCGTGAATGTGAATAGAAAGGTTCACACCTTTCGTTTTGTCCGATTTCAGATGTGATTGATAGTGAAGCACAAAACTATCAAATCAAATGAAAGATCCGAAAAACAGAAGAGGACTTATTGTGACTTTAGTCCTGTCATTGGTAGCAAACGTATTGTTGCTGGGAAGTATCTATTTTATTGGCGGTGTAAAAACGAACTTTTTCAGAAGAATTGGAACAAGAATGGGTGTTTGTGAGACAAAACCCCAGGACCGTGGCGATTATTGGTGCATCCAAGGGTGGACGAATACGCTAAGGAAGTTAGGTTATGACGCTGATGTTGTATTTTTCGGTAATTCCATTACAAGGGGCGGCAATTTTCAAGATTACTTCCCGAATGTGAAGACTTGCAATTTGGGCTATTCGGGCGACAATATGGATGGGATGATGCTTAGAATGGAGCAAATCAAGACAGTTAGTCCCGAGAAAGTATTTGTTATGGCTGGAATCAATGGCTTGCAGATGCAGACGGATGATGTTTTTGAAAAGAAATACCAACAAATGGTTGATTCCATCAAAAAGACTGTGCCCGAGGCGGAGGTTTATCTACAAAGCATATTGCCGGTAAATTATGCCAAGACGAATGCGTATGCGAGTAAAGGCAAGATTAGAGAAGCTAATGATATCATTAATAGAATTGCCCAACGCTCTGGTTGTTTTTATGTCGATTTATATTCCTTGTACGAAAAAGATGGCGAAATGCCTCAAGAGTTGACGCGCGATGGAGTGCATCTGTTTCCAGAGGCTTACGACAGATGGATGGAAGAGATTAGGAGGTATATTGAGGAATAGAAGTCAGTTCATCTCTTTCTGAAAATCAAAAGGATTATACGATGAGCTTTGGAGATAAACTCACGTTGCTTCTATAAATCCCTCAGCAAAAACGCCATATAAAAAGGCAAGGTGAGAATCGGTCCGTTGCGTCCTACATTATAGTCGCATAACTAATATGCTGTGATACTGCATATTAACACTTTTCGGGGCGAGTTTTCTCCGAAATCGCACACTTTTCGGGGCGAGTTTTCGCTACAATGGTACACTTTTCGGGGTGAGTTTTCATGGTTCTAAAACGAAAAATTCCCTATTTTTGCAGTTTCTTTCAAAATCAGCGAAAAACACTGCATCACATGGACTATAACTTCAACGAAATCGAGAAAAAGTGGCAGCAATACTGGCACGACAACAAAATCTATAAGGTCGACATCGACCACACCAAGCCCAAGTTCTACGTCTTGGACATGTTCCCTTATCCCTCGGGCGCGGGCCTGCATGTGGGCCATCCGTTGGGCTATATCGCCTCGGATATTTATGCAAGATATAAAAGGCTGAAAGGCTTCAACGTGCTGCACCCGATGGGCTACGACGCCTACGGCCTGCCCGCCGAGCAATATGCCATCCAAACGGGCACGCACCCCGCCATCACGACCGAGAAAAACATCAACCGCTACCGCGAGCAGATGGACAAGATCGGCTTCAGCTACGACTGGGACCGCGAGGTGCGCACCAGCGACCCGCATTACTACAAATGGACGCAATGGACTTTCATCCAGCTCTTTAACTCGTATTATTGCAACGGCTGCAAAAAAGCCCAGCCCATCAAGAACCTGATTGCCTACTTCGAGCAACACGGCACCGAAGGCCTCAACGTAGCCCAAAGCAAGCCGCTGAGCTTCACCGCCGCTGAATGGAAGGCGATGAGCGAGAAGGAACAACAGGAAGTGCTGATGAACTACCGCTTGGCCTACCAAGCCGAGGCTTTGGTGAACTGGTGCCCGGGCTTGGGCACGGTGCTTGCCAACGACGAGGTGGCCGATGGCCTCTCGGTGCGTGGCGGCTTCCCTGTGGAGCGCAAGGCTATGAAACAATGGCTGCTGCGCATCACGGCCTATGCCGACCGCCTGCTCGAAGGCCTCGAAACCGTCGAGTGGAGCGAGTCGGTGAAGGACCTGCAACGCAATTGGATTGGCAAGTCGATGGGTGCTTCCGTCATCTTCAAAGTCGATGGAAAAGATATTGATCTTGAAGTGTTTACGACCCGTGCGGATACCTTGTTTGGCACGACCTTTATGGTGCTGGCTCCTGAGCATGAGTTGGTGAAGGAAATCACCACCGAAGCGCAACGCGCTGAGGTGGAGGAATACATCGCCCGCACCAAGAACCGCAGCGAGCGCGAACGCATGGCCGAGGTGCGCCGAGTGAGTGGCGCCTTCACGGGTGCCTACGGCATCAACCCCATCACGGGTGCGAAACTCCCGATTTGGATTGCCGACTACGTGCTGATGGGCTACGGTACGGGTGCCATTATGGCCGTGCCTGCGCACGACAGCCGCGACTTCGCCTTTGCGCGTCACTTCAGCCTGCCTATCATCCAAGTGGTGAAGAAACCCGGTACCGAGCCGACCGACCCCGCCACGTGGGAAGAGAGTTTCGATGCCAAGGACGGCGAGCTGGTCAACTCGGGCTTCCTCAACGGTCTGACCGTCAAAAAAGCCATTGCCAGAATGATTGAGGAATTGGAGAAACTCGGCGTGGGCACGGGCAAGACCAACTACCGCCTGCGTGACGCCATCTTCAGCCGCCAGCGCTA
>DGXB01000078.1 GCA_002396205.1 Bacteroidales bacterium UBA4243
ACCGACCCGCCCCGTGCGGGCATGGCCGAAAAAGTGGTCGAGCAACTGCTGAAAATCAGGGCGAAGAAAATCGTCTACGTCAGCTGCAACCCTGCCACCCAAGCCCGCGACTTGCAACTACTCAACAGCGCCTACAAGGTGCTGGCCGTGCAGCCCGTTGACATGTTTCCGCACACACAGCACGTGGAAAACGTGTGCCTGCTGGCCCTGCGCGACTGAACGAAAAAGGTCGGTAACCGCTGCGGTTGCCGACCACGAAGCAATCAACTGATTGCCTGGATTGCTTCACTGCGTTCGCAATGACGCAAAGCGTGTCAAAGATCAACGAACCACCACCTTCTGCACCTTCACTTCATCTCCGTTGACTAAGCGAATCAGATAAAGCCCTGCGGGCTGGTGGATGCTGGTCTGCACCGAACCTTCAATCTGCTCGCTGCTGAGGATGCGCCCGTTGAGGTCGATGACTTGCAGCGTGGCGCGGCCTTCGTTGAGGATGATCCAATTGCCGTTGTTGTTGAAGGCAAAGGTCTCACTGTCGCCGTTTGCGTCCCCGCAAACGGAAGCAAACACCACCTTGAAACGCGAGGCGTAGTCGCTCTTCTTGGCGGTGAAGGTGTATTCTGCCTGTCGGGATTGGTTTAATTCCCCATGCCCCCCTTTGTAAAGGGGGAAGCCTGCCGGAGTCAAGAGGTCGACATCGGCGCCAGTGAGGTTGTCGATGAGGTGGCAATACATGAGGCCTTCGGTGGTGTTCTCGAAGCTGAGCGCGTAGGTGCCGTCCTCGGCGGCCTCGAAGTTGAGCGGCAGCTCGCCCACGGGCTGGCTGAAGACAACGGCATAATCCGTTCCGTTTTGCGGGATATAAAGCCTGTCGGGCGAGGCCATGAGCGCGAGTTTGCCAAGGTTGTCGCCTTCGCCGAAGCGGATTCGGGCGCGGTCGATGGCCGTAGAAGCTAAGGCCCCTGAGCCTGTCGAAGAGCCGCCTCTACCAGTTTGTTTCTTGCTCAGCGTGAACGCCATCGAGCTTTGGCTGCGAGGCTGGTTTCTGGTGAACGCAACCGACTGTCCTGGTGCCGTGGATTGCACAAAGATGCCTTCGCAAGGCGCAATGACACCCTCGGCCTCAATCAAGTTCGTTCCCTCCTGATTGATCCTGTAGAAGCTCCGCCCGTCGGCAAGGTAGGCATCGCAGGGGAACGGGTTGCCAATCAGGTTGTAGCCGTCGAAAGTGGCCGTGCTTTCGTTTTCAAGCGTCACTTCCACGGCGTTGTTGCTGGGTTGCAACGTGCCGGAGTAGGTCAGGGTGACGCCATCGCGGTTGGCATAGAGGTAGCCTGTCTTCATGTCGATGGTGAAGAGGTCCTTCTTGTAGTTGCGCCACTCGTCGTCGTATGACTGGCTGAAGCGGTAAAGGTCGTATTCGCCATCGAGCAGCCCAAGCACGTCGCCCGTACCGAAATATTGGTTGGTCTTGGCATCGAGGCTGCCCACCATCGGCGAGGCGATGAGGTAGTAGTTGCCCTTGTTGTTGAAATCGACGTAGCCTTCAATGGCTTTCGCGAAGGTGGCTTGCACACCTATGTTATTGTGCTTCAACTGGCCGTTGTTCTCGACATGGAGCGAACCATTTTCGCCAAACTCAACGATGTTGGCCTCCGCCACATAGTCGCTTGGGATGATGGCCTTGCCTTTGATGGTGACGTTGTCGTCCATCGTGGGCAATGTTCCCGCCGACCAATAGCTTAGGTCGTTCCAATAGCCGCCTTCGTCATTCCCGCAGGTGAAAACGTTGGTGTAGTTGACGATTTCGCTGACCACGATGTCGTCAATATACGCACGGCTTCTCAAGGAAGGATTGCCAACCATCCTGAAGACGATGTAGTTGCCATTGCCCGTATACTCGTTGAATGGAATCGTGTATTTCGTGTAATTGGCGTCGTCGGGATGGATGCTTTGTATGAATTGGTAGGTTGAGGCATCGGTTGGGTCGGTCATCACGCCCACTTCGAAGTCGCAATAGAAATAGCCGACGTAATTGCTGCCTTCCAGGCCTTTTGCATAGAAGCTGATTTGCATGTCTTTCAGGTTTTGGATGGCAGGCAGGATGGCCATCTGACAGGCATTTGAGGGCCTCATTTCAAAGGTCAATTCTCCCTCTCCAGTGTGTCCTCCAAGCAAGAAAACGTAGGGACCTGTGCCGCCATAATCATCGGTATAGGTGCTCAACTTCGACCAGCATGGAAGCATGTCGCCGAAGCTGTCGAGTTCGTCAAATGTCCATGTTTCGAAGCTTTCATAATACGGAACGGCTTGATACGCGGAGCAATTGGTGTTGAAGCTGAGCATATCCGACCACTCGCCGTATTGGTCTTCGCCGCAGCGGGCGCGTACACGCACATGGTAGTAATTGTTACCTTCCAAGCCCGTGAGCGTGAAGGGGTGTTGCTCGGCAATCACGGTGGTCCAATCTTCGCGCTCGGTGCGGTATTGGATTTGCCATTGGGTCTCGTGTCCGTTGGGGGTCCAATCCAAAGTCGCGGAATTTTCGGTTATCGAGTTCCCGACCAAGGCGAAATCAAACAGCATCTTGCAATCGGGTGCGGGCGTGACGGCAATGTCCTCAATGTAAAGCACGGTGAGGGTTTCGGCCACTGCCGGCAACTTGAAGGCGATATATCCCGAATGGTTCTCCTCGAAATAGACCGTAAAGTCACGATACACGATGTCTGAGGTTTGCATGGTGCGTATGGGTGTGAAAGTGGTGGCATTGGTCGGGTCGGTCATCACGCCGACGACGAAACTGACCGGATAGCCCCACTCGCCCGCACGGGCCGAGAACTTGATTTGCTTCGACCCCAAGTCGGCAATTTCGGGCAGGATGGCGTATTGGTCGTAAACGGTTTCCTCGCCATAGTTGTTGACGTCGCCATTGACTTGGAATTTCAAAAGGCTGTAAGGCGACTGGTATTGGCTATCATATTGATTCACGGTAAACACGGTCGGGAAAAGCTTGTTGCTTTCGTGCGTCGACGCATTGATCCATTGCCAGCACAGCGGCAGGTTGTGCTCTTCGTCTTGCCATTGCTCGGAAACGATTTCGTCGAAGTTCTCCAAATAGGCTTCGTCGGTGTAAAGCCCGCACAAGGTTTGGGTCGCAATCGGCTGCGTCCAGTCGCTGAAGTCGTTGCCACCGCACGAGGCGCGCAAACGGACTTGGTAATTCGTGCTTGCCGAGAGTCCATTCAGGCGGTATTGCACTTGGACAAGCTCGGCTTGGCTGACCTCCACCATGGTCCAGTCGGTGCCGTTGTTGGTGTATTGCATCTGCCAGGCGGTTTCGTCGCCATAGGCTGACCATTGCAGCGTCAGGGCGTTCTCTTCGGCCTCCACCACTTCCAAACTGGAAGGCACGAAGCACGACGGGAGCATCGACACTTCCACATCATCGACATTCAACTCGGCATAATCGCTCGTATTGAGGCCAATGGCGATGTTGGTGCCGTTGCCCATGTATTGGTCGAAATAAACCACGCAGGGAGTCGTGTTTTGCATGGCATCGAAAGCCTTCACCTCATGGAAGACGCCGTTTTCCATCACGCCGACGGCGAAAGCGTTGCCGCTGGCATTGAATTTCATCTGCGTTTGGCTGATATTGGTGATGTCGGGCAACAGGGCGTAGGCGGTTGTGGCGTTTTCCGATTCATTGACATAGAAACGCAGGCGTTTCAAAACGGTTGGCTCCCCGCCCACATATTGCCATTGTTCGGCTACACCGACTTCGTTGTACTCGCCGCTTTTCACCACCGACCAGCAGTCGGGCATTTGGTCGCTCTCCACATCGTCGAAGTTCTCTTCAAGCGTGTTTCCGGCGGTGATGGTCGTCGTACCGCAAGTGGTGAACTGAGCGACGACCCAATCGCTGTGCAAGTCGTCGTAGCAGGCGGCTTTGACCCGCACTTCGTAGTTGGTGCCTGCTTCAAGTCCGCTGATGGTGTAGGTCGGCGTGTCTTCGATGGATACGGTCTGGCTCCATGATCCGTTTTCCTCGCGGTATTGCAGTTCCCATGCCGTTTCGCTGCCGCCAGAAGCCCAAGTCACCGTTGAGGAATGGGTGGTGACGATGATGCTGACATCTTCCGGCGACGGACAACTGCCTGCAAAGTAATCAATGGTGGTCTTGGGCATAAAGCCGACAAAGTGGTTCGAGGTGCCGTCGTAGTACATCGCCTGGTTCTCGGAAGCCGTGCCATACCAGTGTCCGTTGCTGACTTCGCCCGTGTTATACTGCTCGAAATAAACAACCAAGTTGCCGCCCATGTACTGATGGTTCCAGTTGAACGGCACCACCATCTGATGGTCGGCGACGATCACTTTCCCGTAGTGGACGTAGGTCAT
>DGXB01000005.1 GCA_002396205.1 Bacteroidales bacterium UBA4243
GAATTTTTCTTTGGACAGTAGTGATGTGATATAATAAAGTGCTATTCCGATGATAGTAGCAATAGTCATCATCGTCATCATGTTACTTGCCAATACATTGTGCAAAAGGAAATAGCAATCAATCCCCCACGGATATGGAAATCATAGATGAGAAGCTTATCGAGAAGGTGACGGAGGAAGCAAGGAAGTCACCGAGGCTGAGAATGAACTACAATTTTCACAAGAGCCTTGCTGAAAAATGCCATCGCTTCCTGAATGCCTTGGAGCCTGGCACTCATATTCCGGTTCACCATCATCAGACCAAGGATGAAACCATTGTCATCATAAAAGGCAAGGTCAGGGTGACCACCTACAATGACGATGGCGAAGTGATACAATCCTGCGTCATCAGTCTGGAAAATGGTAATTACGGGGTCGATATACCCAAAAACACATGGCACGGAGTGGAGTGCCTCGAGCCAAGTATTCTTTTTGAATGTAAGGAAGGTCCGTTTGTTGAGCATGAGGTGGATGGGATCTTGGAAATCAAGAAGCCGTAGGGAAGTTCACTTTTGAACGCCATAATGAAAACAACCGCCCCCTTGTCGTCACGTTCCATGAGGTGAAGGTGGGGATTATTACCTGTTTATCCAGCGCATCGGCTATGCAGGGGATCCTGGCTATGTGTTCATGGTGAGGCAGATGGCTTCCAAGAATGGCTTTTTGAATTATATTTCTTTCATGGTCTTACTATCATGTGTGTTTTGGGAGTGCGGTGCAAAAACACGAAATAATCCGAGAAGATGGACTGGAAATTTAGTAATTTTGCAAGGTGGAAGAATTAGATAATTCGGATTTTATATGAGAACAAAGACTATAATCATACTTCTGCTACTATTTACTTGTACGGGAATATCTGCCAAGAAAAAACCTGTGCCTGTTATCATCACTGCCGGACAGTCAAATACCGATGGACGCGTGAGCAATGAAGAACTGCCTGACTACATTAAGCAGCAAGGTTATCGCCACTGCTGGTGGTCATACGGTAGTGACACGATTTCAGGCGGTGGCCGTTTTGAACGTTTCTGGCCTCGGGTGGCCAAGCCCGACAATACTAAGCGTTGGGGTTATGATGCGGTGGTCTATTATCTTATAGACCAACGCATTAAACGTGATTTCTATGTCATCAAAGAGTCGCTTGGTGGTACAGCCATCGACACGGCCTGTGTCAGTACGAGCGGAATGTACTGGAATGCATCGCCCGAATTTCTTGCTTCGACTGATGCGGCCGACAAAGGCGGGAAGTCGTTGCTGAAAGCTTTTACTGAAAATATCGGTGCTTGTATTGACAATGAATTGTCGCGCTTTAAGGAAGGCTATGAGGTGAAGGCCTTTCTTTGGCATCAAGGAGAAAGCGACAAGAAGATGGCCGGACATTACTACGACAACCTGAAAGCCGTTGTTGCATACGTGCGCGACTATCTGGTAAGGAAGACAGGCAACGGACGATATGCCAAACTGCCATTCATTTGCGGTACCTATTCACTGAAAAGCCGCGACCGTAGCGAAGAGGTCGTGAACGCCCTCCATCGCCTATCCAAAGAAGATTTGAATTTTCATGTGGTTAATATCGAAGATGCTACCATTCAGCGTGATCGGTTACACTTTGACAGCAAGGGAGCTGAGTTATTAGGCCGGCGCATATACAAACGGCTTTCTGAGGTCACTGGAGGTATCAAGTAAATTCCTATTTTCCAGACATTATTCAAAATAAGATAAAGGTGGTGGCGTCATCCTTGCCCTGAATGGCGGTGTTGGTGTAGTAGCAGGTTTGGACGGTGCCTTTGTCGTTTTGGCCCGCGATGGCTCCGACGCGAGTTGTACCTTCGAGGGTAGTGCCGAAGTAGATGCAGTGGGCGACGGTGCCTTCGTTGTCGCCTGCGATGCCGCCATGTTGCCATACATTGTTATGGTTGGTGTGGACAGTGACGGTGGCGAGGGCGTGGCAGTCGGAGACTGTGCCGCAGCCAATGTAGCCCACGATGGAGCCGGTGCGGTTGTAGCCAGTGATGACGGCGTCGGCGAGGATGACGTTCTTCACTTCGGCAGTGTAGCCGATTAGGCCGAAGAGGCCCTGATATCTATTGCCGCCCTTATAGATGCGGATGCCGCTGACGACGTGGTTCTGGCCGTCGAAGATTCCCTGGAAGTATTGGGAATGGTCGCCGTTGCCTCCGATGGCCTCATAGTTGCTGTCGGTATCACCGAGGCCGGTGTGGTCGTAGGCGATGTCGGCTTCAAGGCGGAAGTAGGTGCCGACGTACTCGTTGGCGGTCTCGCCATGGGTGCCGTTGACACGATGGGCCAGCAGGTCGAGGTCGGCCGAGGTTTTGATGAGGTATGGGTCGGCCTCGGTGCCAGAGCCGTCCCATGCCCTCACCGTCTGTGCCGTCAGCGCTGTGCATAGTGCTACGACGGCGATGACGAGGTGTTTGAATCTGAGTAATCTTTTCATTGCTATTTTATGTTCTCGAAATGTTACCTTCACTCACTAACTGCCTCATGTCTCGAACTCCACAGGGTCACGTCGGGGTCGGGCTGGGGCCCGTCCAAGCTGTGGACTTGAACTTGGCCATAGCGTGGTGAAGGGTGTAGTTGATGTTGTAGTTGATGTTGCGTTGCAAAGTTACGGTTTTTTCAAAAAAAGCGTAAGGATTTAATCGAAATTTTCGGATTTACAATTCTTTGGAATAAGTTATTCCGTTTCGGCTAAAAAATGAATGAATTGATTAATCGGATGTCATTCACAGGAAACCTATAGATTCTATCACGAAGGCCCTCTTTCTCCAAGAGTGCGGGCCCCATGGTGGCCAGCTGGCGGCGCTTGCCCAGTTCGATGGCCGCCATAATCTTGCAGATGGTATAGGTGCCCACACCGTCAATCTCGCTGAGTTCATGTTGTTCGGCCATGCCCAACTTGCCAGTGGAACATCCCGGAAATAGGCTTACGCAGGATGCCGGTACTTGTCGCATTTCCAGGCCGCCTTACCTTCGCGATGGAAAATGTTGCCCATACCCAGATGGCAGGAAGCCCACGGAAAAGCTGCCGAGGAGGATAAGGCTTACAAGCACGCTATGCTTTGCCATTTTGTCAAGAAATAGTGACAGAATGTCACTTCTTGCCCAATGGCACGCTTGTTGCATCATAGTGGGTGAAAGCTGCGAGTAAGCGAGAGCCATAAGAGCTTGCTCTTCAATGGCCGAGCGAAAGCAGCTTCGGCTGAAAGCCAATGCCAAGGACAAAACCAAGGCATTTAAACAATAACGTAAAACTAAAAGTATAATTAGGAGGTAAAGATTATGTTG
>DGXB01000059.1:0-218 GCA_002396205.1 Bacteroidales bacterium UBA4243
CCACACAATATGGCGTTGATGGCAATGCCGGCAGTGCCGGTAGTACTGCTGGCGCTATGGGCAATCTCTATATGGTTACGTCCTCCGTCAATCTGTCAGCCACGGGTGGTAGCGCTGGCTCAAGCGGTACTGGTGGCAATGGAGGGCAAACCGCTTCCCAGCACCCCGGCTCGAATTTATATATGGCATCTGGTGGCGGTGGCGGTGGTGCCGGCGGC
>DGXB01000059.1:324-7500 GCA_002396205.1 Bacteroidales bacterium UBA4243
TGGCCCCGGCGGTGGCGGCGGCGGCGGCGGGGCCGCTGGCAACGTTGCTTGGGTGGTTTACTCTGGAACCGCAAATGGTTACTACTATGCAGGAGCCAAAGGCGGTAAAGGCGGCACCAATGCTAATAACACATCGGCCCCCGATGGTGCTCAAGTTTTCTTGGACAATCCTAAACATGCGGATATCCAAGCGGGCGGCCTCAGACCTGATGCCAGCGACTATAGCGATTGTGATGGCTGGGAGAACGGCAACGCATGGCATGATGGCGGTGCTGGCGGCGGCTGTGGCAATGCCAGCAGCAACGGCTCGGCCGTCAGCCTGGCGTTATGGCCTACCTCAGGCGCAGGCACGGCTGAAAGCCCATACCTCTTGAACAATGCTGCCGAATGGAACACATTCGCCACAAACGTCAACAATGGCATCTCCTTCAACGGCAAATACATCCAACTGAACAACAGCATCAGCGTTTCGATGATGGTAGGTTTGTGCGAGGAGAGTCCTTACGCACCCCGTCCCTTCAGCGGCACTTTCCTTGGCAATGGAAAGACACTGACTGTCAGTATCAGCAGCTCGGCGACAGGCACTGGCACCAATGAGCAGGGCGTGGCACCGTTCCATTACATCAAAGGCGCCACGATCAAGGACCTGACCGTGGCGGGTACTATCGCTTCGGCCAGCTATTACACAGCGGGTATTGTGGGCTTTGCCCATGGCAGCAACCTGGTTGAGGGTTGCACCGTCACCGCCACGCTCAACATCAGCAACAACTATGCTGGTGGTATCATAGGCCATGCCATGAACTCGATCACCACCGTCAAGGATTGTTTCTTTAACGGCACGTTCAACGGCGTTAGTGGCAGTCGTATCAATATCGGTGCCATTTGGGGTTGGTGCAACAGCGCCATTGGCGTTCTCCAGAACTGTTGGGAGAAGGGCACCTACAACAACATCACCTCCATGCATCCCATGGGCTTGATGGCCGCAGCGACCACAGGCACCGTCACCACCACAAGCTGCCTTTATGTGAATCAGCCGATAGGCACGCCTACCAACGCCAATACCATTGTGGGAGCAAGTCAGGTCAGCACCTCAGCACCCGGAACCGAAAGTGGAATCTACGGTCCAGTAAAGGCTCCTGACGGCTCTGATTACTATCTGCCCTGCGTGGTTTCTGGTATTAAGGACAAATACGTCAGAACAGGTTCGGCTATTGTACCGGACATTGTGGTGACCTGTAACGAAATCGCGCTCGAAAACGGCACCGACTATGAAGTGACAATCGCCAATAACGTCAATTTAGGCACCGCTCAAGTAACCGTCACTGGCAAGGGCAGCTACAGCGGCACGGAGAGCTTCACGTTCTCCATCGTTGACTATGAAATCGTTAATCCAGCGATTACCAGACTGCAAAACAAAGCGTATAAGGTGATTAAGAACACAACAATAGATTGGGATCGCGTTGTAGTTGAAGGTGATGTCATACTGATTCTCGGCGAGGGTACTACCTTAGAAGTCCCACTTGGCATCGAAGTGAGTGCTGGCAACTCGTTGACCATCGAAGGTCCTGGCACGCTGCAAATTAGCGGCTGGTTCAGCCCATGCGCGGGCATCGGAGCCGATAACCCGGGTACCATCATCATCAATGGCGGCACCATCAATGTTCATGGAGGTATGAATTCAGCCGGACTTGGCGGTAGCCAGTCAAGTACCGGCGCAGGACGCGTCATCATCAACGGCGGTGTAGTCAATGCCACAGGTGATGGTTATGCTCCTGGCATTGGCGCTGGCGGTTATGGCAGATGCTGCGAAATAGTTATCAATGGCGGTCAGGTGACAGCTAACCCCGGAGCACATGGAACCAAAGGCATAGGTGTTGATGACTACAATGATTTGAGTGGAACGCTGACGATTGGCTGGACCCATCCCGACGATTTCATAGATTCCAAAAGTGGTATCAGATTGGCCATTGTTAATTTTGCCGACGGCAAACAGTTCGTATATGAAGGTACACAGAATATAGCTACTGGCGCCAACTTCAATACGGGCGGTGATAAGAAAATAGTGCCTTTCATAGCAACGGGTACGCTTCCTGGCGCTGGCACAGAGGGAGATCCCTATCGTATCAGCAGCACTGCCGACTGGAACGCCTTTGTGGCGAATGTCATTACCGGCAACTCCTACAGCGGCCAGTATGTGGAACTGACTAACAACATCAGTGTCGCCCAGAAATGCGGCTATGTGATGCAAACAACACCGAGCAGGGCTTTCAGTGGCACCTTCATCGGCAACGACCACACCATCACCGCCACCATCAACGATATGAGTGCCGACTATGGTACGGCTCTCTTCAGCTATATCAACGGCGCCACCATCAAAAACCTGACCGTGGCGGGTACCATCACTTCAGCCAACAAGCACGCGGCTGGCCTTGTGAGCTATGCCGAAGGCACCAACCTCATTGAAAAATGCTACGTCACTGCTACGCTGAACATCAAGAGCGACTACGCAGGCGGCATCATTGGCCACGGTATGACATCGGCCACCACCATCATGGAAAGCATCTTTGCCGGCACCTTCAACGGAATTGGTGGCAATCGTGCCAACGTCGGAGGAATATGGGGATGGAGCACCGATGGTACATCCACCTTGCAGTCCTGCTTGGAAGCGGGTAACTACAACAACATTTCGTCCATGCACCCCATGGGCTTGCAGGGCGCAACGGGTTCCATCCAAAACAGTTACTATGTACACACACAGATCGGCTCGCCTGCCAACGCCTGCATTGTCAGCGGCGCCCTTCAGGCCTACACCTCGGCTCCTGACAATGAAATCTACTGGCAATTTACAGCTGCCGATGGCAATAATTACTATCTGTCTTGCACCGTCAATGACGTATTGTCATCCTACGAATGGCAGACTGGTTCCCCTGACATCAGCTTCACGCCAGTCGTGAAAGGCATCACCGGTGAGGCTCTCACCTTGGGCACCGACTATACAGCCATGCTGGATGACAATGATGTGACGTCATTCCCAATCACCATCAATTCGGCAGGTACACATACGCTCATCTTCACAGGCATGGGCCAATACTATAACGGATCGAAGACCTTCAACATAGTGCTGCACGATCCGTTTGAGGGTGCAGGAACATCTGAGGAAGACCCCTACCTTATCAATAATGCAACCGACTGGGCATATCTGGCCGACAATGTAGCCTATGGAAAGGACTACAGTGGCAAGTACTTTAAGCTGAACGCCAACATCGAAGTTACTGAGATGGTGGGCACCATCGCACACGACTTCAAAGGCATCTTTGACGGCGGCGGCAATACGCTGACCTTTACTAAAGGCACGTCTGAAAGACCTTTCGCCGAAGACCATTGCGCTCCATTCCGCTCTGTTGACGGCGCCACTATTAAGAACCTTAAGGTGACAGGCAATATCTACTCATTCAAAAAGTACGCCGCCGGACTGGTTGCCCGCAGCAACGGCACTACAAACATCAGCTCTTGCGTCGTCGGCACAGTCATCCATAGCGGCATTACTGGCGACGGCACACACGGCGGCATCATTGGCCATCCATTCGGCCCACTGACTATTTCAGAATGTGTCTATAATGGTCGTCTGCTCACCAACAATGGCACTACCAAGTGCGGTGGCTTTGTTGGCTGGTATAATGGCAACACCGTCAATGTCAACAATTCGCTTTATGCCCCCAACACCAGCATCACACCAGCTGCTGGCGAGACGGACATCACCGACGGTGCCACCTTCGTGCGCGGCGGTAACATAGACGCATACTGCTACTACACCCAGGCCTTGGGCGATGCACAGGGGATTCAGGTCTTTGCCACCCTCCCCGGCAATGAAGTCTGCATACAGGCACAGGCACTCGACGGCAATATGTACTATCACCCCTGCATTGTCAGCGATGTGGAAGCGACTTACGAACTGGAAGACAACCTACAAATCACGCTGAACGTGACAGGCCTCAATGGAGAACTTACCCTTGGCAACGACTACACGGCTACACTGAACGGTGCTGCAGTGCAACAAAACACCATCAGCATCACCGCAGGGGGCTACTACACACTTATCCTCACAGGCATTCCGAATGACTACACTGGCTCAAAACAAATCACATTTGTAGTGACGCATGATCTTCCTGGCACCGGTACCGAGGAAGATCCATATCTCATCAGTAGTGCAGCTAACTGGAATCAGTTTGCGGTCAATGTAGCCAGTGGCATGGACTACAGCGGCGAGTACGTGAAACTGGACGCCGACATCAACGTTTCCTCAATGGTGGGTACTAGCGAACACCCCTTCAAGGGTATCTTCCGCGGCGACGACAACTATACGCTGACATTCACGGCTGGCTCGCCATCCGCACCCGTCAACGAGGAATACTGCGCTCCGTTCCGCTACGTCGAAAATGCCACTATTGAGAACCTCAAGGTGGCTGGCGACATCTACATGTCCAAGAAGTTCGCTGCCGGACTGGTCAGCCGTACCCTCGGAACGACGAACATCACAAACTGCATCGTCAGTACTGTCATCCATAGCAGCATTGCGGGTGACGGCACTCACGGCGGCATTGTATCCATGCCGTCCGGCACGCTGAACATGACAGGCTGCATCTATGACGGCCGTCTGTTCACCACCAATGGCACTAATTGCTGCGCCGGCCTCATAGGTTGGCATAATGGCTGTGTTATCAATTTCAGCAATTTGTTCTATATCCCCAACACCGGCATAACACCGGCTGCGGGCGAAACGGCTATCACTAACGGTGCAACCATCGTGCGTGGCAGAAACGCAGCCCAGACCTGCTACTACGCCGAGACGTTAGGCGAGGCCCAAGGCACGCGAATCTATGTCAGCCCTGGGAACGATTTCTACAAAAAGATTACGGCCAATAGCCATACCTACTATCAGCTTTGTACGATCAGTAACGTTACTGATGCCTATCAGTACACGGGCGAGGACATTACCATCGTTCCAACCGTCAAGGCTGCCGACGGCACGGAGCTCGCGAATGATACCGACTACACCTATGCTTTCAATCCTTCTTCAGTGAATGAAAAAGGCGACTACACCCTGACCATCACTGCCAAGGGTAGCGACTGTGTTGGCTCAAAGAACATTTCGTTTGCCGTGACAGACATCAAACCCATGACTGCTGAATCGACCGAACTAACAGGTGAATATAAGGTATATGGCAACATTACTGTCAACCAACGCATCACAATCAACGGCGAGGTCGTGCTGAATCTTGGTGCGGGCAACACGCTTACCGCCAAGAAAGGCATTGAACTGAGCGAGGGCAACAAACTGACCATCAACGGACCTGGCTCACTGATTATCGACGACTGCAATGACAACAAATCGGGTATTGGAGCCGTGCGTGTGGGCACCCTTGTCATCAACGGTGGCTACCTCAATGTAAAGGGTCATGCTACAGCAGCCGGATTGGGTGGCGATTATAACAACACTTCGGGTGGAAGCATCACCATCAATGGCGGCGTGGTCATTGCCGAGGGCGGAGTTTTTTCCGCAGGCATAGGCGGTGGTGTAAGCGACTCAGACCAGACTGGTGTATGCGGCGATATCGTCATCAATGGCGGTCAGGTAACTGCAGGTTCTAGCATTGGGTTCTTTGGGATTGGTATTGGACCTGGATATAGAATTCTTGGAGGACCTACTAAGAGCGGAACGCTGACCATCGGCTGGACCAACCCCAACGACTTCGTCAAAAGCATCGGTCACATTTATAGAGGAGAGACTTTTTTGAATAGCGTTACTTTTGTCGAGGGCAAACGATTCTTCATTGATGGCACACAGACCATCGCCACTGCCGCAGACATCGAAGGCAATAAGATTGTACCTGCCATGACGATTCGCATTGATGGCTATGGCGAAGGCAACGACGGTTGGGCCTTCATTGCTTCGCCAGTGGTAGGTAACATAGCGCCTACAGCGGTAGATAACCTCGTTGGAACAGAGATCTCAACAGGCGTTTACGACTTCGACCTCTACCGCTTGAATCCGACTAGTGTCATTTGGGAGAACTACCATCAGCACAACACACAGGAGGATCCTTTCATGCTCGTCAACGGCCAAGGCTACCTCTATGCCACCAAGGAAACCAAGACTTTGATGTTTTATGGTCCCTACAACACAGGCACAGAGAAGGAGATCGAGAACCTGCCTCAAGGCTTCAACCTTGTGGGCAACCCGTTCATCACCGATGCCTACGTCAACAAGCCTTACTATACGCTGAACGAAGACGGCTCGGCCATCTTGACGACCACGTCCGAAGCCGCCATCGCGCCCTTCCACGGTGTCATCGTGGAAGTGAACGGAAACGAAACGGTCACTTTCAGCCGCGCCGAGCAGCAAGCTGCCGCCACTGCCAACCAAGGCATGTTGAACATCACGGTTTCGGAGCAAAAGGCTGACACACGCGGCGCTTCGACAGGCTCAGCGACCGCCATCGACAACGCCATCGTGCGCTTCGGCGAGGGAGAGCAGTTGGGCAAGTTCCACTTCGGTAATCCAAGCGCCAACATCTGCATCCCGCAGGGCGGAAAGGAATATGCCGTGGCCAACGTTAACGTCGGTACAGACGTTGCGCGCAACGTCTCTACAAACGAGATTCCCGTCAATTTCAAGGCCTCGAAGAATGGCGAATACACCATTTCCGTGAACCCTGAAAACGTGGAATTCGACTATCTGCACCTGATTGACAACCTCACTGGAACGGACGTGGACTTGCTGGCCCTTCGATGCTTCGACTTTGCTCAGCAACCTCAGGCTCAGGGACCAGCCTCTTACACCTTCACTGCCAAGACGACGGACTATGCTTCGCGTTTCCGTTTGGTGTTTTCCGCAAGCGGGGACGCTTGCGAACCCATTGGGAATTTTGCCTTCATCAGCAATGGCAACATCATCGTCAACGGCGAGGGAATGTTGCAGGTGGTTGATGTCACGGGGCGCGTCATCGTTTGTAGGGACGCATCGCATGCGTCCGCCATTTCCACCAGCGGGATGACACCGGGCATTTATGTGCTCCGCCTCATCAACGGAAACGACGTGAAGGTGCAGAAGGTAGTGGTGAGATGAATCCGAGATTTGTAGGGCTGTCGTATTACGGCAGCCGCAATGGAACCCAA
>DGXB01000059.1:7592-8779 GCA_002396205.1 Bacteroidales bacterium UBA4243
CCCAAAATACGGCAGCCGCAATGGGCAACCCAAGAAATGGCTGCCACGTTGTGATAGCCCTACAAAACCGTAAATAATTGAATATTAAATAATTAAATTCATAAAGCACAATGAAAAAGACATTCCTAACCATCGCAATCATCCTTGGCGTCACGTTTTGCGCCATGGCACAACCCCAAGGCGGCGGCCTCTTCCAACGCGGATTCGTTTCCGACGAAGCAGCCGCCAACGAAGGCGCCCGCGGCGGCCTCATCAACCTGCCCGGCTCGCACGGCTCCACCAACGATGCCGACGTACCCTTGGGCGGCGGCATTGCCCTGCTCACCGGCCTCGGCACGGCCTACTTAGTGGCCAAAAAGCGCAAAAACGCCCAACGCGGCGCCATGATGGCGCTCCTCGCCCTGCTCGCCTTCGGGCCGACGGCGTGGGCGCAGAACAACTGGGACGAAATCTACGCAATGACGCAGACCACCTCGACAGACTGGACAGCCCTTGCAGGCTCCACTACGGGACAGACGCTCGGCATTGCGGGTAACACGACGTACTATTACGCCAATTCGAACCTCAGTTTCACCAACAGCAACGTTGGCGGCAGCGGCCTTAAAATTCAGGGCACGGTGTATCTCTACGTGCCTGAGGGCGTGACCCTCACCTGCACGGGCGCCAACGCCAACGGACAGACTGGCGCCGGCGCGGGCATCGAGCTGGCCTCAGGCAACACCCTCTATCTCCTCGGCGGCGGCACGGTGAATGCCACGGGCGGCAACGCTGCCAATGGCGGCAACGGCGGCACAGGCGGTGACGCAACAGGATCTAATGGTGATTGGACCCAAACAGGTGCGGGTGGCACTGGTGGCACTGGTGGCGGCGGCGCCGGTGCAGGCATCGGCACACGCGGTGGTGCTGGCGGCAGCGGCGGTAGCGGCGGTGCTGGCTATATGTATAATAACGGTGCACAGGATGATGCGCAAAATGGAACCGATGGTTCTGCAGGTAGTGCCGGTTCTACCGCTGGCGCGATGGGCAATCTCTATTGGCTCCAGTCTTTCGTCAATATGACTGCCACGGGCGGCAGCCAAGGAACAAGCGGTGGTAGTGGCGGTCAGCGTGGCCGTGGCTATGCATACGATGGATATAGTTATAACGTTTCTGTAGCCGGTGGCGGCGGAGGTGGCGGCGGAGGTGGC
>DGXB01000059.1:8878-69459 GCA_002396205.1 Bacteroidales bacterium UBA4243
CGGCGGCGGTGGCGGCGGCGGCGGAGCCGGCGGCGCACAGGATTGGAAGCCCAACTCTACCGGTGGATTTTATGATGTAACTGCCTACGGAGGCAAAGGCGGTCAAAATGCTAATGGTGAATATGCTGCCGATGGTACAGAAGCTGCCACTAATGGTACTGCGAACAACCAAGGCTGGGTCACTGTCGAGAACGGCAGCGCTGATAGCTGGTATTCTGCAAGTGGTGCTTGTACTTTTGGCAATGGCGGCAGCGGTGGCGCCTGTGGAAATACCAGCACCAGTATTACCATAGTCACCAGCGAGATGACCACTATGACCTCGGGCATCTATACGGTATTAACGGATGTCACCATCTCAAATCGTATCACCATCAATGGCAACGTCGTGCTGAACCTCGGCGAAGGTGCCACCCTCCATGCTCCCAAAGGCATCGATGTGAGCAGAGGCAATAGCCTGATCATCAACGGCCCGGGCACACTGACCATCGACGGCTGCGACAGTGATAAGGCGGGTATCGGTGCCAAGAATGTGGGCACGCTCACCATCAATGGCGGTATCATCAACGTAAGAGGCGGAGCAAATGGAGCAGGCATCGGTGGCAACGCGTGGAACGAAGGTGGCGGCACCATCACCATCAATGGCGGCATCGTGAATGCCAATGGTGGTTATGGCGCCGCCGGCATAGGCGGCGGTATAAGCGGCGGCAACACCTATAACAATGGACAAGGAACAGGCATGTGTGGCAACGTTTACATCTATGGCGGCCAAGTGACGGCCGTTGGTGGATCTAAGGCTGCAGGCATTGGCCCGGGTGTGTGTACTGATATTTTTTGTTTGCACCCCCCAATTAGCGGCAATCTCACCATCGGCTGGACCAATCCTGAAGATTTCCTCTATAACAGTGGTTTCTACTCTCAAAACGGCAGTTACTACAATCAAACATTGAGCGGCATCAGCTTTGTCGAAGGCAAGCAATTTATCATCGAGGGCCTTGGCGAGATTGCCAATCCATCCCTCCCCACCAACTTCGGCTCCAGGAAGATACTTCCTCTCGTCGACCAGGCCACGGCGCTTCCAGGCTCGGGCTCTCTGAGCGACCCATACCGCATCAGCAACCTCTCAGACTGGATGAAACTGGCTGTCAACGTGAATGGCGGCACAAAGAACTATAGCGGTGAATATGTGCGGCTTGAGAACGACCTCAGCGTATCAATCATGGTGGGCAAGGACGAGACCAACTCGTTCCAGGGCACCTTCCTCGGCAACAACAAGACGCTGACCTTCAGCTATAGCACATGGGAAGAGAACACGGCACCTTTCCGCATCACCAAAAATGCCACCATCAAGGACCTCAAGGTGGCAGGCAGCATCAGCACCTCCGCCAAGTTTGCAGCAGGACTCGCCAGCCGCACCTTCGGAACTACCAGTATCACCAACTGCCAGGTGGACACCTATATACATAGCAACATCAAAGGCGACGGCACCCATGGCGGCATCGTGGCCATGCCGAGCGGCACACTTAACATTGAGGGTTGCGCCTTCACCGGCCGTCTGCTGACCAACAAAGGAACCCACAGCTGTGGCGGCTTCGTGGGCTGGCACAACAGCTCAACCATCAGCGTCATCAATTCGCTCTATGCCCCAAGCAGCAGCATACCTTCAGGCTGGTCGGCCATCACCGGCGGTGCCACCTTCGTGCGCGGCGGCTCGCCAACAATCAACAACTGCTACTACACCGAGAAGCTGGGCGACGTCCAGGGTTCGCTTGTATTAGTATATCCCTCCGACCCAGGCAATCTAGGCAACGTGGTACAGGCCTACAGCACACTGACGGCATACACCAACGGTATCTTCTGCGACAACATATATTATTTGAAGGCCGCCACCTTTAGCGGTGCAGGCAATGAGGGTTCCCCATACCTCATCAGTAATGAATTCGAATGGAAGTCTTTCGCCGCCTATGTCAATAGCGGCTCCAACACCTACAGCGGCAAGTACATGAAGCTGACCGCCGACATCAGCGTGACTGAGATGGTGGGCAGCAGCGAGGGCAACTCGTTCCAGGGCACCTTCCTCGGCGACGGCGTTCACACGCTGACCTTCACCCAAGGCACGTCAGAGAGCGCCTTCAACGAACAAAACTGCGCCCCGTTCCGCTATGTCAACGGAGCCACCATCCGCGACCTTAAGGTGGCAGGCTACATATACACCTCACAGAAGCTTGCGGCAGGACTTGTCAGCAGACCATACGGCACGACGAACATCACCAACTGCCAGGTCAGCACAGTCATCTATAGCAGCGTCAACGGTGACAGTGCCCATGGCGGCATCGTTGCTATGCCAAGCGGCACACTTAACTTCGCAGGCTGCGTTTACACTGGCCATCTGCTGACCAATAACGGCTCCATAAACTGCGGCGGCTTCCTGGGCTGGTACAACAGCGCGACCGTCAGCGCCACCAACTCTCTCTATGTCCCAAGTGGCAGCATAGCAGACGGATGGTCGGCCATCACTGACGGAGTCACTTTCGTGCGAGGAGGCAGCCCAACCATCAACAACAGCTACTACACCGAAGCATTGGGAACGGAACAGGGCAAGATGGTTTATACTATCACCACCACTGTCCCTACCAACCTCGGCACCCTTAAGGCGGACTACAGCATGCTGAAGGCATACACTAACGGCATCCTCTACGACGGCACGTATTACGTTACTCGAGCCCTCAACGGTACAGGCACGGAGGGCAGCCCATACATCATCGCCGATGCTGACGACTGGGGAACTTTCGTCTATAACGTCAACAATGGCTATAACAACTACAATGGCGAGTTCGTGAGACTGGATGCCAATATCAACATTTCCCAAACAATTGGATTACGCGACAACCGTCCATTTAGCGGCACTTTCCTCGGCAATGGCAACACCATCACGGCAAGCATCATCAGCACGACGACCGGCGAGGGTGCCAATGAGCAAGGTGTGGCTCCGTTCCACTATATCAATAACGCCACTATCAAGGACTTGACAGTGGCTGGTTCCATTGCCTCAGCAAGCTACCACACCTCAGGAATCGTGGGCTTCGCCAATGGCACCAATACGATAGAGGGCTGCGTTGTCACCGCCACGCTCAACATCAGCAACAACTACGCCGGCGGCATCATCGGCCACGGACTGAACTCCAACACCACTATCCGGGGCTGCGTCTTCGCAGGCACCATCAACAGTGTGGATGGTAGCCGAAACAATATCGGCGGCATCTGGGGCTGGAGCACCAGCGGCACGCCCACCCTTGAGGACTGCATGGAAGCCGGCACCTACACCAACATCGCCTCCATGCACCCCATGGGCTTGCAGAAGGCCGCCGGCGCCATCACCAACTGCTACTACGTAACACCTCAAATTGGCGAGCCCAGCAACGCCTGCACCGTGAGCGGTGCTGTGCAAGCTCTCACCGATGAGGAAATACAGCCTTTGGGCGAACCTGTCGCCACCTATAATACCAGCGGCATCAACGTTTACGCAAATGGAATCAGCTACGGTGGCAATTTCTATTATCATCCCGACAAGAACATCAAGCTCACCGTGCAAGGCTACGGCGAAAGCACCGAAAGCGACCATTGGGCGTTCATTGCCTCGCCCGTCGCCGAAAGCATCGATGCCACGACGGTCGGAAACATCTTCAGCGCAACGGAATACGACCTTTACCGCTTCAACCCAAGCGCGGATTTGGAATGGGAAAACTGGAAAAAGGAAGGAATCGACCACTACCATTTCAACCTTGAGAACGGCCGAGGCTACCTCTATGCCACCAAAGAAACGAAGACCTTGGTCTTCAGCGGCTCGTTCAACATGAATGACACAAAGACTATCGAGAACCTGCCTCAAGGTTTCAACCTCGTAGGCAACCCGTTTACCACCGATGCCTGCATCGACAAGCCTTACTATACGCTGAACGAAGACGGCTCGGCCATCCTGTCGACCACCTCACAAGCCGCCATCGCACCTTGCCACGGCGTCATCGTGGAAGTGGATGGAAACGGAACGGTCACCTTCAACCGCGCCGAGCAGCAAGCTGCCGCCACTGCCAACCAAGGCCTGTTGAACATCACGGTTTCGGAGCAAAAGGCTGACACACGCGGTCCGGCGACCATCATCGACAACGCCATCGTGCGCTTCGGCGAGGGACAACAGTTGGGCAAGTTCCACTTCGGCAATCCAAGCGCCAACATCTGCATCCCGCAGGGCGGAAAGGAATATGCCGTGGCCAACGTTAACGTCGGTACAGACGTTGCGCGCAACGTCTCTACAAACGAGATGCCTGTCAATTTCAAGGCCTCGAAGAATGGCGAATACACCATTTCCTTCAATCCTGAGAACGTGGAATTCGACTATCTGCACCTGATTGACAACCTGACTGGCGCGGATGTGGACTTGCTGGCCCTTCGATGCTTCGACTTTGCTCAGCAACCTCAGGCTCAGGGACCAGCTTCTTATACCTTCACCGCCAAGACGACGGACTATGCTTCGCGATTCCGTTTGGTGTTTTCCGCAAGCGGGGACGCTTGCGAACCCAGTGGGAATTTTGCCTTCATCAGCGATGGCAACATCATCGTCAACGGCGAGGGAATGTTGCAGGTGGTTGATGTCACGGGGCGTGTTGTGCGTTGTTCAGACGGTGTGCACACCGTCTCTACCAACGGGATGACACCGGGCATGTATGTCCTCCGTTTGATAGAGGAAAACAATGTCAGAATCCAAAAGATAGTGATTGAATGATGAACACACTCTTTTTTTTCATAATTTTGCACGCGCAAAAAGAAGAGACCTTTCGTCCCGAAAACGTAAATAATACAAAATGAAGAAAATATGAACAAGCAGTACCTTTTGCTATGCTCAGCGCTACTATTAGGCTGTGGCTTAATGGTTTCCTGTGGTGGAAACCAAACACAAACTGAGATGCCCATGGTGAAATACGAGACCAAGGTGCTTCAACCTGAGACTGAAGTTTATAACATGACCTTCCCGGCAACGACCGTCGGCACCATGGAAATCAAGGTGTATCCGCAGGTTGAAGGCATTGTCACGCAGAAGAACTTCAGCTCGGGAACCATCGTCCAGAAAGGACAGACACTCTATGTGATTGACCCGACCCAGTATCAACTCAACGTGCAGTCGGCTGAGGCCAACCTGAAAGTGGCGAGAGCCAGTTTGGAGACCACGAGATTGCAGTATGAGTCGAACCAGAAGCTGCATGAAAAAGGGATCATCAGCGATTACGTGCTCAACACCAGCCTCAATGCCTACAACTCGGCACAAGCCACCGTTTCGCAGGCTCAGGCGCAACTCAACATTGCACGAACCAACTTGGGCTATTGTACGGTCAAGTCGCCAGTGACGGGCTTCATCGCCGGCAACGAATTCGATGTGGGCGACATGGTTTCCAGGGCCAAGCATGTGTGTACCGTGAGCGATATCAGTAAGGTAACAGCCAGTTTCTCCCTAACGGAAACCGACTTGCTGGACTTGGTCAGGGTGTATCATTTGATTTCGGGCAAAAACGGCATGGAAGGTCCCAACGGATCCCTCGTCAGCGATGTGTTGCCCAAGGTGAAGCTCAAGCTGAAAGACGGCACTATTTATGAACATGAAGGCAGGATATCCATGATTAGCGCAATCGTCAACCAAAACACGGGTACGGCGGCATGCGAAGCCAGCTTTGAGAATCCCGACGGCGTGCTTCGTTCGGGCTTGTCGGCCAATGTCATCATTCCGACTGCGGTCGACAGTGTGCTGAGCGTGCCCCAAACGGCCGCTGTGCGCCTGCAAGACAAGATGATGTTCTACCGCGTCAAGCAGGACGGGACGGTGGAAGGCATCATCTGCAAGGAAGTGTATTCTTCGAACGACGGAACGGAGTATTACATTCTTGATGGTTTGAACCCAGGCGACGAGGTGGTCACCAACGGCGTGGGCAAGTTGACGAATGGACAAAAAATCAGATGACCATGGAAAAACCAAGAAAAGAAAAATATTTCGTGAAGCACTGGGTGTCGGCGCTTGTCGTCGGCGTGCTGATTTGCCTGATCGGTGTGGTGGGACTCAATTCGCTGTCGGTCGAGCAATACCCTGACATTGCGCCTCCGCAGGTCGTTGTTTCGGCCAACTACACCGGTGCCGATGTCTCCTCCATCATGAAATCGGTCATCATGCCCATCGAAGAGCAGGTGAACGGCGTGGAGGACATGATGTACATCTCTTCGTCGGCCTTCTCCAGTGGTAGCGCCGAAATCAACGTGTATTTCAAGCAAGGCACCGATGCCGACAAGGCTACCGTGAACGTGCAAAACCGTGTCAGTCAGGCCCAAGGCAAGTTGCCTTCCGAAGTGACCCAGCAGGGCGTCACCGTGCAAAAGAGCGTCAACTCCATCCTGCAAATCCAGTCTTTGGAGAGCACTGACGACCGATTCGACCAGACTTTTATCATCAACTATTTGGACATCAACGTGATACCGCGCATCAGCCGTATCACGGGCGTGGGTAGCATCAACCTCCTCGGCGACACCTACGGCGTGCGTATCTGGATCAAGCCGGATGTGATGGCCTCCTACGGCATCACCCGCGAGGAAGTCATCTCTGCCATTCAGGAGCAACACTTTGTGTCGCCCGTGGGAAGCATCGAGAGTACGGTGAACAAGATTGACATTGAGTTCAAGGGACAACTCAGCGAAATGAGCGAGTTTGGGGAAATCATCCTGCGCGCCACCCCTGGCGGTGAGGTTTTGCGCTTGAGAGATGTGGCCGATGTGGAGTTTGGAACCAAGTCCTACTCCTTCCGTTCGAGGGTCGACGGACATCCTGGTGCGATGTTCATCGTCAAGCAGGCTCCGGGTGCCAACGCCACCGAGGTCAATGCGGAAATCGACAAGGTGATCAAGGATATTTCAAGGACATTGCCTGCCGGTTTGGAATTCAGGCAGTTGGAAACCTCCGACGACTTCCTTTACGCCTCCATCCACAATGTGGTTGAGACCCTTATCGTTGCCATCCTCCTCGTGATTCTCATTGTGTATCTGTTCCTTCAGGACTTCAAGGCCACGCTGATCCCCTCGATTTCCATCATCGTGTCGTTGATTGGCACCTTTGCCATCGTGTGGGCCTTGGGCTATTCGCTCAACCTCATCACGCTGTTCGCCTTGGTGTTGGCCATCGGTACCGTTGTCGACGATGCCATTGTGGTCGTCGAGGCGGTGCTGGCGAAGTTGGAGTCGGGCAAATACAAATCCGCCGCCACCGCCACCACCGATGCCCTCAACGAGGTGACCAATGCTGCCATTTCAACCACATTGGTGTTTGTGGCCGTGTTCATCCCCGTGACCTTCATTGGCGGTACGCAAGGCACCTTCTTCAAGCAGTTCGGTTTCATCATGGCGGGTTCGGTGTGCATCTCCACCCTTTCCGCCTTGACCATCTGCCCGGCCCTTTGCGCGCTGATGTTCAAGCCGAAAAACGAAGGCGAAAAAGAGCGGAAGGGAATCAACTATTACGTCAAGAAAGCCTACGATGCGGCCTACAACGCCCTGTTGGACAAGTATATAAAAGGTGTGGGCAAATTCATCAAGCGCCCCGCTTTTGCTTGGATCATATTGGCGGTTTTCACTCTGGGTATGGTATGGCTTATGAAGACCGCCCAGTCGGAACTCGTCCCTCAGGAAGACCAAGGCTTCTTCTTCGTCGATGTGCAAACCGCTCCCGGAACCTATCTTAACGAGACCGAGGCGGCTGTCGCCAAAATGGAGGACTACATCAGCACCATAGACGATGTTGAATTGTTTAGTGGTGTGTCGGGCTTCTCCATCATGAACGGTGGTGCTGGTACCAACTACGGCACTTTGATGGTGCGTCTGAAAAACTGGGAAGAGCGCGAGTTCTACAGCGTTGCCAATGTGGTGAACCAAATCACTTTATGGGCTATGGAGAACATGCCAGAGGCCGATGTCACCGCGTTCCAGATGCCGCAGATTCCGGGCTATGGTTCAGGTTCGGCCATTGAGCTGAACCTCCAAAACAGTTCGAGCGACGACGACACCACCTTTATTAATTATTCCAACGAGTTCACGCGGAAACTGAATGAACGTCCGGAGGTGGCCATTGCGATGGCTTCGTATTCGGACAACTTCCCGAAGTACACGCTCACCGTCGACGTGGCGGCTTGCAAGAGCAAGGGCATATCGCCGAAGACCGTCATCGAGACCATCGGCACCAATCTTGCCGGATCGTATATCGGCACCTTCACCAAGTATGGCAAGGTCTACTACGTGATTGTGGAGGCCGGCAATGAATACCGTATGGAGCCGAGCACGCTCAACAACATCTACGTTCAGGCAGGCGACGGGATGACTCCCGCATCGGAATTGGTCACCCTGACCCCGACGTTGGGCGCCTCGCAAGAACGCCGTTTCAACTTGTTCACTAGCTACAACATCAATGTGATTGCCGCTCCGGGCTACACTTCGTCGCACGTCCGCACCGCCGTCGATGAGGTGATGGATGAAGTGTTCCCTGATGGCTACAGCTACGAGTTTGGCGGTATGGCGCGTGAAGAGGCTGCCAACGCTGGTTCAAACACCACCGTCATCATCTATGCCATCGCCATTTTGTTGGTCTACCTCATCCTTGCCGTGTTGTACAACTCAGTGTTTATCCCCATTGCCGTGTTGCTGTCCATCCCGTTCGGTATCTTCGGCGCTTACTTGGCGGTTCGCCCCATGGAGGCTTTGATGGGCGTGGGTGTCAATGTCTACGTGCAGGTAGGTGTCATCATGTTGATGGGTTTGGTGGCCAAGACCGCCATTCTTATCACCGAGTTCGCTGTGCAGAAACGCAAGGAGGGCATGTCGATTTACGATGCTGCCGTCGGCGCGTGCAAAGACCGTCTGCGCCCGATCTTGATGACCGTTTTGACCATGGTCATCGGTATGATCCCGCTGATTGTGGGAACGGGTGCCGGTGCCGTGGGCAACAAGTCGCTGTCAATCGCTGCGGTTGGCGGCATGATGGTGGGTATCATCGCCATCCTGTTCGTCACGCCTGCGCTCTACATCGTGTTCCAAAAGCTCCACGAACGCTTTACGCCGGACAGAGATGAAGAAGAGTTAATCGTTGAGAGTGAATAAAATTAGTGAAAAGATGAAAAGGTATATCATAGTATTATTCGCAGGTCTGCTATTTTTGCCAGGCTGCAACCTCTATAAGAAATACGAGTCGAATGCCACCGTCCAAGAGAACATCATGGGCGAGGTGGTCAATCCGCAAGACACCACGTCGATAGGCGACATGGGTTGGCGCGACGTTTTCAAGGATCCGTTGCTCCAGCGGCTCATCGAGACGGCTTGGGCCAACAACACCAATGTGCGCACCGCTCAACTCACCATCGAGCAGGCGCAGAATGAGGTGATGTCGGCCAAGTGGGGCTATGCGCCCACTTTGGCGCTGGGTCCCAGTGCCTCCTATAATTATCAAGGTGGAGCAGGAGGAAGCTATGCTGTCCAGATTCCCGTTAGGGCAAGCTGGCAGTTGGGCATTTTCGGCCAGACCCGAAGCCGCATTCGCTCGGCCAAGGCAAGACTCGCTTATGACGAGGATTACCGTCAGGCCGTGAAAGTCGAATTGGCAGCCAACGTTGCCACCCTTTATTACAACTTGGTGATGCTCGACCGTCAGTTGGAGATTTCGGAAGCCACCGAAAAACTCTATCAAGAGTCGTACAACACCACGCAAGCCCTGTTTCAGGCGGGCCTTTACAACAGCCCTGCCGTGCATGAAATGCAAGCCTCGTTGGAGGCTTTGCGTGCCGATATTGTCAGTTTGCGCTACGGCATTGCCACCACTGAGGCCTCGCTTTGCCTCTTGCTTGCCGAGCCGCCCCATCACATCGAGCGTTCCGCTTTCGGCGCATTCGAGATGCCTGAGCAGCTTCACGTTGGTTTGCCCATCCGTCTGCTCGCTGCCCGTCCCGATGTCCGCATGGCAGAGCGCAACATGGAAATTGCCTACTATGGCACCCAGCAGGCGCGTCAGTCCTTCTATCCTTCGCTTAGCCTCGACGGATTGTTTGGCGTCGCTGGCACGTTCAGCGCGGTCAACATTATCGGCCAGGCCGTTGGCTCGTTGACGCAGCCCATCTTGCAAGGCGGACAACTCAGGGCACAGCTCCGTAACGCCAAAGCCGAACAAGAAAAGGCAAGGTTGCAGTTTGTGCAGAAGCTATACGACGCCGGTAGCGAAGTGTACAAATACAAGCAAGCCATTGAGACGGCTGAGGAGAAATCAAGCCACATCGACATCCGCGTCAATGCCTTGCAGGAGGCTTTCGCAGCCACCACCGAGTTGATGAACAACGGCTCAACCACTTATTTGGAAGTCCTCACCGCGCAGGAGTCGTTGCTTTCGGCACAACTCACGCAAGTGGCGAACCAATACGAGATGGTCAAGGCGCTCATCAGCCTCTATACCGCCTTGGGCGGATTCGGGAAGTGAGGCTCCGACGGATAGCACAAAAAAATCCACAACCCGCAGCACCTCTGCAAGTTGTGGATTTTTTGTTTTTTTATGTAACGTAAGAACTTTATTCTTGTGTCATCATCTCCCTGACTTCCTTGGCTTTCACGGTGTAGATGTTGCCATCGGCATCGCAGAGGTAGAAGGAACCGTTGTTGCGGCAGCGCAAAGTGATCAACCTTTGCAGCGAAAGGTCGAGACCTCCCATCAGTTTCTTGGTGAAGGACGAGACTTCACCCTTCTTGGCATTCACTGTTACTGTTGTCATATTGTCTGATTTTTTTGAATTTTTCTTCATTGTAAAACTTGATTGATTTGATGTTGCCCTCGGCGATGACTTCTGATGGCATGACGCTGTTGTCGATGAACAGGAAGTAGTCGACGACGGGGCAATAAAGGTTGAAAAGGTTCTTGATCCCCGCTTTGTAGCGGCGACGAATGATTCCGGAATCCACATGATGACCGCCGTGCTTCACGCGCTCGGCCACGCGCTTGATGGCCAATTCAGGGCTTTGCAGCCAGAAATAGATCAGGCTCGACTTGTAGCCCTGCTCGCGGGCGCGGATGATAAGGGAATGGTAGGATTTGGCGGCCAAGGTGGTCTCGATGGCAAAGTCGGCTTTGTCAGCGATGAGTTTCTTGATGCGCGACAACATCAGGCGGCCTGCGGCGACCTTGGCACCGTCGGGGTTGAGCGGCGACAGGCCCTTGGCGATTTCGTCGCAGTTGACGAACTCCTTGCAGTTGAGCGTTTCGGGCAAAACCGTCAGCGAGGCGGTCGTCTTTCCTGCTCCGTTGCAGCCTGATATGATATACAAATTCGGCATCCAAAATGTGTTTTCTGCTCGTTCTGTCCCGCCATTTTCGTGCCAGAACAGGCTGCAAAGATACAATATTTGTGAATAAGTCAACACTTTTCCACACTTTTCCACGATATTTTTTTGAACGATGGTTGTTAATAGACTGATAGTCAAAGATAATTGGCGGGAAAGAATATTGCTGTTGATTTCCAAAAAATTCGTACTTTTACCGCCTCAAACTACTGCAATGAAGAATAGGATTCTCATCGGAATGTTGTTGCTGGTCACGGTCATGTTTTCGTGCCAAAAGCCCGTGGAGTATCCCATCGAGCCGAAGATTGCCTACGAAGGCTTCACCTATTTGATCAACGAAGACAGCACCTTCACTGGCGAAGGCATTGTTTCGTTCTCATATACCGACGGCGACGGCGACCTTGGCTTGGACGACTCCGACACGCTGCCTCCTTTCGGCTTCCACGACGCACATTATTATAATATGGTGATCGACTACATGAAATGCGTCAATGGCGAGTTCGTGAAGACGCCGCTGCTGAGTTGGAATCCGCAGACGCAATCGTATGACACGGTGACCTTCAACGCCCGCTTCCGCCGCCTGCTCGACTCGGACAAGCCCAAAGCCATCTCGGGTAGGATGGAATACAAGCTGACGGTGCAAAATCCGCTCTCGCCCGACGACACCATCAAGTTCGAGATACGAATCCTCGACCGTGCTCTGCATGAGAGCAATACGATCCAAACCGAGGCGATATATACTAATCCAATACTTAGGAAACAAATCTGAGCAAATCGAAAACAAATTCTTTTCTCATGAAAAAAATACAATTGTTACTTATTCTCATTTTGACTTTCAGCTTGTCTTCGCTCTTCGCTCAGACATCGGGCGAAGGCATCGACGTGAACCATTACGAAATCCATGTTTGGGGCTTTGATTTCGCTAACCATACCCTGCAAGGGGAGACGTTTATCGACTTCACAGCCACCTCCGCTACCAATACCATCGTGTTGGAACTGAAGGAACTTGTGGCTTCCGACGTGGCTTGTGACTATTACAGCGTTGAGAGTTTTAGTCAAGACGGCGATTTTTTGACCATCGTTTTCGATGAAGCGATGGAAGCTGGCGAGAGCGCCGTACTCGATGTGCGCTATGGCGGCTCCACGTTCAGTGAGATGTGGGGCGGCGTGGAATGGTGGGGCACCGACTACGTCTACAACCTCGGCGTGGGCTTCGAAAGCCAGCCGCACAACTTGGGCAAGAGCTGGTATCCTTGCGTCGACAACTTCACTGACAAGGCCGACTTCGACGTTTATGTCACGGTGACCAACTACAAGAAAGCCATCTGTGGCGGCAACCACGTGGAGACCTTCGACAATGGCGACGGCACTTCCACTTGGCACTGGTTCACGCCGCAGCAAATCGCCACTTATCACATCTCGTTTGCCATCGGCGATTACGGGGTTTGGGAAGATGTGTATCACGGCGTTGAGCGCGACATCCCGATAGAGGTGTATGCCTTGCCTAACCAGATGAGCCTGGTGCCTGGCACCTTTGTACATATCAAGGAAATCGCCTCGTTTTTCGAGCAAAACCTTGGCCCTTATCCTTTCAACCGCATCGGCTACGTCAGCACGAGCAAAGGCTGCATGGAGCACACCGACAACATCGCTTTTGCGGCAAGCATCATCAACGGCAACACTTCCGGCGAGGAATATGTTGCCCACGAACTTTCGCACATGTGGTCGGGCAACTTGGTGACTTGCCAAGATGCAGGCGACATGTGGCTCAACGAGGGCTTCGCGCAGTTTTGGGGTGCGTTCTACGAAGTGGGCGTTTATGGCGAACAGCATTTCCAGAACACCATGTCGGGGATGGTGAATGACGCGACCACTTGGTGCAACAATTCCATTCACTGGATGCCGCTCAACAACATGCCTTTGAACATGACCTACGACAGCGATGCGGTCTACAACCGTGGCGCCGTCATCGTCAATACGATGATGAACTACATGGGGCGCGAGAATTTCCTTGCGGCCATGCGCCAATACTTCCAGCAGTATGCCTATCAAGCCGCTTCTTCCGAAGACCTCTGCGAGGCGCTTACCCAACATTCGGGCATCGATATGCACGGTTTCTTCGATACATACGTCTATTCGAGCGGTATGCCTCACCTTTATGCCGTCATCAAATCGGTGGAGCAGGTCGGCAACGGGTATGACGTGACGGTAGATCTCCGTTACCAGCATATTGGCGATACGCACATCGGGCAACACAATGTTTATGAGTTGACTTTCATCGGTCCCGAATTCCAACTCGAAACAGCAAGGGCCATCTGGGATGGCTTGCATGACGAGGCTACATTCTCGGTCGGTTTCGAGCCTGTCGGCTTGTTGGCCGATTTCCACAACGGCTGGCTCGATGGAAAGACACAGAAAAACATGATGCTGAAATCCACTTCGTCACAAAGCTTCGCATACGTCACGGCGCAGGCCACATCATTGACGGATTCGGTGTTTTTCAGCGTCGAAAATCACCTTGTAGGGCCTTACGACGATCCCCTCATTCCAAATCTGACACTTTCGTCGAAGCATTTTTGGACGGTCAACCGCTATGATTTTGGTGAAGCCAATGTCGAAGCGTGGTTTGACTATTCCAAGAACAACGACGGCGACATCATAGAGACGCAAAACGACTCGGCCACCTTGCTCTACCGCAAGAATGCTTCTGAGCCTTGGCATGAGATTCCATACACGCTTTATGCTGGAAGCACCTGGCGTGTAGGCCGTTTCGTCATCGATGATGTTCAGTCGGGCGAGTATGCCATCGCCGTTTGGGATAAGGAGGCTCTTGGCGAAGAGGAACATTTTATGCCTGAGCAACGGATGCAGGTGTTTCCCAATCCGGCCCAAGGCAACGTCAACATCAGCTGGGGCGAGCCTGCCGACGGTCAGATCCGCATTGCGAATGCCGACGGAAAGGAACTGAAAAACATCAGATTTAGCCAAACCGACCATGTTAGCCTGCCCATCGGCGACCTGCCACAAGGCTGTTTCACCGTGTCGCGACTCGACGAGGCCGGCAAGGTGGTGAACGTGGAAAAACTAATCATAAAACACTGATACTATGAAAAACATCAAATTGTTGGCTCTGCTTTGCACGCTGAGCTTTTTCTTCGCTTCATGCACGGAACCGAAGAGCGAATGGACAAATTATTATGGGTACACGAACGAGAGCGTCATCGGCACCTATTCCTTTTCCAACATCTCGACAGCTTTCGATGGTGTTGAGGGGATTGACCGCCATTCTTGCCCCGATGCCGAGGTGAGAATCGAGGCTCTGTCATCCGAGTCGGGCAAGTTGAAATTCACGATCAATTGCCCCGATGAGGAGTATTCCGAAACGTTAGAAGGCATTCCCACCCCCAACGAAGACGATTTCATGATCCGCATGTCGACGGGAATCCAACATTACGGTGGCAAGATCATAGCCCATAATGTGACAGCCTATGTTATGAAGAATGACAAACAGCAACTGCGGTTGCATGGCTATGCCGCTGTCAACACCTACAAGGAAGTCGACCCTGGAACGGGTGTCGTCAACTATGAACCTATCAACGGCGAGTATTATTATTTCGATGTCATTAAAAACTAAATACTTACAACTATGAGAAAAGCATTTTTCACTTTGGCCGTCATTGTGATGGCGTTTGGAAACATGGGCATGGCCCAGCAAAAATTCAACCTGAAATCGAAGGCGACACAAAACGTGCTGAAGCACTACGGCGTTCGCGACGAATCAACCATCGTGCCGCAAATCGCCTATTGGGAAACTAGAGATGGAGAAAAGTATCGTACCGTCTACACTTACGATGAGTATGATTATTATCTCATTGAAGAGTTCACGAAAATGGACGATGGCGACGGCTGGATGGACTATTACATGCTGTCCTATGAGTATGACTTTGCAGGCAATGTCCTGGAAATAGTGGCACAGGCGGCCTGGGCAACCGGAGTGATGCAAAACGTGGCCCGCGCCTCCTATACCTATGATGGCTTCGATTTGAGCGAGGTGGTTTACCAGTATTGGGAAAACGGCGATTGGGAGAACGACTCCAAGGAAGTCTATACCTACAATGGCGACGTGACCACCGTCCTCTATTGGGATTGGAACGGCAACAATTGGGCTTCCGACGAGCTTTACACCTACACTCGCACTGGCAACACCATCGAACTTGTCATGCAATACATGCATGGCGGTGCCTGGCAAAACGATGAGAGACAGGTTTTCACGCTTGATTTCAATGAGCGTGTCATCGAAATCCTCGACCAAGACTGGGTGGGCACTTCGTGGGTCAACGATGAATTGACGACCTACAATTATGAAGGCGATGTGTTCCCCACGAAGACCGTGAAGGAATGGAATGGCTCAGCATGGGTGGATCATCAGATGTTTGAATACGATTATGACGGCAACGGTAACGCCGTGAGTGGTCTTTCCCTTCAGTTTGGTGGAGGTAACGACTGGCTGTCGCACGATGGCGATATCGAGATGGTATTCGGCAATGGTGAGAAGAGTAATGAATACTACGGCTTTTGGGTTAGCGTGGAATATGTCGACCTGACTGGCGTGAACGAAATCAATGCTGCCAATTTCGTGGTCTATCCTGTGCCTGCCGACAAAGAGGTGTTCATCGAGGCTGAAGGCTTCCAAAGGGCTGAGGTCTATAGCGTTACGGGTCAGAAACTGATGGAGAGCCTGAGCGAAAAGGTGAACGTGAGTTCTTTGAGTCAAGGTGTTTATCTCCTGAAGGTCTATGACCGTGAAGGTAATAGCCAAACGCAAAGAATCATCGTGAAATAATTGTGGTTTGGTGACCCTACAGAAATCCACCGACATGTCATTGCGAGCGAAGCGTGGCAATCTATGTCGGTGGATTTCCGTTTTTACTTCTTCAAGGTTATCCTGAATGTCGTCCCTTCGCCAACGACCGAAGATTTCACGCCGATTTTGCCCTTGTGGTAGTCCTCGATGATGCGCTTGGCCAACGAGAGTCCGAGGCCCCAGCCGCGTTTCTTGCTTGTGAAGCCGGGGTTGAACACCTGCTTGAGCTGCGATTTCGGGATGCCCTTGCCCGTGTCGCTCAGGTCGAGGTGGATATGGTCGCCGTCGTCGATGAGGTCAAGCGTGATTTTGCCGTGGTCGCCCATGGCGTCGATGGCGTTTTTGGTCAGGTTTTCGAGCACCCAGCGGAATAGAGATGGCACCAACGGCATCATCAACTCGCCCTCGGGCAGGTTAATCTCAAACTCGAACTTCTTGGAGAACCGTTTCTGTAGGTAGTCCATCGTGTCGCGGATGAGGTAGTTGATGTCGGTAGGCTCAAGCACGGGCACCGAGCCGATTTTCGAGAAACGGTCGGTGACGATTTGCAGCCGCTCGATGTCTTTCTCCATCTCGTGGGTGCCCACAAAAGGCTCTTCCTGCATCTTCAGTAGTTCCACCCATCCCATCAGCGACGATAGCGGCGTGCCTAATTGGTGCGCCGTTTCCTTGGCCATGCCTGCCCACACTTGGTTTTGCTCCGAGCGTCGGGCATAGCTGAAGAGGAGATAGGCGATGAGCAAAAACAACGCGAACACAACAAATTGGATGACAGGGTAGTAGCGCATCTGTTGCACCAAGTCGGTGGTGCGGTAGAAGATGGTAGCCTTGCCCTTGTTCATGAATTCGATTTGCAGCGGCTCGTTCTCGTTGCGCATGATGGCAATTTGTTGTCTCACATAGTTCGTGTCTTGCATCATGATGCTGTCCAAGTTGCCGTAGCTCAATATTTTGTCTTGTGTCTCGTTGGTGACGATGACGGGAACGCCCATCGAGTTCAGCGTGATCTCCTCCATGAAGTGGTCGATCATGTCTTCCAAAACGGCCTTCAGGTCGGTATAGATGCGCGACTCGTTGTAATAAAGGTATTGCACGAAACCGTAGCCTGGGTCGATTTTGATGGGTGGGAACATGGAGTAGGCCTGTTTCATCTCGGCATCGAAAAACTTCTTTTCCTCTTGGTTGGGTGGCAGGTTGGCGCTCGATACGATGTTGCCCTTCTCGTCGGTCAACACCAGCGGAATGCTGATGTTGTTGTGCAGGATTTCGAGGTAGATGGCCGTGTTCTCGTTCGACGAGATGTCCATGATGCGGCGGTAAGCGTTGGCCAACAGGTCGACGCGCAGTTGCTCTTGTTCGCTCACCTTGTTGAAGAACTCTTCCGTCGAGCTCATCATCACTGCATGTTGCTCCATGGCGGCGGCCCACATCTTCACCTGCCGCGACTCTTGCTCGGCCAACGATTTCACGAGGTGGTTGGTGTACCACAGCGATACGCCGATGATGAGCAGGGCGATGACGGCCAAGGCCCATTTCCAGCGTTTCTTGTTTGTATAGAGGTTCGTTTTCACCATGATAAAAACGAAGTTTTGGCCGAAATATTATATCTTCTTCCTCATCCTTCCCACGGGGATTCCCAATTGCTCGCGGTATTTCGCCACCGTCCTGCGGGCAATGGGGTAGCCTTTCTCTTTCAGCACAAGCATCAGCTGTTCGTCGGTCATGGGGTTGGCCTTGTCTTCGTTCTCCACGGCGTCCTTGAGGATTTTCTTGATTTCGCGGGTCGACACTTCCTCGCCTTCGTCGTTGGTGATGCCTTCGCTGAAGAAGAATTTCAGCAGGAAGGTGCCGTAGGGCGTTTGCACATACTTGCTGTTGGCCACGCGCGAGATGGTGGAGATGTCAAGCCCGACTTTGTCGGCCACATCCTTGAGAATCATGGGTTTGAGTTTGGTCTCGTCGCCCGTAAGGAAATACTCTTCTTGGATGTCGACGATGGCTTTCATGGTGATATACAACGTGTTCTGCCGTTGGTTGATGGCGTCGATGAACCATTTGGCCGCGTCGATTTTCTGTTTGACGAACTGCGTGGCTTCTTGCATCTGTCGCGAGTCCTTGCTTTTTGCGAAATCGTCGAGCATCTTCAGGTAGGTCTTGCTGATGTGAAGTTCGGGCGTATTCCTGCCGTCCAACGAAAGCTCCACCTTGCCGTCGTGTACGAAGACGAAGAAGTCGGGGGTGATGTAATGGATGTTTTTGGCACTCGATGTGGATGCGTCGGCAGGTTTCGGGTTGAGTTTGAGGATTTCGTCCAAGGCGGCTTTCAGCTCGCGGTTGCTGACTTCCAACTTCTTGGCGATCTTGTCGTAGTGTTTCTTGGTGAACTCCTCAAAGAAGTCTTTGACGATGGTGATGGAGAGCTTGACATCGACGAAGGGATTCTCTTCCTGCAATCTTTGCAGCTGGATGAGCAGGCATTCCTGTAGGTTGCGGGCGGCGATGCCAGGCGGGTCGAGTTCTTGGACGATGTGGAGCACCTCGCCCACTTCTTCTTCGGTGGTTGCGACGTTCATCGTGAACAGCATGTCGTCGACGATGTTGGGGATGGGGCGGCTGAGGTAGCCGTTGTCGTCCAGGTTGCCTATGATGTATTCCCCGATTTGGAGCTGTTTTTCGGTGAGGTTTCGGTAGGCAAGTTGCTGGTTCAGATAGTCTTGGAAGGTCTCTTCGTTGACAATGGGCGTCTCGTAGGGGTCGTCGTCGGCGCTGTAGTTGTTGGTTTGCAGCTTGTAGGAATAGTCGTCGATGTCCTCGTCCTGCAAGTAGTCAGTGATGTCGAACTCATCGTCCTTGCTGAAGTCGACCTCGTCGTCGTTATAGTCGTCGTTCTCGCCATTGTCGGTGTCGTCAGCGATTGGCTCGTTGTCCTCGTAGTCATTCTCATGCGATTCTTCCAAGGCGGGGTTGGCCTCGATTTCCTCCTTGATGCGTTGTTCGAGTTCGATTAATGGCAACTGCAACAGCTTCATCAGCTGGATTTGCTGCGGCGACAGCTTCAGCTCCTGCCGCTGGGTTTGAGTCAATCGTTGGTTGTTCATTTCAGTTTGTTAGTTTGGAGTTGTCAAGTTGTTCAGTTATCGTCGTCCATCAACTGAACAACTGAATAACTGAACAACTGACCACTTATTTAATATAGGCAATTCTTCGGCGTGCGTGGGAATGGGATGACGTCGCGGATGTTGGTCATGCCGGTGACGAAGAGGAGCAGGCGCTCGAAGCCAAGGCCATAGCCCGAATGCGGCACCGAGCCGAAGCGACGGCTGTCTAAGTACCAACTCATGGATTCTTCTGGGATACCGACCTCGTGCATACGATCGAGCAACTTATTGATGTCGGTCTCACGCTCCGAGCCGCCAATGATTTCGCCGATGCCGGGGAAGAGTACGTCCATGGCGCGTACGGTCTTGCCGTCTTCGTTCTGCTTCATGTAGAAGGCCTTGATTTCCTTGGGGTAGTCGGTCAGGATGACGGGCTTCTTGAAGTGCTTTTCGACGAGGTAACGCTCGTGCTCCGATTGCAGGTCGATGCCCCAACCCGTGACGGGATATTGGAACTTGCCCTTCTTGTTGTAGTTGGAGTTGTGCAAGATGTCGATGGCCTCGGTGTAGGTGAGGCGCACAAACTCATGCTCAAGCACAAAGTGTAGCTTGCTGATGAGTTCCATCGATTTCTCTTCCTCTTTCTTGCCTTTTTCTTCGTCTTGGAGGCGCTTGCTGAGGAACTGCAGGTCGTCTATGTTGTTGTCCAAAGCGTACTGGATCAAGTATTTCAGCATCTCTTCGGCGAGGTCCATGTTGTCGGTGATGTCGTAGAAGGCCATCTCGGGCTCAATCATCCAGAACTCGGCCAAGTGGCGCGTGGTGTTCGAGTTTTCGGCGCGGAAAGTGGGGCCGAAGGTATAGATCTTGCCCAAAGCCGTGGCCGCCAACTCGCCTTCGAGCTGACCTGAAACGGTCAGGTTGGTCGACTTGCCGAAGAAGTCTTGCTTGTAGTCGATGTTGCCTTGCTCGTCGCGGGGGATGTTGTTGAGATCGAGGGTGGTCACTTGGAACATCTCGCCGGCACCTTCGGCATCGGAGGCGGTGATAAGTGGCGTATGGATATTATAGAAGCCCCTCTCGGTGAAGAACTTATGGATGGCGAACACCATCGAGTGGCGCAGACGCATCACGGCCCCGAAGGTGTTGGTGCGGAAGCGCAGGTGGGCGATGTCGCGCAGGAACTCCAACGAGTGTTTCTTGGGTTGCAGCGGGTATTCGTCGGGGTTGGCCGGACCGAACAGTCCGATTTCCTTCACGCTCAGTTCCACGGCTTGTCCGCTGCCCATCGAGGCGACCAAAACGCCCTTGGCCCACAGCGACGCACCGGCGTGCATCAAGGCCAAATTCTCCTCGGGAATGACATTCAGGTCGATGACCAATTGAAGGTTATTGATGGTTGAGCCGTCGTTGAGGGCGATGAAGGCCACGTTCTTGCTGCCGCGCTTGTTGCGCACCCAGCCCATTACGGTAATCTCATTTTCAGACGCTTGCATCTGCAAGGCTTGCTTGATTTCTACTCTTTTCACGGTATTCTGGATTATTATTTGTCACTCGTTTAAATTTAATGCAAAGAAACGAAAAAAATCTCAATTCAGCTTTGAAAAATCCTTTATATTTGCAAGGTCACGGAGTGACGGCGGATATTAGGCGGATATTAGGCAGGTGATGTAGCCCCGAAGGGGCGAAATCCCTGCCGATAACGAAAATGAAAATAATGGTAAAGAGAAAATATCAAACAATGAATATCGTAGTATTAAGAAAATGGTCACCCACCGACAAAGCCGAATTAATCGCATTATGTAACGCCGTCGACCGCACCTATTTGTCCGACAGAATGCCATTTCCTTATACCGAAGAAGATGCCGATTGGTGGTTGGGAATGGTTAGGTTGAATGAAGGGAAGAACGGAGTTTTCCGTGCCATCACAGTGGATGGCAGAATCATAGGAAGTGTTTCCGTGGAGCGTAATTCTGACAACAGGAAAGAAGGAGAACTCGGTTATATGCTGTTGACCGAGCATTGGTCGAAGGGATTTGCTACGGAAGCCGTTGCACAAATTTGCGAAATCGCGTTTCATGAATTGGATCTCGATAAGATAACGGCTAAAGTTTATGAGCCCAATATTGCCTCCATCAAGGTTCTGGAAAAGAACGGCTTCATTTTTGAAAGTCACGGAGTGACGGCAGATATTAAGCAGGCGGTGAAGCGAAGCGAAACCCCTGCGTCAACAACAATCATCGCCGGCCCCTGTAGCGTCGAGAGCGAAACCCAAATCATTGCCACGGCGCAAGCCTTGGCGAAAATCCCCGAGGTGAAGCTACTGCGCGGCGGCATCTGGAAGCCACGAACTCGTCCTGGCGCCTTCGAGGGCAGGGGAGAGGAAGGCCTCGTGTGGCTGCGCGAGGCGAAGCACGAGTCGGGACTGCCCACGGCAACAGAGGTGGCCACGCCCGACCATGTCGAGTTGGCCCTGAAATATGATGTCGACGCGCTTTGGATTGGTGCCCGCACGGTGGTCAACCCGTTCTCGGTGCAGCAACTGGCCGATGCCTTGCAGGGTGTCGACATCCTTGTTTATGTCAAGAATCCCGTTTCGCCCGACCTGAAGCTCTGGATTGGGGCCTTCGAGCGCTTCCAAAAGGCGGGCATCACGCGGCTGTCGGCCATCCATCGCGGCTTCTCTTATTATAAGGAGTCGCCCTATCGCAACTACCCCATGTGGGAGATTCCCATCGAACTCACGCGCCAACTCAACGTGCCATTAATCACGGATGTCAGTCACATCTGCGGCAACCGCGAATTGCTTTTGCCAACGGCGCAGAAAGCCCTCGACCTCGCCACGGACGGCCTGATGATAGAATGTCACATTAATCCCGACGAGGCCCTGACCGATGCCCTACAGCAAATCACGCCCGAAGCGCTGAAGTCGTTGCTGGCCAGCCTTACTTTCCGGTCGAAGCAGTCAGGGAAGGTGGAACGCGACCTTGCGGGACTTCGCAGTGAGATCGACGACATCGACAGCGAGTTGCTCCAGCTGTTGGCCCGTCGCATGGAAGTGAGCTCACAGATTGGCGAATACAAGAAGTTGAACAATGTGGCCGTGGTGCAGATGGACCGCTGGAAGAAAATCCTTGACGACCACGTGTCCACAGGTGCCGAGATGGGTCTGTCGCCTATATTAATTAATAAGGTGTTCGAGGCAATCCATCAGGAATCCATTGAGCGGCAGAGTCGCATCATGGGAAACGACTAAGGCCCGCCTTATCGACGAGCCTTATCGATACACGCCGAGGCGTGTTGTTTGATGCACCAAATTCAGTAGTAAAACGATTACGGTGCAAAAGTATCCCAAGTCCCGAAACCCCGCAAGAGAAACCGTCTCCACTTTTTCAACAAGTATCAACAAAATACTTGTAATATACTGGGTTTTAGATTGTTATTTGCTTTTTTTTCTTTTCAGTTGGTGATGGTCAGCTTGCTGCCGTCGTAGGCGGTGCGGTATTGGATGAGCGGATAGATGGTCGTTCCGTCGGTGGGGAAGTTGGGCACCATGTCAGGCTCGCGAACGATGAGTTGGCCGTTTAGGATGTTGTAATAGGCGTTGTTGCACCTGTCGACCACAAAGGGGAAGTCGACCACCATGCGCGTGGTGTTGCCGTGGCTGTCGGTGCAGGCGTCGGGCTCGTTGGGCGGCAGGCGGTCGTAGGCCAGAAACTCGTTGTCGCTTTGGCGGTAGACGATGATGCCACGGCTGGTGCTTTCCACATCGGAGGTGATGTAGAGCCAGCCACTGACGAAGTTGAGCTCTTGGTATTGCAGCGTGTTGGGATAGATGGTGATGGGGTAGGGCAATATCGGTGTGTTGGGGTTCTGGGGAAATTCCCTGCAGCCGTGCAGCATCGGCAGGAGCGCCATTAATATTAATAGGTGTAGTTTCGGTCGTTTCATAACGGCAAAGAAACGCTATTTTTCGGAAAATCGTATCCGTTTGCGGGAAAAATCCTATTTTTGCCCTCAAAATCTAACGCCATGAAGAGATTGATGAAATGGATGTCGGGCCTGCTGGTGGTTGCCTTGCTCTGTGGGTCGTGCGCCTCGTCGAAGTCGCGGGCCATGCGCAAGGCCGAGCGCCAGATGGAGCAGATGGAGAAAAAATCGAAGAAACAGTACAAGAAAGCCAAGGATGCGCACTACAAACGTCAGGCCAATAAGACCAAGAAGATGATCCAAAAAGACAAACGCCATGCCGAGCGAATGCGTCGCAGGCAGCGAAGCAACCCGTTTTTCTCGTAACGAATCGGCATATCCAAGATGGTATGCTGAAAAAACGCGATTGAAACGGAAAAAACCTCATTTAAAGGTTAAATTACAAGTGTTTGAAAATCAAAAATATAAAACCGTGGAAGTATTTTTTTTGAGAAAAAAACGCCGAAAAAGCATTTTTTTCTTGCGTACTTTCAAATAAGGTTGTAATTTTGACGACTTTTAATGCACCAATATGCACCAAATAAAGTAGTATTACATAAAATTACAAGGTATGTTTAAAAATTTACTAATGACCCTTGCCGTAGTACTGGCCACCTGCACGATGACCATGGCTCAGTCGCAAGGAAGACTCAAAGGCAAGATTACCGATGAAACAGGAGAAACGGTACCATTTGCAAACGTCATTGTCGAAAAAGGCGGTTCGCAAGTGGGAGGTGCCTCCTCTGACTTTGACGGTAACTACGACATCAACCCGATCCCTCCGGGAACCTACGACCTCAAGGCGAGCTGTATCGGCTACAATGCGTTCGTTCTGAAGAACATCGTCATTCCGGCCAACAAGATCACCTTCTACGACATCAAGATGACGAGCGGCGCAATCAAGATTGACGAAGTCGTGGTCATCGATTACGAAATTCCTCTGATTTCGAAGGACAACACCCAGAGCGGTGCCTCCATCACGTCTGAAGAAATCGCGAAGTTGCCGGTCCGTTCGGCTGAAGGCGTCGCCGCCAGCGTCGGTGGCGTGTTCTCGCAAGACGGTGAAGTCGGCTCCATCCGTGGTTCGCGTGAAGGCGCTGTCTACTACATCGACGGCGTGAAAGTCATCGGTAACGGTAGCGTGCCGCAAGGTGCCATCGACCAGGTCGACGTCATCTTGGGTGGTACCCCTGCCATGTACGGTGACGCCATGGGCGGTATCATCAACATGACCACCAAAGGCCCCAGCCGCACTTGGGGCGGCGGCCTCGAAGCCGAGTATTCGGTGGATGGCTACGGCCATGGCCGCTTGGGTGGTAGCTTGCAAGGACCGCTCATCAAGAGACAAAAGGATGGCGAAGAAGAGGAAGCCCTCCTCGGTTTCTTCTTGGCCTTCGACCTCAACCGCAACAAGTATGGCGCCACTTCGGCAGTGCCTTACTACCGTGCCACTGAGGATTGGATGGAACAGATCAAGTCTCATCCTCTGACCCTTTCGGGCCTCGGCACCAGCACTTACCAAACCGCTGCCTTCACCCAGAGAGACAACCTTTTTTCGACTCGTTACCTCAACAACACGGCTAACCAAAGCATCAACGTGACGGGTAAGATCGACGTCAGCACGGGTAAGAACAGCAACCTGACCTTCGGTGGCTCGGCCTACATCGGCGGCGGCCACTACGACGGCGGCAGCGGCCAACACTTCTTCAACACCGAAAAGAACTACAAGTCGCTTTCGAGCACCTATCGTGGCTATGTGCGTTTCAGCCAGCGCTTCCCCGCCGACCCGAACAGCACCTCGCTGATCTCGAACGTGTACTATAGCATCCAAGCCGACTACACCCACACCCAGTCTGAATCAGGCGACCCCGACCTGTGGAACAACATCTTCGGCTATGGCCATATCGGTAAGTTCACCACCAGCCGCGAACCCCACTTGACCTACTCGACCAATCCTATCGAGAACGTTTTCATGGGTCTCGACCAGAGCGGCGACTCCATCTTCAGGACCGTCAACAACGCTTGGGTGCTGGATAACTACTACGACACTTATGTCGATTTTGAAGAGGGTCACTTCAACCCCCTGCTGGCCACTTATGTCCACAACTACTACGACTTGTATGAGCCGTTTGGCGCTGAAGGTTACTTCAACAACTTGGACAACATCCGCTTGAACAACGGTTTGATCAACGGTTTGGCCCCGAATGCCGTCTATGGCTTGTATGCCGTTCCTGGCATGGTGCAAACCGGTTACTCCAAGTCGGCCAGCGACCAAATCGCCGTCAATATCAACGGTTCTATGACCCTTGGCCGTGGCGACAACTCACACGAAATCAAGTTGGGCTTCCAATATGAGCAACAGAACAGGGCTGGTATGCAGTACAACGTCACTTCATACAACAGAAACCCCTGGACGCTGATGCGCGACATGGTGAACGCCCACATCAGAGAGCTTGACGTCGAACATCCTTATGCCATCAGCTACGACGGCTTCGTCGACACCATCATGTACAACAGAATGTACGACGCCTCCACGCAGTACACCATCGACGCCCGCTTGCGTCAAGCCATGGGCCTGCCGGTGAACGGAACCGAATGGATCTTGACCGATACCTACGATTTCGACAACAACACCATGCAATATTATGATGCCAACGGCAAGCTGCGCACCGCTACGGTGAACGGTGGCCTCGACCTGAGCATGTTTGGCGCCGACGAGCTGACCCGCGATGGCCAGAACACGGTTTACTACTATGGCTACACCTACGACGGCAACAGGAAGTACGGCTGGACCGAGCGTCCCTCGCTGACCGAGTTCTTCAACACGACCGATGAAGACAACATCCTGACCCGCCCGATTGGTGCCCAGCAGCCCATCTACATGGCTGGCTACATCCAAGACAAGTTCGCCTTCAAGGACCTGATCTTCAACATCGGTGTCCGTGTCGACCGCTTCGATGCCAACCAAGACGTGCTGAGAGACCCCTATATCCTTTATGATTACTATACCGTTGGCGACATCAAGAACGCCATTGCTAACAATAAGTTGGCTGACTACGGCTATGTTGGAACCGGCTCGACCATCGATATCCCGAGCAACATCGGCGACGACTATGTTCCTTATGTGAACAAGATCGGCGAAATCACCAACATCGTCGGTTACCGTAAGGGCAACGACTGGTACAACGAAGTGGGTGCCGTGATCAATGACCCGACCGCCATCGGCATGGGTTCAGGCTCCGCTCCTTGGCTGGCCCGCGAAAAGCAAGAGACCTCGAAGCAAGTCGTCGACGAGAAGTCGTTCAAGGACTATGACCCGGCCTGGAGCATCATGCCGCGTATCTCCTTCTCCTTCCCGATTTCCGACGAAGCCTTGTTCTTCGCTCACTACGATGTGTTGACGCAGCGTCCTTCCAGCGCCTTCTACTGCAGCCCGCTGTATTACTATCGCTTCAACGAAATCTCTGGCACGCTCGCCAACCCCGACCTGAAGCCCGCCCAAACCATCGAGTATGAACTCGGTTTCACGCAAAAGGTGACCAACACTTCTTCGGTGACCATCTCGGGTTACTACCACGAACTTCGTAACATGATCCAGATGTACCGTTTCAACGGCGCTTACCCGAAGTCATACAACTCCTACAGCAACCTCGACTTCGGTACCGTCAAGGGTATCACCGCCAGCTACGACATGCGTCGTACGAAGAACGCCCGTATCCGTGCCAGCTACACTTTGCAGTATGCCGACATGACCGGTTCGTCGACCTCCACCGCCGCCGCTTTGATTGCTGCCGGTGTGCCTAACCTGAGGTCAACCTTCCCGACCAACGCCGACCGTCGTCACAGCTTCAACCTGACGCTCGACTATCGTTTCGCCGATGGCAAGAACTATGACGGTCCCGTCATCCACCGCAAGGACGGCAAGGACATCCAAATCCTCTCCAACACTGGTTTCTCACTGCAAGTCAACGGTGGTTCGGGTACGCCTTACACCGCTTCGCGTACGGTTTCGTCCCCGATTTCGGGTGGCAACAACCTGCTCGCCGGTACCTATAATGGTTCGCGTATCCCCGCCTCCTTCCGTTTCGACCTCCGTGTCGACAAGGACTTCAACTTCACGCTGGGCGGCAAGAAGGAAGGCTCGAAAGGCCGTGATGCCTTCGTGAACGTCTATCTGCAAGTGCTGAACCTGCTCAACTCGAAGAACATCACCGGTGTGTATGCCGCCACGGGTAACCCCGACGACGACGGCTACCTCTCGGCTCCTGAATGGCAACGCGAAATCAACAGCCAGGTTGACCCGCAAGCCTTCATCCAAATGTATCAACTGATCGTCAACAGCGGTTACAACTACTCGATGCCTCGTCACATCAGACTCGGTTTGAGCTTTAACTTCTAAGATGATAGGAAATTCATAACGAAAAATTACAAGTATTATGAAGAATATATTTCGATTTTTGATTGCTGCGCTTCTCATTACGGGCGCTGTGATTCCTGGAAAGGCTGAGATGTACAAGTATGAGCAAGGTGGCAGCAAAGGCCAACGTGCTACTACTGCAGCCGGATGTACGCCTTCGTCGTCCTTCGACTGGCTCGACATCAACAACGTTAGAACACGTATCAATTCTGGTGGCGACATGTGGTGGGACCTTCCCGCAGGTACCGGTTCCAAGTATTTCATCCCTGCCAACGGCTCCGCTACCTCCCTGTTCGCTGGCTCCCTGTGGATCGCCGGTGTCGACGTCAACAACCAGCTGAAGTGCGCCGCCTTGCGTTTCCGCCAGGTTGGTAACGACTACTACACTGGTCCTCTGACCGTCGACGGCAAGGCCTCCATCACCCCTGAGACTTGCGCCAAGTGGGACAAGATCTTCAAGATTACCCGCGCCGAAGTGGATGAGTTCCTCTCCAATGTGGACTACTCTGGCGCCGAGCCCAAACTGAAGGATGACTATGAGGTTCCGTCCATCATCGCCAATTGGCCTGCCACTCGTGGCAACGACGACCCGGAAGGCATCGCCAAGTATCTGGCTCCTTTCTATGATGCCGATGGTAACGGTGAATATGAACCCCAAAAAGGTGACTATCCCTACTACGACATTACCAACGAGCTTTGCCACACCAAGATCCCGACCATGGAAGAGGAACTTGAAGGCACCATGCACGGCTCCATCCTTGCCGACCAGGTGCTGAAAGGCGACCAAACCCTGTGGTGGATTTTCAACGATAAAGGTGCTGCCCACACCGAATCAAACGGTCAGGCCATCGGTATCGAAGTGCGTGCCCAAGCCTTTGCTTTCGCCACCAACGACGAAATCAACAACATGACCTTCTATAGCTACGAAATCATCAACCGTTCGACCTACACCTTGACGGGCACTTACTTCTCGCCTTGGACCGACGTCGACCTCGGCTACGGCTGGGACGACTATGTAGGTTGCGACGTTGCTCGTGGTCTCGGTTACGGTTACAACGGTTCGGCTGTCGACGGCAGCGGTGAACCCGAAGCCTACGGTTCGCAGCCTCCGGCGATCGGTATCGACTTCTTCCAAGGTCCTTACATGGATCCCGATGGTCTCGACAACCCCAAGTACACCTTCTTGCAGGTTTTCGACCATATCGACCCCGTTTCGGGCGACTCCATCTTTGTCAACGACTCGACGACCGCCGTGCAGGTGGTTGACGAAAGCATCAACGGTGTGAACTTCGGCAACGGCATCGTCGACGACGAACGTTTCGGTATGCGCCGTTTCGTGTATCACAACAACAGCTCAGCCGATAACGGCGACCCGACCACGGCTCCCCAATATTACAACTACCTCCGTGGTATTTGGAAGAACGGTGCCAAGATGCGTTATGGCGGCAATGCCTACACGGGTAGCGACGTTGTCGGTCCCGAATGCGACTTCATGTTCCCTGGCGATTCCGACCCGTGGAACTGGGGTACCAACGGTACGCCTCCCAATGGCAACTACAACACCGGCACCAAGTTCTGGTCGGAAGAGCAATGCCAAAACGCTCCTAACGACCGTCGTTTCATGCAGTCGGCAGGCCCCTTCACCCTTGAACCTGGTGCTGTCAACTACATCACCTTCGGTGTGCCGTGGGCTCGTGCCACGAGCGGCGGTGCCTGGGCTTCCGTGGAACTGCTGCGTGTGGTCGACGACAAGTGCCAAGCCTTGTTCGACAACTGCTTCAAGGTCATCGACGGCCCCAACGCTCCTGACCTGACCATCCGCGAGCTCGACCAACAGCTCATCGTCTACCTGTCGAATGCCACCCTTTCCAACAACTATAAGGAAGGCTACATCGAACTCGACCCCGAAATCCCGGTCTCGCGTATCGACACTGAAATCAAGAAAGACACTGTCATGGAAATCACTCCTCACGGCGACACCGTGTATATTCCTCACGAGGAAGAAACACCGATTGAAACCATCTACGACAGATACTATCGCTTCGAAGGTTACAAGGTGTATCAACTGGCAAGTGCCGAAGTTGGCGCCGACGAGCTTAGCAATTCCGACAAGGCCCGCTTGGTGTTCCAATGCGACGTGCGCAACAACGTGGCCACCCTCATCAACTATGAGTTTGACGAGTCGCTCCACGCCAATGTGCCGAAGCAGAAAGTGGTTGGCGGCGATGCCGGCATCACCCACAGCTTCGTGCTGACCCAAGACCAGTTTGCCAAGGGCGACAACCCGAACTTGGTCAACCACACCACCTATTATTATATGGCCGTTGCCTACGCCTATAATAACTACCTGCCCTACAACCAGGACGACGCTCTCGGTCTCCAGGGCCAGAAGAAGCCTTACCTCGAAGGTAGAAAGAACATCCAAGTTTATTCAGCCGTGCCTCACAAGACCATCAATGGTACCCTGCTTCGCTCCGCTTATGGCGACAGCCCTGCCATCACCCGTTTGGTTGGTGTCGGTAACGGTGGCAACGAACTTGAACTTAGCAAAGCCACTGTCGACGAAATCATGAGCAAGCCCATGGCTTCGGAGACCAACCGCTTCGGTAGCCCCGACTACCCGATTGCCTACCATCCTACCTATGAGCCTGGCTTTGGTCCTATCAACGTCAAGATCATTGACCCGCTCAATGTGAAGTCGCACCGCTATGAACTCTCCTTCGGTGACATGTTTACGCAATACACGCACAATGTCACCAACGACCAAGAGATCCAAGGCGACTCGGCTGCCCGTTTGGTGAACCACTGGTATCTGCTCGATTTGGATGAGCCTACCGATACGATTGGCAACAATCCTATGATGGGCGACACCACCACCATTTACTACAACGAACAGATGTTTATCGACAAGGGTATCTCCATCACCATCAACCAGCCTTACGATATCGGTCGTATCTGGGTGGGTAAGTACTATAACGATACCGGCAATGGTGAAGATCCTTGGAAGGACTACTATACTGTGGTCGCCCCCAACAATGGTGTGATTACGTCTTCCATCGAATTCCAAAATCCTGATTCGATTTGGTTGGATGGTATCCGCGACGTGGATGTGCCTGGCCTTAGCTTGAACTGGATTCGTTCTGGAACGTATGTGAACATGGACAATAGCACCGATAACGACTACGCCATGTCGTCGGCTACCAACTCACACGGCGACAGCAAGCCTTGGGACCCGACCGAGAACTTCGAGAAGCTCGCCAACCGCACTTGGGCTCCCGCTCTGCTGACCACGATTTCCAAGTATGGTAGCAACTTCAACCCCGGCCCGATGATCAATGCGAACGCCCGTGTCGACTCCGCGTTCTACAGAACCGCAAGTATCGACATCGTCTTCACTGCCGACAAGAGCAAGTGGACGCGTTGCCCCGTCATTGAAATGGGCTTGGATAGAAACCTCACCGAAGGTACAACCAACCGCTTCATGCTCCGTCGTCACGCTTCGGTCGACAAGGACGGCAAACCTTATTCCTACAATTGGGACTGCAAGACCAACGATATCGTTGTCGACAACAATCCTGTCGACCCGAATGCCGAGGGCATTGCCTACGCCTCCACCAATCCTGAAGATGCCAACTTCATCGCTCCTCAAGGTATGGGCTGGTTCCCGGGCTATGTCATCGACGTTGAGACTGGTATGCGTTTGAATGTCGCCTTCGGCGAAGACTCCTACTATCAAGATTCGCTGATTAAGGGTCGCGACATGATCTTCAACCCTGCCAAGTTGCAGAAGCTTACCGTTGAAGACAACTCTGGTTTGCTTCAAGTTGCCGATCCAGCCATCTATCGTGGCGCTAACCAAGACCCGGTCTTCGGTGGCAAGCACTTCGTCTACATCTGGCGTGCCGACTCCATCGCCATGCCTGCTTCCTCGCAATGGAAGGATATGAAGAACTTCGCCTACGACGGTGGCCAGTTGCTGTTCAATTCGTTGAACTACGTCCAGAGCCTGTCGAACAACAGCTCCATCAACGTGATGAACACCAACCTCTACAAGCTGTTGATGTGGGTGGGTATGCCGATGGGTATCGAAGGCATGACCTGGTTGCCCGAAGGCAACGACTGCCGCATCCGTATCCGTATCGCCAAGCCTTATGCTCCTGGCTACGGCTACTACTCGCTGCAAACGCCTAACGAGGAACTCAATATCAACAACTACAATCCGAAGTACACCTTCAGCATTGATGGTTGGGATCCAGTTGAGAACGATCCTGTCAAGACGGAAGAGGACCTCAACCTCGTCACCGTGGTGCCCAATCCTTACTATGCTTACAACCGTTACGAGAGCAACGCCCTTACCAATAAGGTGAAGATCACCAACCTGCCCAACAAGTGTATCGTGTCAATCTATACCTTGAGTGGCACGAGGGTGCGTCAGTTCCGTAAGGACAATGAAGAGCCGAGTGTTGAATGGGATCTCACGAACTTCGCCAATACGCCTGTTGCCAGCGGCTTCTACCTGATCCACATCAAGGATTTGACCAGTGGCAGCGAGCGCACCATCAAGTTCTTCGGAGCCATGCGTGAAGTTGACCTGAACACATTCTAAACAATGTAATTGCTAACCGTAAATAATTTATCATCATGAAGAAATCATTTAGATATATCGCATTGAGCTTCGTAATCCTTATGGGATTAAGTGCTCCTCAAGCATTTGCAGGAAACAAAGACCGTTCAGGCCAAGCTGGCGCTTCAGAGTTGTTGATCAACCCTTGGGCAGCCTCATCGGGCTGGGGCAATGCAGGCATGTCGTTCGTGCATGGCGTTGAAGCCATCTACGGCAACGTGGCCGGCATTAGCTCCTGCCGCACACTTGACGTGAACTTCACCAACACTTGGTGGCTGCAGGGTGTCGGCAACGACACCCGCATCGCCTCCTTCGGCTTCTTGGCTCGCGTGGGCGAGTCGAGCGTGTTGGGTCTCTCCTTCATGTCGTTCAGCATCGGCGAAATCGCCATCACCACCCCCGACAACCCCGATCCTGGTACCCTCGGCACCTTCAAGCCCAACCTGATGAACATCAACCTGTCGTTCGCCAAGTCGTTCTCCAACAGCATCAGCGGCGGCTTCAACCTGAAGATCATCAGCGAGTCGATTAAGGACATGGGCGGTGTTGGCGTGGCCTTGGACGCTGGTATCCAGTATGTCTCCGGTCCGTTCGACAACATCCACTTCGGCATCACGCTGAAGAACATCGGACCCACCATGAAGTTCTCAGGCGACGGTTTGGCTCTCAGAGTGTTCATGGAGAGCATGACCAGCCAACAGTTCACCATGGTGCAACGTGCCGACGACTTCGAGTTGCCCACCCAGTTGAGCATCGCAGCCGCCTACGACTTCCTGTTTGCCGAAACCAGCCGCCTCACCATTGCCGGTAACTTCTGCTCCAACTCGTTCACCAACGACCAATTGACCGGTGGCCTCGAGTATGGCTGGAGAGAGATGTTCAAAGTCCGCGCCGGTTACACTTGGGAAAGAGGCATCTGGGCCAAGGGCGGTGTTGAAAACTCGGACGAGTGCATGAACATCAACCGTGGCCTCAGCGCCGGTGTGTCTGTCGAAGTGCCGCTGTCGAAGAAGGAAGACGCCATGCGTTTGGCCGTCGACTATTCCTACAGAGACACCTACACTTACGGTGGCACCCACAGCGTTGGTGCAAGAATTATTTTCTAATTCTGGTTCAGGAAAAGAAATAATTCGTATTTTTGCAGTCGCAAACCAAAAGAAGACCCTTATTTCGGTAAGGGTCTCTTTTTTGCAACCTGTAAAGAAACAAATCAAACACAATTACTATGTCAGAAGTAAAATACTTTACCCCAGAGGGGTTACAGAAACTCAAAGATGAACTCGACGACCTGATTCTTCGCGAGCGTCCGCGCATTGTCTTAGCCATCCAGGAGGCACGCGACAAAGGCGACCTTTCGGAAAACGCCGAATACGATGCCGCCAAGGAAGCCCAAGGCCTGCTCGAAGCTAAGATTGCTGAACTTCAAGACCTTATCTTCAATGCTCGCATCCTCGACGAGTCGAAGATGGACACCTCCAAGGTGCTTCTCTATTCGAAGGTGAAGATCAAGAACGTGAAGTCGGGCTTGCTGATGTCGTATGCCATCGTCCCCGAAAAGGAAGCCAACTTCAAGGAAGGCAAGCTCTCCATCAATTCACCCATCGGCCAAGGCTTGTTGGGCAAGTCGGTTGGCGACATCGCCGAAATCCAGGTGCCTGCTGGCAAGGTCCATTTTGAGATTATGGAAATCACACGATAAAACACGAAGTTATGGCTACCATTTTTTCAAGAATCGTGAAAGGGGAAATCCCTTGCTACAAAATTGCTGAAGACGACCGCTTTTTTGCCTTCATGGACATCAATCCCGTCGCCAAAGGCCATACCTTGGTGATTCCGAAACGCGAAGACGACTATATCTTCAACCTTGAGGATGACGAAATCGGCGGCATGATGGTCTTTGCCAAGAAAGTGGCCAAGGCCATCGAGAAAGCCGTGCCTTGCAAGCGCATAGGTGTGGCTGTCATCGGCTTGGAAGTGCCTCATGCCCACATCCATCTCATCCCCATCACCCAAGAGAGCGACATGGACTTCAAAAAACATGTCAAGATGAGCGAAGAGGAATTCATTGAGGTACAGAAACGAATCGTAGAGAACCTTTGATGTTGCTCTTTTTGTACGCAGAACACGCAGAATTATGGGAAACTTTTTCTCAAAATTCTGCGTTTTCTGCGTGATAAGAAACGTCTCTATCGGTTTATTTCAGTATTTTTGCCAAAAATACATCCCAAATGAAGAAAAGAATCCTTTTTTTGTTGGCGTTTAGCGTGGCGTTGAACCTTTTGGGCCAGGACTTCGACCTGCCTTGCGACAACATCAACTATCGTCCCGAAGTGCAAACCGTGCTGCTTTACGCCGATGGCGAGCAGCTCAACGATCCCATCGTCCCGTTGGAGGACATGATGGGTCGCCTCACGCTCTCGTTCGACATCATCGGCGGCGAAGGCGAAGTGCTCAACTACACCTTTATCCATTGCACCCACGACTGGCAACCTACCGACATCCAGCGTATCCAATACGCCTCCGGCTTCGAGAACGACCGCTTGGACGACTACGCCTTCTCGCGCAATACGTTGGTTGAATATGTCAACTATCAGCTCAAGTTTCCCAAGGAAGACATGATGCCGCTCGTTTCGGGCAACTACCTTCTCGTTGTTTATGGCGACGACTTGAACGACCTTTATTTCACCCGACGCTTCATGGTCGTCGACGAGAAAGTGCAAGTGGGCGTCAATGTGCCCCGCTACCCTGACGAATTGGCGTTTACCAACACCCACCAACAGCTGAACGTCATGGTGAGCATGAACAACTATCTGACGGGCAACACGCAGCAATACAGCCATTTGACCATCCGACAAAACGGACGATGGGACAATGCCTCAATTGGCCTGAAACCCACCTATGTCTACCCTGACTACATCTCATTCGAACACCATCCGCAGACCGTTTTTGAGGCCACCAACCAATACAGAAGGTTCAACACCAGCAATTTCCATTTCCAGTCGGAGAACTTGGCCCATATCCGGCAGACCGACGAGATGTTTGAAATCGACATCGCCACTTGCGAATCGCGGGCGCGACAGGCTTACACTTCCTATGAGGACATACATGGCGAAAAGTTTGTTTATGTGGAAAACGACGACCTCGACAACACCACGGAAGCCGACTATTGCCGCGTCAATTTCTTCTACCAGAGCGAGGCGCCGCTGACACATGAAGACCTTTATATCATGGGAGCCCTCAACGATTGGCGGTTCGACGAGAGCAACAAGATGCGCTACGACTACCGCCTGCATGGCTACACCTGCTCGATGGTGCTTAAACAAGGCTACTACAACTTCATGTTTGCCACAGCCGACCGAAAGACGGGCCAGATAAGCACCGACCTGACCGCCGGCAACCATTGGGAAACCAACAACGTTTACAAGCTGTATTTCTATTTCTACAATGCCCTCAAGGGCTATGACGAATTGGTTGGCTATACCGTGGTGAATTCACATTAATCTTGTTGTCGCTTTGCGTCATCGCGAGCGAAGCGAAGCAATCCAGAGATATGACAACCGATAGAATCACCCTCTTTGCCGAAGTCCTGCTGCCGATTCCCGTGCCGGGCACCTTCACCTACCGTGTGCCGTTCGACCTGAACGACCAAGTTCGTGTGGGCCAACGCGCCGTGGTGCAGTTTGGCAAGACCAAAATCATGTCGGGACTTATCGTTGGCTTGACCGAGAAAGTGCCGTCGGTTGAGGTGAAATTCCTCATGGATTTGCTCGACGACCAGCCTTTGGTCAACGAGAAACAGCTGAAGTTTTGGGACTGGGTGAGGAGCTACTACATGTGCCATCTCGGAGAAGTGATGCAAGCCGCTTTGCCTTCCGCTTTGAAGCTCAGCAGCGAAACTACTGTGGCCCTTTCGCCCGATTATGTGTTGGATTCCGTTGCGTTGAATGATTTCGAATATCTCATTGTGGAAGCCCTGCAAATCAAGCCCAAAATCGCCATCAGCGAAGTGAGCAAGATCATCGGTTTCAAGAAGGTAATGCCGCTCGTCCATTCGATGATGGAGAAAGGCATCCTCGTGATGGAGGAGGAACTCAGCGAGAAATACAAGGCCAAATACGAGCGGTTTGTAAGGCTCACGGCGGAATACCGCGATGAGGCCAAGCTGCAGGAACTGATGGACAACCTCACCAAACGTGCCTACAAGCAGTTGGAAGTGTTGCTTGCCTTCATCACCCTTGGTGGCAATGCCGACAACGAAATCCTGGCTAAATCCTTGTTGGAGAAAGCCAAGGCGACTTCCTCCATACTGAAAACGATGGCCGAAAAGGGTGTTTTCGAGGTCTACGAGCACCGAGTCAGCCGGCTGAAGGAATTCAAGGTGCAGACCGATGTGGATTCGATACAACTCACTGAGGCACAGCAAAAAGCCTACACAGAAATCAGACAAGGCTTTGGAATCAGCAAGCCCGTTTTGCTCCATGGCGTGACCTCCAGTGGCAAAACGGAAATCTACATCAAACTCATCAAGGAGGCGATTGACAAAGGGAAGCAGGTTCTGTATTTGTTGCCCGAAATTGCCCTTACTGCGCAGATTATCAATCGCTTGAAAGAGTATTTTGGAGACCGTTTGGGCGTGTACCATTCGCGCTATGGCACCAACGAAAGGGTAGAGGTGTGGGAGCAGGTGCGCGACTTTGGGCAAACCCAATCGCAGAAGCACCAAATCATCATCGGATCGCGGTCGGCCATTTTCTTGCCTTATTCCGACATCGGGCTGATCATCGTCGACGAAGAGCACGACAGCAGCTTCAAGCAAATCGACCCTGCGCCGCGCTATAATGCCCGCGATGCTGCCATCGTGTTGGCCGCCATGCACAAGGCTAACATCGTCTTAGGCTCGGCAACGCCCTCGTATGAAAGCTATTACAATGCCTTGAATGGACGTTATCATCTCGTGGAAATCACGGAGCGTTTCGGCGGCGTCCAGATGCCCGAAATCATCCTCAGCGATATGCGCGTGGAACGTCGGCGCAAGACGATGAAGGCCGACTTCGGCAGCACCCTCATTGATGCGATGAAAGAGACCTTTGACGAGAAAAACCAAACCATCCTGTTCCAAAACCGACGTGGTTTTTCGTTACGCATCGAGTGCGACGAGTGCCATTATGTGCCGCAGTGCATCAACTGTGACGTGAGCCTCATCTACCACAAGAGCCAAAACGTGTTGCGTTGCCATTATTGCGGCTATACGGCCTCGGTGCCGACGGAGTGTCCCGTTTGCCACAGCACCAACATCCGAATGCACGGCTTTGGTACGGAGAAAATCGAGGAGGATTTGAGCCTCGTGATGCCCGAAGCCAAGGTGGCCCGCCTCGACTTGGACACCACACGCTCGAAAAACGACTATCAGAGCATCCTCGAATCCTTCCAGGACCATGAGACCAACATCCTCGTGGGCACGCAGATGGTCACCAAGGGCTTGGATTTCGACTCGGTGAAGGTGGTGGGCATCCTCAACGCCGACAACATGCTCTCGTTCCCCGACTTCCGTGCCCACGAGCGCAGCTTCCAGCTGATGGCGCAGGTGGCGGGTAGGGCAGGGCGCAAGGGCAAGCAGGGCAAGGTCATCATCCAGACCTACGAGCCGGCGCATCCCGTGCTGCAAGACGTGTTGCGCAACGACTTCCGTGGGCTATACGAAAAGCAGATGGTCATCCGACGCCAGTTCGGCTATCCGCCGTTCTACCGCTTGATTCTCATTCGCTTGAAGCACAAGGACTACCAGAAGCTCAATCCCGCAGCGGCTGAGTTGGCCGCGATGCTCAGGCCCATCTTCAAGCAAGACCTGCTCGGACCGGAATATCCAGTAGTTTCGAGGGTCAAAAATCTGTATATCAAGCAGATGATGGTGAAGTTTCGCCGTGATTTCAACACACAGAAGGTGAAGGAATTGATTGCGCAGCAGATTCATTTGTTCCAGCAAAATTCGGAGTACAAGTCCGTGCAGGTTCAAGTGGATGTGGATCCGATGTAACCGTCTCACCTACATTAGATTCCTGATTTAAGAAACTGGAACAACCCCATATAGACAATGCCTTTGTTGTCGGTGTAGGTGGCAATGTCATCTCCCACAATGACGATTTTCCTAAAGCTGTCGTCTATTTTCCTGAAGGAACGTAATTCCTGCTCCTTTTTTTCTTCGCCATCTAATTTATATGCCGACTGGATGTAGTGTTTTTCCATCCCGTTCTGCGCAATGAAGTCGATTTCATATTGGACGTAGGCCATCTTTCCGTCGCGCATTTCGCGGTTTTCCACCAAACCGACATCAACGCTGTAGCCCCTCATTCTCAATTCGTTGTAAATCACATTTTCCATAATATGCGTGATTTCCTGTTGCCTGAAGTTGAGTTTTGCGTTCCTCAGCCCCACATCAACAGCATAGTACTTCTTGATGCTCTCAAAATACTTGTTTCCTTTGATGTTGAAGCGTTTGGCACCTTCGAAAAGAAATGCGTCTTCAAGGTATTCTATGTAGTTGTTGACGGTTTCGGGACAGATTTTGGTTTTCTGCACACTTTGCAGTACATTGCTGATGCGTGAGGGATTGGTGAGAGAGCCAATGGATGAGCAAAGCGCATCGGCCAATGATGAAAGGGCTTCACGGTTTTTTACATGGTTGCGTTCCACAACGTCGTCGATGTAGGTCTTGTCCCACAGCCGTTGCAGGTAGGCCATCTTCTGCTCGGGAGTGCGATGGTGGAGCAGTGCGGGCATACCACCATAGGTGTAGTATTCTTTCCAAAGCTCGCTGACGGGTTCGGTTCGGTTTGAACAAAATTCATTGAACGACAGCGGGTAAACTCTTATCTCGTCGCCACGGCCACGGAATATGGTACGAATGTCGGATGACAAGAAATGTGAATTGCTGCCGGTGATATAGACATCGACATTGTCTTTGGCATTCAGCCCGTTGACGATTCTTTCGAAGCCTTCTACCTCTTGCACCTCGTCGAGGATGACATAGTAATTGGCGTTTGCATTGGTGATTCGGCTATAAAGGAAATCCTTCAAGGTGTCGCGTTGGGTGAGATCACCATAGATTTCCTCCTCGTCGTCCAAGTCAAATGAAACGATGATGATGTTGTCGCTTTCTACGCCGCTGGCTAACAGATAATCCCTGAAGATGCGTTTCAACAGCCACGACTTCCCGCAGCGTCTTGGTCCGGTTATGATTTTCACCTCGCCGTTGTCCATGCGGTCGATGATTTTTTGGAGATAAGTCTCTCGTTTGATGTAAGTGTTTTCCATCCTACCTTGAATTTTTTGCAAAATTACAATAAATTCCGATTTGGTACTTTGTTCTATCTGAAATTTTCTGTAAAATTACAATAAATTCCGATTAAAATGCTTGTGTCATCTTATGTTTTTCGCAAAACCACAATATAACGCCCTAATATGGTACACAAACTTGTGGACCACAAAGTAGTGTACCGAGTGAAAAAAAACGGAAAAAATCCGTAAAAAAACCTTTGGTTTCCAAAATCTTTGTATTTTTGCGGCTGATTGTTCGGGGAGACATCCGGGCAGTTGAAGGCAATTTGTGCTTGTATCCGGCTAACGAAATCTGGAAAATTTTGGAAATGGGTGCAAGATACGAGTGAGCCAGCCTAATTTGTATTCAATCAGTTATGCTGATGATGCATATAGGCTAGGTAAACGTATCTGTTTTATTTCCAAAGGTATTTTTCCAGAGCCTGTTAGCCAAGATAGGTACACTTCAAGTTTCCTAGCCTTCTTGTAGTATGTTGTGCCGAATCGGGGGGACTATAGGCGGGAAAATAAATAAAGCATATGAACCTAACACAATTAGCCAAAATCAAAACAAATGGGCTTTGCTTCTTAATGCTGTTATTATTTGCTGCATGTGAGAATAATGGAAAACAATCAAAACTGACTGGTTACGGCAATGCTGTAGAAGAAAGCGACAATACAGTGGTAAATGCCATCGAACAAGCCAAACCTTCTATAATGGTACTCCCAAGTGACAATCTTCTGCAATCTTTTGATGCATTGAAGAATGTTTCGATAAATGGAGCAAACTATTTGGATCGAGATTATAACAAGTACATATTGGAGAATTCCAACAATAGGGCTATAATCTCTGCCATTCAAAATGAGTTTGTCCAACTCGATTATCCTTTGACTGATTTGGAACAGACCCTAAAATCTCTCAACAATCGTGTGGCCACAAATATGGCTGATGATGTAGCACAAGATGCCAAGACGTTACTTTTGCAGACAGCTTCCCCAGACATTATTATTGAACTTGATTATGATTGCAAAATAGATCCAACGGATCCTAATTTCCGCAAGAACTTGACCTATACAATCACCGCATTTGACGCATATACAAATAAGGCCTTTTCATCCAAAACGAAGAACGAAACCGTATCTGATGACATTGCGAAAACTTTCTCACAATCCTTCCACAAATCCATGAAAGAAATTGAGCCTGAAATCGGCAGGTATTTTCAAAACATAGTTGTTTTTGGTAGAGAGATAACGGTGCGTTTTACTGTGGCGAAAAAGTCAAAGGTTAGTTTGGTAAGCGAAAGTATTACAGGTGAAACGTATGCAGATTGGATTATGGACTATATGGATTTGAATACAAAGAAAGGAACTTATAAATTGCAAAACAATACGGATTACGAACTGTATTTCGTCAACGTGCGCATCCCTGCTTTGCAATCTGACGGAACCCAATACAGCGCATACAAATGGGCTCGTCAACTGATAAAGGAATTCAAAACAGAATGCGGAGTGAAGTGTTCTAATAAAGTTCAAGGACTCGGGGATGTTCATATTATGATTAACGGATTTTAAAGCATTGAAATTGAGCATGAAAAAGAAAGCATTTGTCGGATTGGCTGTGTTGAGCATTGCCGTGGTGTGTCTGTGTATTGGATGCAATAGCAATGTCAATCAACAGCAGCAAGGGGTGGTCTATCAGCCACAACCCAAACAGAGTACAATGACGGATGAACAAAGGCAATCAGCCATAGCGAAACAACGGGCTGCGTTGAATGGCTATTTGGATTCCATCAATTATTGGAATGCCGTGAAATTAACTATTATGGTGCCGAAGGTGACGAAAAACTTCACTCAACAATCGGCTGAAGTTTTGGCTTCGCGTATGTTACAAATCACGGCGGCGAATGGTATCGCAGGCTACGGAGGAGACCCAGCTTTTGTTTTTGCCACACTTATTACCCCAATGCAACGAGGTATAACAAGTACAGTGCCAGCAAAAAAGTATACTAATTATGAAGTGAACTTTTATGTCGCCAACATCGTCACTGGTGATGTGTTTGGCTCCTTGTCGCAAGAGGTTATGGGTGTAGGCGACTCTGACGAATTGGCTTGCTTAAATGCGATGCAGTCCATTCAAAATAACGATGAAATCAAAGACTTGTTGAGACAATCATCTGAAAAGATAGTCAATTGGTTTGAGACCAATAAAGCCTCAGTTGTCGCCAAGGTGAATGAATACATACAAATAGGTGAATATGGCAAAGCCTACGCTTATTTGCAATCGATACCAGAAGCGGCTATTTCTTGTTTCGCCTTTGCTCAAGAGAATGTAGACGAAGTTTATGCCCGTTATCGTGAGCAACAAAGTATGGCGTATTACTATGCCATGATAGATGCTATGGCCGTGGAAGGACAATATAACCCGATGGCAGGGGCATACATGAAGTTGATTCCAGTTAATGCTCAGATTTATTCCACCGCCGCAGAGGCTTTTAGTAACTATGTCTCCCATTGCGAAACGGTAGAAGATGCACAAAGGGCACATGAAATCTTCATGGAAGAAGAGGCTCTCGCCATAGAGCGTATCAATGCCGAGGCAAATCTGAAGGCAAATGAAGCACTCCTTGTTCAAAGTCGGTCAGAGGCAGAAAACTCTGCTCAATCACAAGCCGTCTCTTCCATGGATGGGATTAAGGGTACAATAACTGACATAATAACAGATAAAGCTGTTTCCATTGTCTCATTTGGCATTGACAGAGTATTGGGGTTTTTAGGATTGTTGGTCTAAAGTTAAAACATAAAAATGTTATAATTATGATTAGAAATATTTTAGATGGATTAGGACGTATCATCATTTGGTTTGTTGTTATTTCCTGTATAATAAGTGGTATTTTCGCATTGTCTTTTTATTTGAATAGTTCAGAAAGACTTGGCTCAAAAGTTGAAACTGCAATCGGCAAAAAAGACTTCCACCAAGCACATAAATACTTGAAACGAATTAAAACACCTGAAGATTATGAATTGTATGCCGATAAACTTTTTAATGCGGAGATAGGGTATTTGATGAATGACAATTCGGTAAACAGTTCAGACCGAATCATTTCTTTGGTAGCGGATTATGGCTCATACGGTACCCCTGTGGTAGGAGTAACCAATGTAAAGAAAGTTATAAAAAACAATGAAACCTACATGATGGAAGTGTCAAAATACAATCAAATGTTGGATGGCGTTTTGTCTCGTGCCATTTCAATGCACAATCAGTATTTGGCAGAAAAACTGTTGAATATGTACAAACCCACTTTGCGGAAAAGTTTAAGCGAATCGCATCTTTTCAGTAAGGATGAGTATAATTTCGAGTATTCAAACGAACCACAAGAAAAGGCAGAAGAAATATACAGAAATGCTGTTGAAGAAAAGAAATTTGAATAGCAAATGAGGTGACTCTAGATTTGTTTCTGTAGATAGTTATTCCTTGGGAAAGTGCTTGGAATGTATAAATTATTGAAAATCAGTGTAAAATCAAGGTATTTTGCAGTAATCCACAAATTTTTTCTTTTAAAAATTGCAGTAATCCACAAATTTTGTGAACGAACACCTCTATAACCGGCCATAACTCGAAAAAATTCCGACTTATGGCTGGTTATGACGCTTTTTTTCGTATTTTTGCCCCGATAAATTGAGGCAGTCATGAAAGAAGACATCATCGGAAGAAGAGAGGAAATCCGTGAGTTGGAACGGCTTTACGGTTCGGGCAAGGCGGAATTTGTCGCGGTTTATGGGCGGCGAAGGGTGGGTAAGACCTTCCTCGTGAAGCAACTCTTTGAGAAGGAACTCGTTTTTTCGGTGGCAGGATTGGCCAACGAGAAAACGAAAAAGCAGTTGAAAAACTTTTACAAGACCTTGCAACTCTACGACAAGAGCATCAAAACAGCTCCCCAAGACTGGCTTGATGCTTTCGACCTGCTGACGCGCTATCTTGTTTCGCTCGGCGAAGGGCGCAAGGTCATCCTTTTGGACGAACTGCCTTGGATGGACACGCCACGGTCGGGATTCATCGCCGCGCTTGAGCACTTCTGGAACGGATGGGCCTCGATGCGCAAAGACATCATGCTTGTCGTGTGCGGCTCCGTCTCTTCGTGGATCATGGACAAACTCATCAACAACCACGGCGGCTTGCACAACCGAATCACGAAACGCATGCTGTTGCAGCCGTTCAATTTGGCGGAGACGGAAGAGATGCTCCAAAGCGTCGGCCTCAACCTGTCGAGATATGAAGTGGCCGAAACCTACATGATTTTTGGCGGCATTCCTTTCTATCTGAGCATGTTCGACGCTTCGAAAAGCCTCAGCCAGAATGTGGATGCCTTGCTGTTTGACAAGAACGCCGCTTTCGCCGATGAGTTCGACAACCTGTATGCGTCTTTGTTCAGAAATTCAGAGGATTACATCAAAATTGTCACTTGTTTGAGCAAGAACCGGAATGGCCTGACGCGCGATGAAATCATCAAGGAAACCGGAGTAGCTTCGGGCGGTGCGATTTCCAAAATCCTCAAGAACCTCGAAATTTGCGGATTCATCAGAAGATATGCCATGTTGGGTGGCGATGCGCGGCGCAATTTGTATCAGTTGCTTGATTTCTTCACCTTGTTCCATTTCCATTTCTTGGCCAATGGCAGGGCGCGGAAAAGCCATTTCTGGGCCTCGATGCAAGGCACACCAGCGTTTTACGCTTGGGCCGGCCTTTCGTTTGAGATGCTCGCCTTGCAGCATGCCGAGCAAATCAAGGGAAAATTGGGAATCAGCGGTGTAATGACGGAGGAATATGCTTGGGTTAAGCCAGGGGCATCCGATGTTGGCGGGGCTCAAGTGGATTTGGCCATTGTCAGGAAAGACAAGACCGTCAACCTGTGTGAGATGAAGTTTTGCGAAACACCGTATTTGCTTGATAAAGATGAGGATATGAAGCTTAGAATAAGGCTGAAGTTGTTTAAGGAGACTTTGCCGTCGCCAACCTATTCCATCCAACTCACTTTGGTGTCCTCATTCGGTTTGGCCAAAGGGAAATACGCCAGCACATTCCAGAACGAAGTCACACTTGACGACTTGTTTCGCTAAAAATCTGCTTATACTTAGCCATAACTCGAAAAAAATCCGACTTATGGCTAATTATAACGTGTTTTCGAAATGGGCATTGCGCAGACGGCAACGAAAAACCACCGTTTTTTCCATTTGAGGCGGAAATTGTTGTGTTTGTCCTAATTGTCCACTAAGTTTTTGCTGGAAATGCACTATTTTTGCACACTTTTTACGAGCAGATAACATTCTATTTATGAGCAGAAATATCTTAGTTTTGTTGGCATTCCTCATGAGTGCCCAATGGGCTTCAGCCGTTACGGTGAAAGGCCGCGTCGTCGATAAATCCAATGGCGCTCCGATGGAGTATGCCACCGTCAGGGCGAGCGCCTTGCCCGATTCCACTTTTGTGGCTGGGGTCATCACTGACCCGAGCGGACATTTTACGCTTGAACTGAACAAAGGCCGCTATGTGCTTGAGGTTCAGTATATGGGCTTCATTCCGTTGTATAAAAACGTCACGATTGACGGAACGAAAACCACAGTCGAAGTGGGGCGCCTTAGCCTCGAACCTGATGCGCGTATGTTGAACGAAGTCAACGTGGTGGCCGAACAGAGCACCTACGAGATGACCCTCGACAAGCGCGTTTTCAACGTGGGCAAGGACGTGGGCAACACCGCCGGAAACGCCATCGAGGTGTTAGAGAACATCCCTGCCGTGTCAGTCGATGTGGAAGGCAATGTCAGCTTGCGTGGCGACGATGGCGTACGCATCCTCATCGACGGCAAGGAGTCGGGCCTCTCGGGTATGAGCACCCAGGACGCACTGCGTACCTTGCAGGGCGACATGATTGAGCGCGTGGAGGTCATCACCAATCCTTCGGTGCGCTACGATGCCGAAGGCTCGGCGGGCATCATCAACATCATCCTGAAAAAGGACAAACGCCAGGGCTTCAATGGCGCGGTGAACGTTCGCGGCGGCTATCCATGGCAGTACGGTGCGAGCCTGACGGCCAACTACCGCCTCAGACGATGGAACCTTTTCGCCAGCTATGGCTTCAACAACCGCTCCAACATCGGTGGTGGTGTGAACCAAACCAAGCGTTTCGACATTTTTGACCACGACACCATCATGGGCGGGACTCTCTTCCCTGCGGGCGACACCATCTTCAACCAGCTCACCGACCAGACCACCGAGCGCCGAATGCGCCGCATGGGACACAACGTGCGCGTGGGTGCCGATTATTACATTACTGATAACGATATTGTTAGCGCGGCTTTCGTCTACCGTTTCGGGCGCTTGGAGACGCATCCCGTGGTGAAATATTACGATGAGTATCCGCTGCTGGGCACTTCTTCCTACGACGAGCGTGCCGAGGACTACTTGGAAACCGATCCCATGTATGAGGTCACTTTGGACTACGACAAGAAGTTTGTGCGTGAAGGTCGCAGCCTGAAGGCCAACGTGCGTTTCTTCACCAATGCGGAGAAGGCCGGTTCGGATATTACTGAGACCATGTATCCCAACAAGGACATGGAATCTGCCCTTTGGACGCTCTACCAAAAGACAGGTAACGACCAACGTATGCGCAACTTGCAGGCCAGCATCGACTATGTGCATCCTTTCCTCACCAAGGCGCAGTGGGAGATTGGCGGGAAATACACCAACCGCAACATCAACAGCCTTTCTGAAGTGACTGAAAAAGATAGTCTTGGTGTTTACAACCCGCTGAGCGATTATTGCTTCGACTACGAATACAGCGAGCAGGTGGCCGCGCTCTACACCAGCCTCGGCAACGACTGGGGCCGTTGGTCGGGACAAATCGGCGTGCGGGCCGAGATGACCAACATCATGACGAACCTGAAGGGCTATGCCCACGACGGCACCGACTCCATCAACGGGGGAAAGCCCTATTTCGATTTCTTCCCGAGCGCGCACTTGAACTATTCGGTGAACGAGTATAACCAGTTCCAGGTGAGCTACACGCGCCGCATCCGTCGCCCGGGCTTCTGGCAGATGAGTCCGTTCCGATCCTATAACGACAACCGTAACATTCGCATGGGCAATCCGGCCCTGAAGCCGACTTACATGGACAGCTACGAACTCGGCTACATCCATTTTTGGGACAAGGCCAGCTTCAATTTCACGGCCTATTATCGCCATGGAACCAACATGATACGCAACTACACATACGAAGATAACGGCGTGTTTTACAGTATGCCTGTCAACTTCGGAAAGGCCGACGACTTTGGCATTGAAGCCGTGGCGCAAGGCCAGATGACGAAATGGTGGAACCTGAATGGCAACGTCAACTTCTTCCGTTCTTACACCAGAGGTTACATCGAGGAGCAGTATTACGAAACCGAGAGTTGGATGCTCTTTGGGCGTATGGTTTCCAAGTTCAAGATAAGCAATTGGTTCGACTTGCAGCTGACTGCCCACATCATGGGTCCGCACAAGGAGCCTCTGGGTATGCGCAAGGGCAATTGGTGGGTCGACCTCGCCGTGAGCAAGGAAATCCTCAATGGCAACGGCACCATCACCTTCAACGTGCGCGACTTGTTCAACTCACGTAGCATGGGTGGTGAGTCGTGGGGCGACGGTTTCTGGCAATACAGCACCAGCACTTGGAACCGCCGTTCGTTCTCGCTCAACTTCAACTACCGCATCAACCAACAGAACATGAAGCGCAACCGTCCGGGTGGCGACGAAGGCGGTGACGACGGTGGTGGCGAAGAACAATCCGAAGAAGGGTATTAAAAACAAGAAAGGCGACCGCGAGGCCGCCTTTCTTTGTCATTAACCATAAAATTACATCACAGTCACGCGCCTCACGCTGACACCGTTTTCGGTAGCCACGCGCACCACGTAGACACCAGCTTGGTATTGGCTCATGTCGAGCGTCTCCAAGTGGCTGCTGGCGGGGGCGTCATACACCATTTGGCCGAGGCCGTTGAACACGCTGATGTGGTTCATGCCAGTGGCGCTCACGGTCACGTTGCCAGTGGTGGGGTTGGGGTAGATAGCGACTTCGTCGGCGTTTTCGCCAATCATGTCGTAGCCGTCGGCATAGGCCCAAACGAGCCAGCTGTAGCCTTCGCCGCCCACGGTGGCGAGGTCCATCCAGCCGTAGCCATCAACGGCGATCCAGCGGTTGTTGGGGTCGCCCATGTCGCCCATGGCAGGAGCGGGATACTCGAGCGAGCCGTCTTGGTAGAACATCACCCACAGGTTTTGCGTGCCGTCGATGCCGATGGGGGTGTTGAGCGGATACTCGACAATGTTGCCTTGGGTGCCGCTGACGTGGAACGGCTCTTGGCAGACCATGGTTTCGCCTTGGGTTTCGCCGCCGAGGTAGATGCGCACTTCATAGTCGCCTTCGTAGGCGGGGTCGCCCGAATCGACGAAAGCGAAGCTGGTGATGGTGGCGCCGGCAAACTCAGTCAACATGGAGGCAGGAAACATGGAACCCCATGAGAAACCCATGCCGATGCCCACAGCGGTGATTTCGGTCAGCTCTTCGGGAGCGTAGGTGAGCCAAACGCCGTCGGTGGTGGCACGGTTGGCAGCAACCATCGAAACGAAATCGGGAGCCGTCTTCACGTTGATTCCCTCAACATTGTTCTGTGCTTGCACACCCATGACGGAGAGGCAGCACACCATCATCAATGAAAGTAAGTTTTTCTTCATGACTTAATGATTTAAATAATTGAATAATAGTTAGTTGAAATAAAAAAAACAAAGTCGTTGTTAAACTCGCAAAAATAGGAAAAAATGTTGCAAAAAAATTCAGGATTGCAATCTTTTTCGGACTGCTTTCCTGGATTTTGTTGTTTTCGGATTGCCGTATTATGGCCATTGGGTTAAACCACGATTACATCACGGTAACGCGCTTGGTGCTGATGCCCTTCTCGGAAGCCACGCGCACCATGTAGACGCCAGCTTGGTATTGGCTCATGTCCAAAACCTGGCTGTCGTTGCTGATGGGCATGTCCATTACCATCTGTCCTATGGCATTGAACACAGTGATGTGGTTCATGCCGGGGGCGGCCACGGTCACGTTGCTCGTGGTGGGGTTGGGATACACGGATACGTTGCTGTCGAACTCGCCGATGGCGTCGTAGTCGTCGGCGAAGGCCCACAAAGCGAAGCTGTAGCCGGCACCGCCTTGCACCGAAGCCATATCCATCCAGCCGTAGCCGTCAACGCCGATCCAGCGGCTGTTGGGGTCGCCCATGTCGGTGATGACGCAAGCGGCTTGTTGCACCGATCCGTCTTGGTAGAAGGTCACCCACAGGTTCTGTGAGCCGTCGATGAGTGCGGGTTGGTCGAGCGGAAGCGGGACGATGTTGTTGACCGTTCCGGAGATGGTGAAGGCTTGGCGGGCGATTTCCGTTGCGGGAGCCGTGTCGCCACCTTGCCAGATGTGCACTTCGTAATCGCCAGCGGAGTTGGTGTAGTCCACGTAGGCGACCTGGGTCAAATATTTGCCATCGTATTCGGCAATCATCTCGGCGGGGAACATGTAGCCCCAGCTGAAGGCCATGCCGATGGAGAGGAATCCGGCAGGTGTCATGGGTTCGGGAGCATAGGTTAGTACGACGGGAACTCTCAGGTCTGAAATGGTAGCGTTGACGTCAGTGTTGACCGTCACTTTGATTTCTTCTTGTGCCTTGGCCACGCCCACGAAGGCGAAGCAGGCTAACAGCATCAATGAGAATACATTTTTCTTCATAGTACTATTGGTTTAATTATTGGTAAAACGTTTTGTTTTATGTTTTTTAGGTGCGTGGAATGGAGGAAAAATAACGAAATCGTGGGAAAATAATCAAAAAAGAGGCAACCCGTGCGGATTGCCTCTTCTTTTCGGTTTGGTGGCTGCCGTGGTACGACAGCCCTACAAGCCTAATTATTGCATGACAGTGACGCGCTTCACAACCACACCATTTTCGGTGTTGATGCGAACCATGTACATGCCAGCGTTGAATTGGCCCATGTTGAGGACCATTTCGTCAGCATTGACATCGGTGTCGTAAACCACTTGGCCGAGGACACTCGTCACGGTGATGTGGTTCATGCCGGCAGCTTGGATGGTCACGTTGCCGTTGGTCGGGTTCGGGAAGAGGGCGACATTGTCGCTGTTCTCGTCGATACCGACGTTGACAGCCACGAGGACATAGTTTTGCGTCTCGTTGTCGGCGTTGAGGGCCGGCGTGGATTCGCAACCGTCTTCGTAGACCGTGCGGACCTGGTAGTAGTAGTCGTCGCTCGTTTCGGGCGTGTCGACGTACTCGTAGTAGGTCTGGCCTTCAACGTAAGGCACCGAAGCGATGAGCTCGTAGCTGGTGTTGTCGGCAGAACGGTACACGTTGTACTGGACAGGCGCGAAGTCATACATGACGTTCGTATGGAGCGAGCCAGCATTGACATTGATGACGTTGACGTTGATGTCGCTAATGTTGACACCGGTGCCGGGGTTAACGGCAATGCCATCGTTCAATGTCAGGCCAGCCGACTTGTTGCCACCGAAGTGGATCATCTGGACGAAGCTATAGTTGGCACCCATGCTTGCGAAGTCCATCCACGAACCCATAATGCCGACCCAACGAGTGTTGGCATCGCCAAGGTCGTTGACAAATGGCAAAGGAGCACCTTGCTGTGCAGGATCGGTGTAGAACATGACCCACAAGTTCTTGTCGCCATCAATATGGATCGGGTGATCAAGGTTGACAGTTTGCATGCCATACTCGTTACCAGTGACTGTGAAGGATTGGCTGGTCATCCATGTTTCAGGAGCCTGGTCACCTCCGAGGTAAATGTGCACTTGCAGATTTCCTGTGGTCTCAGGATCAGCCATGTCGAGATAAGCAATCTGGTCAAGGTTGCTGCCGATGTATTCTGTCAGCACCGAAGTGGGATACATGCAACCGCCGTAGAACGGCAGTCCACCACCGGTAGGATCGCCTAAGGCGACTGCACCTTCGGGAGTAAACTCTTCAGGCAGGTAGGTCAGCCAGCCTTCGGCACGCTCGCCCCACCACACTCTGGCTTGGTCGGTGTCGGTCATGGCTTCGCCGTGGATCATGATTTCGCTTTCGCACATCAGGGCGGCTTCGCACTCTTCGCAGCTCATGGCATAGTAGAAGTTGTTGTCGGGCAGTTCGGCCGTGCCGTCGTAGACCATGCGGACGCAAACCGTCTCGGCATCGCCTTCATAGACGTAGCTGTTGGTCGGGTACTCGACGAAGGCTTCCCATTCGCCGTCGGCGAAGATCATGGCGCCGAGGACGTTGCCAGCCGGGATAGGAGGCACAGGAGCGCCGTCCTCGATGTAGGCACGGAGGTTCCAGTTGCCCGTGATGCCACCGCCAGAGGCGACGTCGATGGGCGAGAAGCTGACACCGTCGGTCGAGACGAGGCCACCATTCGGGTTGGTCATGCCGCTGTCGTCGATGGCTGCGGTGTAGCCAGGAGTCGTGCTTTCCATCACCACCCACAGAGCTTGCGTGGCGTCGACGGCCACAGGAGCGGTCAAGGCGATCTCGATGTAGGTCTCGGTGCCGTTCACTGCGTAAGGCTGCGTGTAGAGCTCAGCGCCAGGAGTGCTGTTGCCCGTGCCGCCTTGATAGATGTGGATGTTACCCGTGTGGGCCGTGTAGTCGTAGTAGCCAACCTTGGTCAGGTTGCCGCTAGTGTAGCTGCCGGCAGGGAACATGATACCCCATGAGAAGTTCATCGTGCCGCTGCTCAGACCGATGGCATCCATGTTGTTGCCATTGTCGTAGTAGTACCACTGACCCTCGCGGTTGGAAGCGATGTTGTCGGAATGACGCACCACTTGACCCGTGGCCACGTGTTGGAAGGTGGGCTGATACGTTCTGCCGTTGCGGTCGGTGACGGTCAGGTTGACAGCGTCGCCAGTGCCGCTGGCGGAAACAGTGTAGGTGTAACGTTTGCCACCTTCGTAGACCATATCGTCGCCCTTGCTCTCAACGTTGCCGGCACCAGCAAACCAGATGGTGCTGACCTTGTCGGGGTTGATGATGGCATAGTCATAGGTGCCAGCGGGCACGGTGATGGTGACGCTGGCTCCAACCACCACGTTGGCAGGGTTGATGCCGTAGTCGGCGTTTTCAGGAATCGTGTATTCGAAGCCTTCGAAGCTACCGATTTCGTTGAAGTAGTTGACAGCGGCAAGTTGCGTGTACATTGTGGCATCGGAGTCAAGCAGCATCTGATAGCCAGAGCCGTCGCCCCAGATGTCGGTGGGCACGTTCAAAACGATTTCGGCGTCGTCGCCCGGGACCGGAGGAACCGGAGGTTGAGGACCGCTACCGTTCGGGTAATCCCAGCTGATGACATTGCCGTCAACGGTCACGCCGTTGAGGGTGCCAGCATAGTTCTCGCAGCTTTCATATTGCCAGATGCATTCGGCCCATTCGCTCATGCCAGTGCTGTAGACGGCAGCCACCTTGCAGAGGTAGTGTTCGCCTTCAACCAGTTCAGCGGTGTTCACTTGGCAGAAAGGCTGCGAAGCAGGAACGTCGGCATTGAAGATAGGCTCGTGGTCGAGGCTCTCGCACATCACCTTGAAGTACTCGAGGTGACGGTTGTTGCTGGTGGCGTTCTCACGCACGCGAGCAGCGGCGTTGGCAACATTGTGCTGAGCGGCGGGCTTGATGCTTCTGCCGTTGCGGTCGGTGACGGTCAGGTCGACGGCATCGCCAGTGCCGCTTTCGTAAACGGTGTAGGTGTAGGCCTTGCCGGCTTCAAACACCATGTCGTTGCCCTTGCTCGGGGCATTGCCGTTGTTGGAAGCGAAATAGATGGTGCTGACCTTGTCGGGGTTGATGATGGCATAGTCGTAGGTGCCAGCGGGCACGGTGATGGAGACGCTGGTTCCAACCACTACGTTGGCGGGGTTGATGCCGTAGTCGGCGTCTTCAGGAATCGTGTATTCGAAATCGCTGAAGCTACCAATCTCGTTGAAGAAGCTGACGGCATCAAGTTGCGTGAACATCGTGGCATCGGCGTCGAGCAGCATCTGATAGCCAGAGCCGTCGTTCCAGATGTCGGTAGGAACGTTCAGCACGATCACAGCGTTCTCACCAGGAGTGGGAGGAGTCGGAGGCGTGGGCGGGGTAGGAGGAGTCGGGGCAGCGCCCTGAGGATCCCACATGGCCCAACCAGTGCGGCTCACGTAGAGGTTTTCGACACCGTAGATGATCTCGGTCATCACATAGCGCATGTGGGTCTCTTCCCAGATGCTCACGGTGTCGACGATCGGGTAGTAACCCTCAAAGTTGATGTTGACGATGTAGTCGCCTTTGCGGAAGAGATCCCAGCTGTAGAAACCGGTCTCGTCGAGGACGATGGCATCCATCGGGTGTTCGGCTTGTTCGTTTTCGTCGAGGTTGGTGAAGCTCACGCTGACGCCCTCTGGGCTGTCGGCGCTGTTGAGCAGCACGTTGATGTCAACCATGTCTTCGCCGAGGTACATGCCCTTTTCGAGGCAGTTGGACCAGATGGTCTCGCTTTCGCGAGGCAGAGCCAGCTCGTTGATGTTGCTTCCAGGAGTGGGTTCCGGGCCAGGACCAGGTTCGGTGTAGGCAGGAATCACCAGACCAGTCACTTCACCGATGTTGGCGGCCAGTTCGGTCAGGGCCAAAGTGGTCATGTCAACTTCATAGAAGTGGGTGTCGTCGGGGCTGTAGCACTGTGCCCAGTACATCTTGCCGTTGACTTGGTCGATGGCGAAGCTTTGGGCATAGTTGGCATTGTGGGCAAGGTTGCCAACCAAGGTCACGGTGGCTGTGGTCTTGTCGATACTGTAGAAGCTGGCAGGCGAGCCGACGGCGAGGCCGTAGAGTTGGCCGTTGGCGTCGAAGTCGATGCTGGTCATGCTGGCGCCCATGGCGTCGATGTCGGTGGTCTCGCCAGTAGCTGGATCAACCGTCATCAGGTAGCCGTAGTCGTCTTCGCCGTAGAGGATGCCCGTGGTGGGATCCATGGCGATGGTCAGCAAGCCGTAGGTGGTCTCCACTTGGTTGAGGATGGTGCCGGTGGCAGGATCCAATTCGTAGAGGAGACTGTTTTCAATATCGCTCACAAAGAGGTGACCCGTAGCGGCATCGTAAGCCGAACCGCCAACGGCAGCGAGGCTGTTGATGACCGAAGCGCCAGCGATGTTATCCACATCGAAGCTCAGGTAACCCACAGGCAGAGCCAGACCGTCAAAGATGTTCATGCCGTAGGCAGTGGCGCCACGGAGGGCTTGGCCGATGGCCTTGGCGTTGTGGTTGACATTGGCACCGGGCATCAGCTCAATGCTGTGCTTGGCGAGGCCAGTGCGGTCGCCGTTGACGTGGTTGATGGCTTGAGGAGCGCCCCAGCTGATGGGTGACTCGACGAGTTCGCCACGGTTGCCAGCGTAGACGCAGCCAACACCCCACTTGTAGATACCGGCCGGCAGGTCGGCCCATTCAACGTCGATGTAGATGGTATCGCCAGGCCAGTTTGTGGCCAGCAGCACGGTGTTCTCTTCGGTGTAAGGACCGTCGTTGTAGCAGTGCGTACGATAGATTCTGTAGTGATCCAGGCTGCGGGTGTTGCCATTGCGGGTGGGAACACCGACGTTGTGCTTGGTGGTATTGCCCGAAACGGCAAAGAGGCTCGTGCGGCTTTCGCCCTTCACGGGAGCGGCTTTCTTCACCATTTGCGAAGCAGCATCCCAGTTGTTGACAGAAGCGATGTATTCACCCTTGGCACCGTTGGCCACGTAGGCGCGGAGCATGAAGGTGTAATCAAGGCCTGCATCAACGAGGTCTTGCCAAGCCGTGCCGTCAATGCTGATCCAACGACCGTTCGGGTCGCCCGTGTTGGCGCAGCAAGAAGCCACATATTGGCCGTCGTTGTTGTTCATCACAATCCAGAGGTTTTGCGTAGGATCGATGGCCACAGGCGTGTTCATCGTCCATTCCACGAAGTCTTCGCTACCAGTGCAGGTGTAGGGCTGTTGATAGAGCAACGTGCCAGGAGCGGTGGTGCCACCTTGGTAAACCATGATGTTACCAGTGTGGGCGGAATAGTCGTACATGCTCACCTTGGTCAGGCTGTTGCCAGCGTATTGGCCAGCGGGGAACATCACGCCCCAGTAGAACGAACCGCCGGCGGTCAGGCCGATGGCGTCGACGTTCACGCCGTCGTCGTAGAACACCCAACCGGGTTCCACGGGAGCGGGCTGGTGGTAGAAGCTGATGTAGTCCACGTAGAAGCAGTCGTCGTTGGCATTGACGCTACCGTCCTTCGTGTATCTCCATTGGAAGGTGTGCGTGCCTTCGGTGATGGGGAACTTGCGCTCGGCCCAGTTGCCGGCACCAGTGTATTGGCCCATCTGCTGGCCGTCGATGTAGAAGTAGCCGTAGTCCCAGTTCTGTTCGGACGAAATCTTGCCGAAGAAGCTCATCTCGCCGTCGCTGGGGATGTCGACCGTAACGGTCATGTTGCTGGTGACGCTGGCCACGCCGGCGCCGCCGCTCTTCATGCAGTATTGGCCTTCATACGGGTTGGTGGTGGTGATGCTCCAAGGATAGTTGGCGTCGATCTGCCAATCGAAGAGGCTGAAGTCGCCGGTCTCGAAAGGCTCAACGATTTCCTCACCAGGCAGGCCGCAGCCCCACGAAACCTTCACATACGGGCTGTTCGGGTCGAGGCTGTCGGGATAATACTCGGCGATGACTGAGCAAACGGGGTTGAAGTTTTCGTCCATCAAGAAGTTCACGTTGTCCTCTTGGGCGTTGTGGGCCACGGTGAAGGGCAGTGCGTGGACGGTGACGGTCTCTTGATAGCCGTCCAAAGTGGCAACGGCGTTGCTCACGGTGCCAGCATAGATTTGCTTGCTGTAGTAACCGTTGGCACCCGAAGTGACCGTGTAGGTGTGCGGGTCGCCAAATTCGTCGGTAGTGGTCAGGGTGACCAAGGCACCTTGGATGCCGGTCTCACCGTCTTGCTCCCAAACGTAACCGTTGATGCCGGTGGTGTTGGTATAGCCGCTCACGTTCACCGTGACGGTGTTCGACGGGGCGCTTTCGCCTTCGTCGTAAACGGCGGTCACATGGTAGGTGTAGCCGTTCATGTTGTAGGCCAGAGGACCGTCAGTATAGGTGGCGTTGCCGATGTTGTTCACTTGGGTGGTGCCGATGAGCTGACCGTCGCGGTACACGTTATAGGTACGGAAGGTACGGTCGACGACAGCCGTCCAGTTCAACACGACTTGCTCGTCCTCGAAGATGTTTTGGTCGACGGCGGTCAGGTCGTGCGGGCGGTTGAGGTTGGTGGTGAAGCCCCAAATCGGGCTGCTCACGCCTTGCGGGCAACCGTCGTTGCGCATCTCTATCCTCCAGAAGTAGTTGGTGTTGTTCCAAAGGTTGGTCACGGTGTAGCTGTTGGCCAGCTCGCTCGACCATTCGGTCATGATGGTTTGCGGATGACCGGCTTCAGGATAGTAGGTCGTTCCGAACACCAGGCGCCACTCGGTGGTGTAGGCGGGCAGCGTCCATTGCAGCGTGACGCTGGCGGGCTCGAGGCCGTCGGCATTGTCGGCAGGCGTCGGGTTGAAAGCAAAACCTTCAACCGTCGGGCAAGGCATGGCTTGGGCATCGATGGTCACCTGGAAGTCAGGCGTGGTCGAAGAGGCCACCAAATAATAGGTGCCAGCTTCAACAGCGGCGTTGGTGATGACGGGGCCGTAGCTGATGTCTTCGGCAGTGGCGGTTTGGGGGCCAGTGTAGTTGTTGGTAGCCATGGGGCCGCCTTGGCCTTCAAAGCCTTCCTTGTAGAGGGCCACTTTGCCGTTTTCGCCATTGCTGACGCTGGCGTTCAGCATACGGTCTTGCGTGAACACGAGTTTGTAGACGGCATCATAACCTTCCTCGATTTCGGGGAAAGGCAGGGTGTAGTCGTTGTGCAGAGTCGTCATCGTGGAAGGCACGTGGCTATAAGGATAGGAAGTCACGTCTTGGGCTTTCTCCCAAACGTCGGGTCTTTGCGGGTCGTACATCTCGACCACGATGGGCCAGATGTGGGCGGCGCGATTGCCTTCGGTGATGGCCACAAATTGACGCTCAACCACACCAGCTTGTGTGGCATTGGAGCTGATGGTAAGGTCAACACCGTGTGAACGGGTCACTTGGAAAGGCAATTCCTGACCGCTGACGCTGAACATGCCATCGCTTGGGGTGAAGTCGAGGTTGGTCACCGTATAGGTCGGGCCTTCGCTGTACATGGTGAACTCGAAAGGTTCCATCCATGCGTTAATCGGGCGGACGCCGAGGTTCAGTGCGTCGACGATTTCGTCTTCTCCATCCATATATTTCACATGGAGGCCAGCCTGCATCGGGCTGCCGCTGGTGATGTTGATTTGGATGTTGGCGCGGTTGGACGAGGTGTACGAGCTACCGCTGAACGAACCCAGATTGTAAGGGTCGGGGTTTACACTGTCGCTGTGGAACGTCACCACCCTGTTCGCAGCCGAAGTGTAATAAAAGTTGATTGTGCTGTAGCCCGAGGTGAACTCGTGCATGGCAATCAACAGATTACTGCTGCCGTCATACGCAAACGGAGTGTCGAGCGTGATCGTGGTCCAACCGGCGTTGAACGTCACGGTGCCGCTATACACCATGTCCGAAGCGGTGAGGGCTTCGTAATCCGAAGTACTCGAGAACGTGCTTCTTGTCACGTTCTTCATAAAAACCTCAATTTGGTTCGTTTGCGAACCAGAGGACAGATTGAAACTGATGGAATTGATGGTTCCAGCAGTCCCAATTTCGTTGGCAGTGTAAATCTGCTCAACGCATGAGTAGCCCCAAAGGCTGTTGAACGGGGTCACGTAGCCCGTGCTCGTCCCTTCGCCGATGGTCACAACATCAGCTCTCGCCACGCCCATGAAGGCGAGCAAGAGCGTTAAAACGAAAGAAAATGCTTTCTTTTGCATAAAGTTTTGAAAATTAGTTAATTAATAAAAAAATAAATAAAAACTCAAGGACATTTTTCGTCCTTTGAAGAGTTTAGGTGCAAAAGTCTGGGGAAAAATAACTGCCCTTTTGGAAAAATATTCCACAAAATAGAAAAAGGCGACCTCGAAGGCCGCCCATTTCGCTTTTGTTGAATTAATTAACCAATTTATTACGTTTTCTCATTTCATTGCTTTTTCGGATTCAAGGGGCATCATCGTATGGAAAAAAGGGACTTCCACCAGCAATGGTTTTGGGGAAAATCATTGCGAAAAAAGAAATTGTCTCTGACAAACTAGCATTATTAACGTGATAAAAACATGAAAAAGGTGGAAGTCCCTGTCTCTCAATCTTATTCTTTTTTGATGATGATGTCATCCTTGATGTGGGTCAGTATGTTGTTGCATTCCTCCTGGTCGTCGTAGAAGAAGAGCCAGAGGGTGCGGTTGGCGTGGTCGGTGGCGGTGATGTAGCCGCTGTGGCCGTGCATCTTGGCGTTGGTCATCATGTTGTCGCCTTCTTCGATGGCTTTTTGGTAGGCTTCGTCGGCATCGCTGTTCATGATGCTGTCGCGTTTGGTGAAGTATTCTTCGATGATGCTGGTGGCGATGGCGTCGGCCACCACGCTGATGTAGTTGTCGTAGCTGAGGTTTTCGCCATCATAGGCAACGGGGCCGTCGCCCACGATGATGGCTGCGGCGGGCATGAGTGAGTCGGAACTCTCAAAGTTGCTAAGGATGTCGCGCAGTTGCATGGCTATGTTCTCGGAAAACAATTTGATGTGCTCCTCGGTGATTTGCTCGCGCGTGGTCATGCTGTCCAATCCGATGATGTTGAGGAAGTCGGTCTCGATGCCGACGCCCACGGAGACTACCTTTTCCGATTCGGGGCATACCGATAGGTCGATGGCCTTTTCGCACGAGTCGCTTTCCATCACCAACCCGAAGTCTTGCCTGAGGCGGCACCAGTCTTCTTCGTCGTTGGCTTGCAGCATCACCGCATCGATTTTCTTGCCTTTCAGGTTGAAGTCGCCGAGATAGGCCACGGTGAGGTTGTCGTCGTCGGCATACTTGCAGTAAAGCTCAAGCGCGGCATTGTTGCTCCTCTCGTCTTCATTTTCGGGCGTTTTGCCATTGCTGCAACACGACAAGACCATTGCCATTGCCATGATTGCTAATGAATTGCCTAAGATTCTCATTTTGAAGGTTTTTTGTAGTTTCCGTTACGCTTTGCCTTGTTATTTGATGACTTCGTTGGCAGCAAGCAACACTTCGTTGGCCGAGCAACCGTTGTTGCAGAGGAAATGTATGGTTTCGCCTTCCACACGTATTTCTTCTGCCACGGGCAGGTTGTGTTCGGGCTTGCCTTCGCGGGTCAGCACGAAGGTGGCCACCCCGATAACGAGGGTGGCTGCCGCTGCGTATGGTAGCCAGCGGTTGCGTCGGCGAGTGATGGGAACGACCACAGCATCTTGCCGCATGCCTTGCTGACGGGCCAGCTCTGACAGGTGCAACAGGGTGGCGTCGTCGGGCAGGGCTTTCTTGGCCTGCTCTTGCCAGTTTTGCTTGCGGCGTTCCCAAACGGTTTGGAAGTCGTCGCGTTGTTGTTGAGCGTTCATTGTCATATTTTTGATGTTAGCTTTCATATCTCTAAGGTGTTGTTCTCTTCTTCGTATAGTTGCTTGAGCCGACGTTTGGTGCGTGCGATGCGCATGGCCACGGCTCCCACCGAGCTGCCGGTCATGTCGGCAATCTCCTTGTAGGAGAACCCGTCGAGGAAGGCGCGGATGGCAGTGGCATTTTCTTCGGGCAGTGCTTCGATGAGCTGTTGCAGCTGCTGCTGGCCTTCGTCAGGCTGCTCTTCGGGCGTGTCGCTCTCGTTGTTGTCGGCGAGCGATTCGGTGCTGAGGTCGCGGTTGCATTTGCGTTGCAGCATCAGCATCGTGTTGGTCGCCACGCGCCACACCCAGGTCTTCTCCGAACTGCGTCCCTCAAAGGTGTCGAAGCTACGCCATAGGTTGGCCATCACCTCCTGCATGCAGTCCTCCGTGTTCCATGCCTTCCCGAGGTTGTAGTCGGAACAGACATGCCACAGCATCGCCTTGTGCCTAAGCACGAGTGCATTGAACTGGTCAACGTTTTTCTCGTTTTGGTGTAATGCGGAAGGCTGCATTTTGTGGGTCTTTTGTTGGGTTAGGTGCACAAAAGTGCTCAGAAATAACGCGGTAGACGAAAATTTTGTTTTTACTGGGGGAAATTAATGCAAAACCCCTATCTTTGCGGCATTGTTTTATGCATAAAACTTGCGCTTATGATTTGCTTTTTCCAGTCTGATAATCAAAAGGTTATCGCAGTCGATTCCGTTAACGGGCTTTCCGAGGAAACCGTTTCCAAACTCACATGGCTTTTCGGCAACGCCGAGAAAATCGAAAAAGAAGTGGTGAAAGGCCATTTCGTTGGCCCTCGCCGCGAGATGATTACGCCGTGGAGCACCAATGCCGTAGAGATTACCCAAAACATGGGCATCCAAGGCATCGTCCGCATCGAGGAATTCCAAAAAGTGGAGTCGAAGAAGGCTCCTTACGACCCGATGCTGCAAAACCGTTACGAGAATCTCGACCAAAACGTGTTTGCCGTCGACCGCCAGCCCGAACCGCTGCAATATATCGACGACATCGAAGCCTACAACCAGCAGGAAGGCCTGGCCCTCAGCGAGGAGGAGATCGACTACCTGAAAGGCATATCCGCAAAAATTGGTCGACAACTGACTGATAGCGAGGTGTATGGCTTTGCACAAGTCAACTCCGAGCACTGCCGCCAC
>DGXB01000059.1:69511-69750 GCA_002396205.1 Bacteroidales bacterium UBA4243
GAGCACTGCCGCCACAAGATTTTCAACGGCACCTTTATTATAGATGGCAAGAAGATGCCCAACACGCTCTTCGCCCTCATCAAGCGCACCTCGAAAGAGAACTCGAACCGTTTGGTTTCGGCCTATAAAGATAATGTGGCCTTCATCCTCGGCCCAAAAGTGGAACAGTTTGCGCCGGCTGAGCCTAACAAGCCGTCGGCTTTCCAAATCAAGCCCATCGACACGGTGATTTCGCTGAA
>DGXB01000059.1:69807-70087 GCA_002396205.1 Bacteroidales bacterium UBA4243
GGTGATTTCGCTGAAGGCTGAGACGCACAACTTCCCGACCACCGTCGAGCCGTTCAACGGCGCAGCCACGGGCAGCGGCGGCGAAATCCGCGACCGTTTGGCGGGCGGACAAGGCAGTCTGCCTTTGGCGGGAACGGCCGTCTATATGACCTCTTATCCCCGCACCGAGGCCGACCGCGACTGGGAAAAAGACATCGAACCGCGCAAGTGGCTCTACCAAACGCCGGAGGAAATCCTCATCAAGGCCTCCAACGGTGCCTCCGACTTCGGCAACAAGTTC
>DGXB01000059.1:70137-97075 GCA_002396205.1 Bacteroidales bacterium UBA4243
GACTTCGGCAACAAGTTCGGCCAGCCGCTCATCAACGGCAGCCTTTTGACTTTTGAGTGTGCGGGCGACCGGGACGGTCGCGAACCTAATGTGATGGGCTACGACAAGGTCATCATGCTCGCTGGCGGCATCGGCTTCGCCAAAGTGAGCGACGCCAAGAAACTCGAACCCGAAGAAGGTGATGTCATCATCGTGCTGGGCGGCGACAACTACCGCATCGGTATGGGTGGTGGTGCCGTTTCGAGCGTCGACACGGGCCAATACAGCAACGCCATTGAGCTGAACGCCGTGCAACGCGCCAACCCCGAGATGCAGAAGCGCGTGAGCAACGTCATTCGTGCCATGGCCGAAAGCGACCACAACCCCATCCGCAGCATCCACGACCATGGTGCAGGTGGTCACCTCAACTGCCTCAGCGAACTCATCGAAGACGCTGGTGGCGTGGTCTATGTCGACAACCTGCCCGTCGGCGACCCGACGCTGTCCGACAAGGAAATCATCGGCAACGAGTCGCAGGAGCGCATGGGACTGTTGGTCGACAAAAAGGACAAGGAAATCATCAAGGAGACCGCCGAGCGCGAGCGCGCACCTTATTATGAAGTGGGTGAGGTGACCGGCGACGAGCGCTTGCGTTTCGTCCGCAAGAAAGGCGAAGCCCCCATCGACTTGGCCATTTCCGACTTCTTCGGCAGTGCGCCCAAGACCGTGCTGCACGACACGACCAAGCCCTACCATTTCAAGAAAATCAGTTACACTAAACGTGACATCCACAAATATTTGGACCGCGTGCTGCAACTCGAAGCCGTGGCCTGCAAGGACTGGCTCACCAACAAGGTCGACCGCTCCGTGACGGGTCGCGTGGCGCAGCAGCAGTGCGTAGGTGAAATTCAACTGCCGTTGAGCAACCTCGGCATCAGCGCATTGGACTACAACGGCAAGCGCGGCATCGCCACGGCCTTGGGTCATGCCCCGATTGCGGGCCTCATCGATCCTGCCGCTGCTTCGCGTCTTTCGGTCTCCGAGGCTTTGACCAACATCCTTTGGGCACCGATTGAAGGCAACCTTGAAGGCGTTTCGCTGAGCGCCAACTGGATGTGGCCCGCCAAGCAGGAAGGCGAGACCGCCCGTCTCTATGAAGCCGTGAAAGCCTTGAGCGACTATTGCGTGGCCTTGGGCATCAATGTGCCGACGGGCAAGGATAGCCTCTCCATGACGCAGAAATACCCTGACGGCGAGAAGGTTGTGGCTCCCGGAACGGTCATCATCTCCGCCGCTGGCGAGGTGTCGAACATCCGTCAGACCATCCAGCCCGTGATGAAGACCGACGAGAACACCGAATTAATATATATAGACTTCTCGAAAGACGGCTTCGAACTTGGTGGCAGCAGCTTCGCCCAAGCCATCGGTGCAGTGGGTCAGACGACACCCGACTTGAAGAGCGTCAGCTACTTCAAGAAGTGCTTCAACGCCATCCAGAAGCTGATTGAAAGCAATTTGGTTTTGGCCGGCCACGACGTGTCGGCGGGCGGCTTGATTACCACGCTGTTGGAGATGAACTTCGCCAACACGACCTACGGCATGAACCTCGACTTCAAGGCTTTCGACAAGGAAGACCTGATGGCCGTGTTGTTCTGCGAGAAACCTTCGGTGGTCATCCAAGTTTCCAACGATGGCATCGCCAACCGTATGTTGCGCGAACTCGGCATCACCTTCAAGGTCATCGGCAAGCCTATGGCCAAACGCCAAATCAACATCGTCCACAACGACCATCATTATATCTTCGACATCGACGCGCTGCGCGACACTTGGTTCAAGTCGTCGTACCTGCTCGACCGCAAGCAAAGCGGTCCGCGCAAGGCCATGGAGCGTTTCATGAATTACAAGAAACAGTATTTGCACTATAGCTTTGGCCACAAGTTCACGGGCAAGGCCGCCGATATGGGCATCGACCTGCACCGCCGCAAGCCGACGGGCATCAATGCCGCCATCATTCGCGAGAAAGGCTGCCAGTGCGACCGTGAGATGGCCTACGCGCTCTATCTCGCCGGCTTCGATGTGCGCGACGTCACCATGACTGACCTCGCCACAGGCCGCGAAGACCTCAAGGACGTCAACATGATTGCCTTCGTGGGCGGTTTCTCCAACTCCGACGTGCTCGGTTCGGCCAAGGGCTGGGCGGGTGCCTTCCTTTATAACGAGAAAGCCAAGAAAGCCCTTGACGACTTCTATGCCCGCGAGGACACGCTGAGCCTTGGCGTGTGCAACGGCTGCCAGCTGATGATGGAGCTCGGCCTGCTCTATCCCGACCATGAGGAGCATCCCGTGATGATGCACAACGACTCGCACAAGTTTGAGTCGGGCTTCCTCAACGTGGAGATTGCCCAAAACGAGAGCGTGATGCTCAAGTCGCTGTCGGGTCACCGCCTCGGCGTGTGGATTGCCCACGGCGAAGGCCGTTTCTACTTCCCCTGCTATCGCGACAAGTACAAGATCGTGATGACCTACGGTCAGGACGAATACCCTGGCAACCCCAACGGCAGCGACTGGTCGACGGCGGCGGTCTGCTCCAACGACGGACGTCACTTGGCCATGATGCCCCACCTCGAAAGAGCCTTCCTGCCCTGGCAGTGGGCCTTCTATCCCGACGACCGCAAGAATGATGAGGTCTCGCCTTGGATGGAAGCTTTCGTGAATGCGCGGATTTGGGTGGAGGAGCATAGGAAGTAAATGTGGCTTTTGGGAAACAAATCTTACATAAATCTGAAACAAATTTTTTGGCGGATTTAGCTTCGCTGAATGCAAAGCATTTATGTGGGATTTGTTTTTTGCTTGTTTTTGCAGGTTGGGAAACATTTTTCAAGTCTCATTTGGGAACTTCACTTTTAGCTGCTTTTCCGCTCTTCGCTTGGATATTCGGGAAAAATTGTAATTTTGCAAGGTCAGAACAAATCCTGAAAGAATAGCGATGACGATAGAGGATATTAAGAAGCTGATTTCAAACGACGAAACTCGCCAAGTTGAGTTGAAGAAATCGACGGGCGAGTTGAAGGATGCCATGTATTCGGCATGCGCGTTTTTGAATACCGATGGCGGCTGGCTCGTTTTTGGCATTACGCCAAATTCCTTGAGGATTGTCGGGCAGGAGGTGACGGAAAACACACGACGCGAGTTGGCGCAGGGCTTGGCTGGTTTGGAGCCTGCTGTTGATGTCAGGGTGGAGTATGTTGATGTGCCTGATTGTCAAGGGACGCAAGTTATCGCCCTTTGTTTTGATGCTTGGGTTTGGGGCAAGGAGCCTTTCACTTTCCATGGTTGCCCATATTACAGGGTGGAAAGTACCACAAGGGTGATGCCTCGCGATATGTATGATGAGCGTTTGCGGGCAAGCAAGCCCCACCTGTTTGCATGGGAAAGGCAGCCCGCCGATGGATTGAAATTGGAGGACTTGAACCAAGAACTTATTAGGGGAGCGGTGCGTCTTGGCATTGAAATGGGACGTATGTCGGAGTTGGCTTATACCGAACCTGCCGGCAAGGTGCTGGAGAAGTGGAGGTTGCTCAACGATGGTGTTCTCAACAATGCCGCCGCGATGCTTTTTACCAACAACACATACAATTATTCACAGTTCATTTTGCGCTTGGCTCGTTTTCGCGGTAATGACAAGATTGAATTTATCGACAACCAAAGAGTTGAAGGCAATTTCTTCGTCCTTCTGGATGCTGGTATGTCTTTCTTTTTCAAGCACCTGTCGCTGAGTGGGAAAATCGTTGGATTCAAGCGAGAGGAACATCTTGAAATTCCGTCTGAAGCATTGCGTGAGGCGCTGATTAATGCTTTATGTCATAGGCAGTATGAGAAATATAATCTCACTATTGGCATCGCCATCTACGACGACCGAATTGAGATTGAGAACCCAGGAATGTTTCCGCCACAGATTACGCTGTCGAACATCAAGGAGCCTCATGGCTCTTATCCATATAATCCGTTGATTGCTGAGGTGTTGTATAAGACTTCCTATCTTGAAAGTTGGGGTTCGGGCGTGAAACGTATCGTTGACGCCTGTAGGAAACAGAATGTACCAGATCCTGAATGGAGCGTGAGAGGAGGATTTGTCATTGTCACTTTCCGTAGAGGTACACAGACAAGTACCCAGTCTAGTATTTTGGAGGAGAACGATACCGTAACCGAAAATGGCAAGAAAGATGGCAAGAAAGAATTAACAGATAATCAAATTGTTATATGTTATCTGATAAAAGAGAATGGCAAGATAACTATACCAGAAATGGCAAGAAAGGTTAAACTGTCTGAAAGGTCTTTATCTCGTGATCTTGAAATTCTTCAACAGCAAGGTGTTATCACTCGTGAAGGTGGCCGTAAACAAGGTCGCTGGGTCGTTTTAATTGAAATTTGAATAATCATGCCCAAAGAAAGAATAAATAAAACCAACGCCTGCCGCATCCTCGACGCGAAGGGGATTGCCTACGAGCTGATTCCCTACGAGGTGGACGAGAACGACCTCGGGGCGCAGCATATCGCTGACCAATTGGGCGAGGACATCGACCAGGTGTTCAAGACCTTGGTGCTGAAAGGCGACAAGATCGGCCATTTCGTGTGCGTCATCCCAGGCAACGACGAACTCGACTTGAAGAAGACCGCCAAGGCCACAGGCAACAAGAGTTGCGACCTCATCCCGATGAAAGAACTGCTGCCCTTGACGGGCTACATCCGTGGTGGCTGCTCGCCCGTGGGGATGAAGAAACAATTTCCGACTTTTATCCACGAGACCTGTGAGCTGTTCGATTACATCTACGTCAGCGCGGGCGTGCGAGGCCTGCAGTTCAAGCTCAACCCGCAGGATTTGATTCAGGTGGTGGGCATGACCGTCGCCGATTTGACAGTTTTTGAATTTGGACCGAAATGAGCTATACCATCCGTAAATCGACTTTGGCCGACTTGCCTGTCATCCTCAGCCTCCGCGACCAAGCCCGCGAAATCATGCGGAGCTATGGCAACACCTTCCAATGGCCCGACGGCTATCCGCGCGATGACATGTTCAAGAAAGACATTGAGTTAGGCGGTAGCCATGTGATGCTTGACGAAACGGGAATCATCGTCGGCACTTTCGCGCTTTTGCCCAGCCCCGAAGTGACTTACAACAAGATTTACGACGGCCAATGGCTCGACGACGCGCCCTATCACGTCATCCACCGCATCGCCAGCACTCCCGACTCGCATGGCATCTTGGACGCTGTTTTGGACTATTGCGAAAGCCAAGTTGCAAACATCCGCATCGATACGCACGAGGCCAACATCATCATGCGCAAGGGCTTGGAACGGCATGGCTACCACTATTGCGGCATTATCATCCTGCTCGACGGCAACCCGCGCTTGGCCTTCCAGAAAATTATCGGATAGTTTATTTGTAATTATTCTAAATTGTGTAATTTTGCAGCCCATTTCGATGGGCAGAATCTTGAATTTTAAATTTTGAATCTTAAATCTTCAATCCAATATTATGACTACCAAGACTTTTAATGTGACCGGAATGAAATGCATGGGTTGCGTTTCGAATGTGGAAAAGGCTTTGAATGCGCTTGACGGCGTTGCTTCCGCCAAGGCCGACCTGACGGCCAAGACCGCCACCGTCGACTATGACGAGACGAAGGTGGGCTTTGCCCAGATGCAAGAAACCGTCGAGAAGCTCGGTTTCGAGGTGACGGAATAAGCCATGGTCAAGAAAACCATAGCCGTATTGGGCATGCGTTGCGCCGGTTGCTCGGCCAGCGTGGAGGATACGTTGCGCAAGATGGATGGCGTGGCCTCAGCCAACGTCAATCTCGCGGCGCGCTCCGCTTTGATTGAGTTCGACGAGAAGAAAGTCGCGCCCGAGCAGATGAAAGCGGCCCTTGCCGACTTGGGCTTCGACATGGTCATCGAGGACGACCGCGACGTGCAGGCCGAAGAGCGCAAGAATTTTACCCGCCTGCGCAACCGCGTCATCTTGTCGTGGGTGTTCGCGCTCCTCGTCATGGCCATCTCGATGGGCTGGATCCCCGTCAAGCCTGCGCTGACGGCCAACCTCATCATGATGGGGCTGTCGTTGCTCAACCTTGTGTTGTGTGGTCGACAGTTCTATGCCTCGGCTATCCGACAACTCAAACACGGCACGTCCAACATGGACACCTTGGTGTCGCTCAGCACTTGCATCTCGTTCCTGTTCAGCGTGTTCAACACGTTCTGGGGCGACCAGTTTTGGAGCTCGCGCGGCATCGCGAACCACACCTATTTCGATGCCTCGGTGATGATCATCACTTTCGTGCTGACGGGCAAGATGCTGGAGGAGAAAGCCAAGAACGGCACCGCCTCGGCCATCCGTTCGCTAATGGGACTGACGCCCAAGACGGCACACCTTGTCGTCGACGGCATGATTACCAACACGCCCATCTCGGCCTTGCAGAAAGGCGACACCATCGAGGTGAGGGCAGGGGAGAAGATTCCCGTCGACGGGAGCATCATCGACGGTGAGGCACATGTCGACGAGAGCATGATCTCAGGCGAGCCGATACCCGTGTTGAAACAACAAGGCGACCAAGTGTTGGCTGGTACGGTCAGCAAGCAAGGCACGTTCCGCTTCAAGGCAGAGGCTGTGGGCGAGAAGACCATGTTGGCCAACATCATCCAGATGGTGCAGCAGGCCCAAGGCTCGAAGGCACCTGTGCAACGCACGGCCGACAAGATTGCCCGTATCTTCGTCCCGACGGTGTTGGGCATCGCTATTTTGACTTTCGTCCTCTGGTGGACCATTGGTGGCTCGGCCATGCTGCCCAACGCCATCCTTTCGGCGGTCTCGGTGCTGGTCATCGCCTGTCCGTGCGCCTTGGGACTGGCCACGCCGACGGCCTTGATGGTCGGCATCGGCAAGGCGGCGGAGAAGAACATATTAAGAAAGGATGCCACGGCTTTGGAGGAGATTCGTCGCGTCAACGCCATCGTCATCGACAAGACGGGCACGCTGACCATCCCCAACCTCAACGTGGACTTCACTCAAGCCAACGACCTCGCTTTAGACGAACGCGAGACCTTGAAACCCTACGCCCGCGAGGCCATGCAAGAACTTCAAAACGAAGGTATTGACGTGTATATGATGAGCGGCGACAAGGAAGAAGCCGCCAAATACTGGGCCGACAAGGCGGGCATCAAGCATTACCGCAGCCGCGTGATGCCGCAAGACAAGGAGAACTTAGTGCGTCAGCTGCAAAGCGAGGGCAAACACGTGGCCATGATTGGCGACGGCATCAACGACTCGCAGGCCTTGGCCGCCGCCGATGTCAGCATCGCCATGGGCAAGGGCACCGATGTGGCCATGGACGTGGCGCAAGTCACGCTGATGGGCACCGACCTTCGCCGTATCCCCGAGGCCATCCGTCTCTCGAAGAAGACGGTCGGCATGATCCACCAAAACCTTTTTTGGGCCTTCATCTACAACGTCATCTGCATCCCGTTGGCGGCAGGCCTGCCCTACTTGTTTGGCGCCCATTGGCAAATCACGCCCATGCTGGCCAGTGCCTTGATGGCGTTTTCAAGTGTCAGCGTGGTGATGAACAGCCTGCGGCTGAAGTGGACGAAGTGAATTCAATCAATATTCTCAATGATCTTGTCCTCTTCCTTCAAATCGGGCACGAGGCGTTGGATGACCTTGTAGCGGTAGAAAAACCTAATGGCGACGACGCGCACAACCGTATAGGCCGGAATGGCCACCAACATGCCCACCGTGCCGCCGATGTGGCCGGCCATGAGCAACACGATGAAAATCTCCAATGGGTGTGCCTTGATGCTCGTCGAGTAAATCAACGGCTGGTAGATGAAGTTGTCGACCAACTGCGCCGCTAACATGATGACCAAGACGATGAGGGCGAACATCCAGAGGTTGACATCCAAGCCAGCTCCAGTGCCAAGTTTCAGCACGATGGCGAAGATGACGCCGATGGCCTCGCCCATGAGCGGACCCACGTAGGGAATCACGTTGAGCAGACCCGCAATGAAGGCGATGCCGATGGCATAGCTGAAGTCGAGACGGGCGATGAGCCACAAACCGAGGAAGTCGACCACGGCCACGCCGAGCATCTCGATGACCAAACCCACGAAATAGCGCGACAGCAGCTCCTTGATGTCGTTGAGCGTCTTGCGCACATTGCTTTCGTGGCGGTCGGGCACGAGGGCGCAGATGATCCGCTCAAACAGGCCCTCCTCCTTGAGGAAGAAGAACGAGATGAACACCACCGAGAACAAGGCGACGAATAGACTGCTGACGATGGATGCCACCGAGCCTACGATGCCGCTCACCTTGCCGAAGTCGACCAACTCCTTGACCTTCGCCAAGAGCACGGCGGCAATGTCGAAGTCATCGCCCACGTTGGGAAACAGCCCGATGATCCACTCGTTGAGCATGTCGATGGGGTTCGACTCGAAATAAGTCGAGGTCTGTATGGCTGAGGCATCCTTCACGATGGACGACACCATAGGTATCATTTGCGTGACAATCAGCACCAAAAGCCCGATGATGACCACAATGGTCAGCACGGCCAAGAGCCAGTTGGGTGCCGGTTTCCCCTTGATCTTTATCCTTCGAAGCAACTTCATCACGGGACGGCCAATCAGTGAGACCACGAAAGCTGCAATGATGTAGATCAGCACGTTCTTGAAATAAAGGCACAAGGCCACAACGACGGCCAATCCACCCAATTTGATGATGTAACCTGCTAATTTATCGGTGTTTCGCTCGTTTTCCATAGCTGTATTTTTGTCGGTTGGAAGGACAAAATTAGTATTTTTTCACCCTTCTTACACAATTTTGGTTATTTTTGCGTTCTGTTTAAAAAGGAGTCTCACCCATTTTCAAACTCAAGCCTAATGAAGCACAAGCATATTATACTCATACTGTTTCTTTTGCCTTTCACGCATCTTTTTGCCCAAGTCTACGAACCACAAGCCCCCGACCTTCAAGAGCCGGAACCCGATAGTATTGAGATGGTGCTCGACGAGCAGGAAATCAACGACTTGAACTCGGGCAAGGCGGTCGTCGAGGAGTCGACGGTGATGGAGATGCTCGACTTGGTGAGCAGCATCAGCACATCCCAGGACGTCTATCTCGATATCGACAAGAAAGCATGGAACAAATATGACTTTCCCGAATACGTTGTGCCGAGCTATGACGATAGCGTCTACATGGAGCGCATCCAGGCCTTGGCCTATGAGACCACCATCCCGCTGACGTTCAACAACCACGTCAAGTCGTTCATCGACCTTTACGCCAACCGCCGGCGGCAGCAGTCGAGCCGCATGTTGGGCCTGTCGTATGTCTATTTCCCCATGTTTGAGGAATACTTGGCCAAATACAATTTGCCTCTGGAACTCAAATACTTGGCCATGGTGGAGAGTGCACTCAACCCCACGGCAGGCTCTAAGGCAGGCGCCAAAGGCTTGTGGCAGTTCATGCGCGGCACAGGCGCGGAATATGGCTTGCGCGTCACCTCGTTGGTCGACGACCGTTACGACCCTGAGAAGGAAACCGAGGCAGCGTGCCAATACCTGCAAAGCCTTTATGACCGTTACGAGGATTGGTTTCTCGTGCTGGCGGCCTACAACTCCGGTCCGGGCACGGTCAACAAGGCCATCCTCCGTGCGCGTGGCGTGAAGAACTACTGGGCCATATGGCCTTACCTGCCTCGTGAGACGCGAGGCTATGTGCCGGCCTTCATCGCCGTCACCTATGTGATGAACTATGCCCCCGAACACAACCTTTATCCCACCGACCCAGGCTTGCTGCTCCATGGCACCGACACCGTCATGGTGCACGACCGTGTGGGCTACGACCAAATCAACGAGTGCATCGGCGTGCCGATGGAAGACCTCGTTTTCTTCAACCCGCAATACACCAAGCGCATCATTCCGGGCACCAAGGAACGCCCCTATGCGTTGCGTATGCCCACGAAATACACGCTGCGTTTCGTCCAACTTGAGGACAGCATCTATTCCTATGTGAGCAAGGCCGAGAAAGCCCGCGAATATATCGAGGAGAAAGTGGAAGAGGTGAGCGACAGCTTCGTCCATGTGGTGAAGAAAGGCGAGAGCTTGGGCAGCATCGCGAAGAAATACCACGTCACCGTGGCCAAGATCAAGAGCTGGAACCGACTCAAGCGCGATACCATCCATGTCGGCCAACGGCTCACCATCTACCGATCGGGTGCCCCCATGGCCCAAGTGGGCAAGACAACGCCAAAGGGCAGCTCAGGCAACAAGTCGGCCACCACGCCGACGGTCAAGACGCACACTGTCAGGAAAGGCGAGACGCTGAGTTCCATCGCCCGCAAATACAGTTGCACCGTCAACGACCTCAAGAAGTGGAACGGCCTGAAGAGCAACAACGTAAAGGTGGGACAAAAATTGAAAATCAAGAAATAGCCAAACCGGCATTCAGCCCGAATGCAGATAAAATCCATTATAACCATGAAAAAGACCTTGAGAAACATGACACTGTTGCTTGCAATTGCTTGCATGACAGTGGCTTGCAGCGACGATGCACGCACGCCCAAGAAAGACCGCTCGGTGGGCGGCACCTCCGAGATTATGGTCGTCACCCAAAACGACGAACAGTGGAACGGACGCATCGGCGACTCGCTCCGCCATTTCTTCCTCGACTACCAATACGGGCTGCCGCAGCCCGAGTCGCGCAACGAACTGGCCCACATCAACGTGGCAGGTTTCTCCGACATGTTCCGCAAGCACAAGAACATCATTGAGGTCGAAATCAATCCCAACCTCGCAGTGGCCGTGGCCGAGACCGCCGAAGACCTCTGGGCCGCGCCGCAGCGCTATGTCAAGATTAGCGCGCCCGACCTGACCTCGTGGGTCGAGCTGTTCGACAGGCAAAAGGAGGTTTACCAACGCTGGTTCGACAAGGTGGAGCGCGAGCGCATCATGAACGTGTTCCGTCCCACCAAGGACGAGGCCATCGGCAAAGCCATTGCCGACAAGTTCGGCTTCACGTTGACCGTGCCGCAAGGCTTCTATATCGCCAAGAGCGAACCCGACTTCATGTGGCTTCGCAAGGAACTGGAACGGTCGAGTGCCGACATCGTCATCTACCAAACACCTTATAAGGATACCTTGCAGTTTGAGACACAGAGCCTTGTGGCCATGCGCGACATGATGCTTGGGCAATACATCCCCGGCCCGTCGGAAGGTTCCTACATGGGCACCGAGACCGAGTTTGTGCCGCCTATGGTGACCACCGCGAGCCAGTTCCCTGCCGGTTATGCCAAAGAGATGCGTGGCATGTGGCGTGTCGTCAACAACTACATGGGCGGGCCTTTCGTGTCGTACACTTTCGCCGACAGCCGCACGGGGCAGCTCGTCACCGTCGAGGGGTTCTACTACGAGCCTAACCAGAAGAAACGCAACGCCCTGCTCCAGCTGGAATCAATCCTCTACAGCGTGCAGTTCGTGGAAACGCCATAGGAGTCACTCACCGTTTCCTATAAGTCACTACGACCTCGCCGATGGGCGAGCCTGTGCGCGTAACGATTTGTCTGTCTTTCCATTGCCCTATCGGCATGGCATCGACCAGTATCGTGCCGTCGTCGAGGAGATGCAGGCGGCCCGTCATGCTGCCGTCGGCGTTTGTCAGTGTCAGCACGGAGTCGGCGCTGATGGTGATGGTGTTCTGTTTCTCCATCTCGCCGATTTGCCTGACCAGTTCGGGTGTGTTGCGTCGCTCATCGAACTGCACGTTCACCTTGTCGACGGCCCAAGTGCCAACGATGCTGTCGCCGCCGCGATGACAGCCGCAGAGCGCGATGGCAAGACCCGTGAGGAAGAGGATGTCTGTTTTCATGCCGCAAATTTACGATAATGCCGCAAGTTTCGCATGGGAATCCGAAAAAAAACTATTTTTGCGAAGCAAAACAAACCCCGATGGAAGCCAACCGCCTGCAATGGTTCAAGACAGAGGAGCGCGAGGGCAAGACCGTGGTCTTCGACCCCTTGCGCCGCCGTTTCGTTGCTTTGACGCCCGAAGAGGAGGTGCGCCAAAAGACGCTCTACCTCCTGGTGGAACGCCTCAAGGTGCCGTCGGGTTTGGTGGCGGTGGAGTATTCCGTCAAGGTGAACGGCATGGACAAGCGCGCCGATGCCGTCGTGTTTGGCGCTGAGGGTCGCCCGCTGATGGTGGTGGAGTGCAAGGCCGCGAGCGTCGCCCTCACCCCAGCCGTCCTCGACCAGGCCGTGCGCTACCATTCCGCCTTGCATCCCCGTTACCTGCTTCTCACCAACGGCGTCGCCGTTTATTGTTTCAAGACGGACGGAGCGGTGCTTCGCGCGATGGACAGTTTGCCCTCTTATGCCGAGATGCAATCGGCTTGCGATTAAAAAGACGACGTTTTTTCAACACTGTTGAACCTGCGGATAACTGTTCAAAATTAAACTGCACATTCTTTTGACACGGGACGCGGGACTTCGGGACACGGGACAAGCCCGGTGTCTCGCAGTCTCGTGTCTCGCGTCCAATATGTAAACTAAATATGCTCATCTACTTATCCAGCCAGGATTAAGCGAACGTGAACAGCAGGTTACCAAAGAAATTCCAAAGCGTGGAAGCCCCCACTGCAAACACCTTGCTGACATAGAAGTTCCACTTCAGCTTGCCGTTGAGCAGCCACACCGTCAGCGTGTCGATGCCCAAGCCGACCAACGCGATGACGAAATATTTGACATATTCAGTCCCAATCTGCGGGTTGGTGCTTTGGAAGGTCCAGATGCGGTTGAGGATGTAGTTGGTGGAAGCGGCAAAGACGAAACCGAGGATGTTGCTCAGGTATTTGTTCCATTTGAGCCACTCCTTGCAGACGTAGGTCACGCCGAAGTTGACGAACACGCCCGAAAAGCCCACCACGCCGAATTTCAGGAATTTCAGCAGGAGCTCGCGCGTGAATGCTATCTTGAGTAACGGAGCTTTCATCGTTTTGCCATTGGGACTGCAAAGGTAGGCAATAATTCCGTACTTTTGCGCAAATTTTCGACAATGAACGACGTAAAGCATATTTCCATCGAAGAATACGACTACCCATTGCCCGACGACCGCATCGCCAAATATCCCTTGGCCGAGCGCGACGCTTCGAAACTCTTGGTGTTGAAAGACAACGAGATAAGCGAGTCGCAGTTTAAGCATGTCGGCGACTATCTGCCCAAAGATGCGCTTTTGGTCTTCAACGAGACCAAGGTCATCCGCGCCCGGTTGCAATTCCACAAGGCTACGGGATCGCGCATTGAGGTGTTTTGCCTTGAGCCTGAGAACGACTACCAAGTTGCATTCTCAGCCACATCGCCAGTGCGGTGGAAGTGCTTGATAGGCAATGCAAAACGTTGGAAAGAAGGCCCGCTCACGATGGAGCTTGCGGTGGGAGGGAAGCCCGTGACGCTGAGTGCCAATCGCCTCAGCCAAAACGACCAATACGCTGAAATCGAGTTCTCGTGGACGCCTGCCAACCTGCCGTTTGCTTCGGTGCTGGAGGCCGCAGGCGAGATTCCGCTGCCGCCTTACCTCCACCGCGACGCCGAACCCGACGACCGCGACCGCTATCAGACCGTCTTTGCCCGCTACGATGGTTCGGTGGCCGCACCCACTGCTGGACTTCATTTTACCAAGCCGCTCATCGCCACTTTGTGCGAAAAAGGGTTCGAGTTCGACGAGGTGACGCTTCATGTAGGGGCGGGAACGTTCAAGCCTGTCTCCACCGAGACCATCGGCGAACATTCCATGCACTCCGAGACTATTGTTGTCCGCAAGTCGTTGATACAAAACATGATTTCGCATTTCGGGAAACCCATCATTCCTGTTGGGACCACCAGCACGCGCACCTTGGAGAGCCTCTATTGGATGGGCGTGATGCTGAAGGAACAAGGCATGGAATTGCGTCCCTTGCATGTCGAGCAGTGGTATCCCTATGAGGAACACGCACCTTTGTCGGCCCCCGAAGCCTTGCAACTGATTGTGGATTATCTTGAAATGCACAGTCTCACCCGCCTCGAAGCCAGCACTGCCCTCATGATTGCGCCGAGCTATAAGATGCGCATTATCACGGGGTTGATTACCAATTTCCACCAACCTAAGAGCACTTTGCTGCTGTTAGTGAGCGCACTCATTGGCGAGCGTTGGAAGGACTGCTACCGTTTTGCCCTCGACCACGGCTTCCGTTTTTTGAGCTACGGCGACAGTTGCCTCTTCCTCCCGTAATTTTTGGAACGGTTTTTGATAATGCAAGACCTGTAACACTAAATAAACTATATCAACATGAAGAAATCCATTTTATTCGGTGCCTTGGCATTTTTTGCCGTGAGCGCCATGGGCATCCAAGATGCCAACGCACAAGAAGTGAAAGTGAAGAAGGCGGAGAACGCCACTACGGTCACTGTTGAGAAGCAAACCCCATCAAGCACGACGGTCGCACAAGAGCCTGTGAAACAAAAGAAAGACGACTGCTGCGCCGACAAGAAAGTCAGTGCCGAAAAGAAGAAGGGCGACTGCTGCGCCGAGAAAAACGTGAGTGCCGACAAAAAGAAAGGCGACTGCTGCTCGGAAAAGAACGTGAATTGCGACAAAAAGAAGGCTAAAGGAGAAGGCTTCAAGGTTGATGGCAAAAAGGCCAAAAAGATTGAAATGAAGGCTCGTAAAAAGGCCGATAAAACCGACAAGTAACAAATGCCATTGTGACAAAAAATGAGGCTCCCTTCGGGAAGCCTCATTTTTTTATTTCTTCCTGCCCGAAAGCAGTTCGGCGTAGGTCTTGAGGTGGGCTTTCCGCTCTTCGGGCAAGTCGACAGCCGCAAGGCATTCGAAGGCGCGTCGGTCGTAGTCGAGCATGACCTGTTCGACGGCTTCCTTCACATGAAGTCGGTTGTAGATTTCTTCCACCTCTTCGATTTTCTCCGTTTCGTCGTGGTCGATGCGCAGGGAGAAAAGCTGTTCGAGGCGTTGGCGGTCTTTTTCGGAAGCCATTTCTAAAGCTCTCAGATAAAGGTAGGTCTTCTTGTTGTCGGCGATGTCGCCTCCATGGCGCTTGCCAAACACTTCAACGTCGCTGTAGAGGTCGAGGATGTCGTCTTGCAGCTGGAAGCTCATGCCGAGATTGATGCCGAAGTCGTAAAGTCGTTGGATGTCAGCCTCTTTTGCGTTCGCTACGGTCGCGCCCATCTGCAAGGCGGTGGCCAAAAGGACAGCGGTTTTCAGGCGGATCATCTTTAAATAGTCCTCAATCGTGACCGATTGTTGCGTCTCGAAGTTGAGGTCCATCTGTTGGCCTTCGCAGATCTCGATGGCCACTTGGCCTAATTGTCGTGCGAGTTCGGCGCCTTTTTTGGGTTTGAGGGCAAACTGGAAAGCCTTGGCGAGCATGGCGTCGCCGGAGAGGATGGCGATGTCGGCGTTCCATTTCTGGTAGACGGTGGGCTTGCCGCGACGCACGGGCGCCTTGTCCATGATGTCGTCGTGGATGAGCGTGAAGTTGTGGAAGGTCTCCAAGGCCAAGGCGGGCCAGAGGGCTTCGTTTTCGTCGCCGCCAAACATGTCGCACGCCAAGAGGCAGAGCATGGGGCGCAGACGCTTACCACTTTGCAGGATGGTGTAGGCGATGGGTTCGTATAGCTCGGTGGGCTGTCCGCCGAAGTCGGTGTTCGCCAAAAACGCGGCGAAATCTTGTTGCAGTTGCTTGATGATTTCCATTTTCTTCAATTTTGATGCACAAAAGTAAAGATTTTTGCCGTACCGTGCAATTTTGGAGCGAAATTTGTGGTTTTTCTTTTGTGCACACAAAAGAAAAACCGATGAAATACATCCAACTGATACCCGCATTGTTGCTCGGCGCGATGCTGACCGCCTGCAACACGACCAAGAAACTCTATGAAGCCCAAGCGTACGATGAAGTGATTCAGCGCGTTGCGCCCAAGGTTTGCGAAGGCAACATGAACGCCAAAGACATCAACTATGTGGCGGCATCGTACCACAAGGCCAACCAAGCCGACCACGAGCGCATTCAGGCCCTGAAAGCCACGGGGCAGCCCGACGTGTGGCCCGAAATCTACCAACGCTATTGCAGCATGAAAGGCCGCAACGACGCCTTGAAATGCTTCCCGACGAAGGTCAAAAACGGGATGAACTATGTGAAGCTCGACCTCGACGAGGACATGACGATTGCCCGCAACAAAGCGGAGGCGTATTTGGTGGCCAAGGCCAATCAATTGCTGAATACCGGCACTAAAGCTGATGCGGAAATGGCGGGTAAGTATATTGAACAACTGAAGAACACAAATCAAGAAAACTCACAATTGTTGAACCTGCAATTGAAGCAAGCATTGTATTTAGTGGATAAAGTGGAGTTTGGTGTTGCTTCAGATTATGATTTGCCAAATGGTTTTGTGGAAACCTTGTTTGACTTTTCTGTAGACGAGCTTCCATCTGGCATTACTCAGATTTATGTATCAAGGAATCCTTCTTTCGCTTGTGTGGTAGTGGACAAGTTGTCTGTGTCACCTGTCCGTTTAGATGAGGTAACCTTTAAGGAATCCAATGGTGGCAAAAATGTTGAAGTCACGGATCATACACAAAATAAGATCGCAACCATTTCGGGGACGATTGAATATTTTCCTACGCGCGCATATCGTTATTATTCTGTTCCCTTTGAGGTGAAATCTACTTTCAAGAACGACTACACCACCATCAAGGGCGACCGCGAGGCGTGTTCAGCGGAGACCTTGAGCCGCTTGAGCAGTAAACCTGTACCCGTCCCGACTGACGAGAGTCTGCTCATAGATGCCGCGAAGAAATTGAATGATTTGATTGCAAGTGAGTTGAAGAAGTAATGGGAACCCCGAAGGGGTGACAGCTTTGTAGGCAGGCGGTGTAAACCCCTGCCGATAAAAATTGCGGGGCGGGCCGTCCGCAAGCCGAAGAATCAATCCACAAACGCATACCGTTCGTCGTATTCCACATGGTATGCATCTAAGAATTGTTTGTATTCGTCCACATAGGTTTGGTCGCGGTGACGTGCCTTTTGGAATTTGATGTATTTGACGGTTTTGTCAAGTACGGATGCACTGACGCTGAACGCACCATAGCCTTCTTGCCACATGAACGGTTCATAATAACTGTCCAATGTTTTGATCCATTTGCTGCTGTTGGATTTGATGGTGCGCACGAATTCTGCCAAACTCATCGTTTTGGGCATCGATGCCAAAATGTGGATGTGGTCGGGACGACCACCCACCTGGATGGAAACGCCGTTGATATTGCGGATGACACCACCGACATAATCGAAAATGCGTCCCAAATCTTCTTTGCGCATGGTGATGGCGGTGCATTTCGTATGGAACACGATATGCATGTATTGCTGGACTAATGTGCTGGCCATGTCATTGATTGTTTGGTGTTTAACGATTGTTTGTTGTTTAACGATGGGCAGAGATTTACACCGTCTGCCTATTGGCTGTCGTCCCTTCGGGACTATGGTTAGTTGGCGTTGTCATTTGGTCGGCAGAGGTTTACACCGTCTGCCTATTGGCTGTCGTCCCTTCGGGACTGGGCCGTTAGCCGCTGCATTACCGAATCCATGATTTTTTCCAGCGTTTCGGGGCGCTCGGTGTAATACCTCATGTTTTGCACAAAGATGCTGTCGGTGATGCCGTGATGCTCGAAGAGTTGGTCGTAGTATGACCTTGTCAGTGCGGCAAAGTCTATCGGTGTGGTGGGGAGTGTGTCGTTTTGTTCGCGTTCCTTGGTCTTGCGGTAGTTGATGTCGGCCTCGATGATTTGCACGTCGGTCATCACGGCAATCATCTCCTGTTCGGTGAGGAGGCGTTCGGGCATAAAGCCTTTGTCCTTGCTACCACATGCGGTTGCAAGGACAAAGAACAATGCTATCAATGCTAATTTTTTCATCTTGAATCAGTTGCCAACGTCGGAGAGGAACTTGATGCGCATCAGGCGCACTTCCTCTTCCTCGTATTCGTCCTCGCCTAATTCGCGGAGGGCGGTCTGCACATCGTCCGACTCCGCCTCGCGGAAGTAGTCGAGGATGTCTTCCTGGTGGTAGATGTCGACGTTGTCCTCGATGTAGTAGTTGATGTCGAGGTGGGTGCCGCTTGAGACGATGCTCTCGATTTCGCTCAGCAGCTCGTCGAACTCCAAGCCCTTGCCGTAGGCGATGTCTTCGAGCGGGATTTTCTTGTCGATGTTTTGGATGATGCCGATTTTCAGTGCGGAGTTGTTGATCACCGACTTCACCACCATGTCGTTGGGGCGGGTGATGTCGTTTTCTTCCACATATTCCTTGATGAGCTTGATGAAAGGCTCGCCGAATTTCTCGGCTTTGCCGGCTCCCACGCCTGCTATCTGGGTCATCTCTTCCTTGGTGATGGGATATTGGATGGCCATGTCTTCGAGCGACGGGTCTTGGAAGATGACGAAAGGCGGCAGCCCTTGTTGCTTGGCGATGGTCTTGCGCAGGTCTTTCAGCAGGGCGAAGAGGGTCTTGTCGGCGCCACCGTCCTTGTTGGCGCCCATGGCAGCCATGGTCTCGGGGTCGTCGTCGTCGGAGTTCTCGTAGTCGTGGTCCTTGACGAGCATGATGGTGTAAGGCTTCTTGATGAAGTTCTTGCCCTCCTTGGTGATTTTTAGGATGCCGTAGTTCTCGATGTCCTTGGATAACAGCTTGTTGACCAAGGCTTGGCGGATGACGGCGGTCCAGTATTTCTCGTCGTGCTCGTCGCCGGCACCGAAAAATTCGTTGTTCTCTTGCTTGGCGGCCTTGATGTCGCCGGTAAGCTTGCCTGCCAGCAGCTCGGCGATGTGTTTGGTCTTGAAGAGTTGCTTGGTCTCTTCCACGGCTTCGAGGACGAGCTTGAGGTCTTCCTTGCCGTCGAATTTCTCCTTGGGCGAGCGGCAGTTGTCGCAGGCGCCGCAGTTTTCCTTGTTGTATTCTTCGCCGAAGTAATGGAGTAGCAAGCGGTGACGGCAAACGGCTGATTCGGCGTAGGTTACGGTTTCGTTAAGCAGCTCTCTGGCAATCTCTTGCTCGGCCACGTTCTTGCCTTTGTTGAACTTTTCGAGCTTGTGGATGTCTTCGTAGTCGTAGAAGGCGATGCAGTTGCCTTCGCCGCCATCGCGACCGGCGCGTCCCGTCTCTTGGTAGTAGCCTTCGAGGCTCTTTGGGATGTCGTGGTGGATGACGAAGCGCACGTCGGGTTTGTCGATGCCCATGCCGAAGGCGATGGTGGCCACGATGACGTCGGCCTCTTCCATGAGGAACTTGTCCTGGTTCTCCTTGCGGGTCTGGCTATCGAGGCCTGCATGGTAGGGCAGGGCGCGGATGCCGTTGATGGCGAGCGTCTCGGCCAGCTCTTCCACCTTTTTGCGGCTCAGGCAATAAACGATGCCCGACTTGCCTGGGTTCTGCTTGATGTATTTGATGATGTCCTTGATGACGTCTTTGGTCTTGGGCCTAACCTCGTAATAGAGGTTGGGGCGGTCGAACGACGACTTGAACACCCTGGCATCCATGATCTCAAGGTTCTTCATGATGTCGTTCTGCACCTTGACGGTGGCGGTGGCCGTCAGGGCGATGATGGGCAGGTTGTCGCCAATGGCGTTGATGATGGGGCGCAGGCGGCGGTATTCGGGACGGAAGTCGTGGCCCCACTCCGAGATGCAGTGCGCCTCGTCGATGGCAACAAACGAAATCTTAAGCCCGCGCAGGAAGTCGACGGTCTCCTCCTTGGTGAGCGACTCAGGTGCCACATATAGCAGCTTGGTCTTGCCGCTCTTCAAATCTTCCTTCACTTCCATGAGTTCGGCTTTCGAGAGCGATGAGTTCATCACATGGGCGATGCCCAACTCGGTGCCGAAGTTGCGGATCATGTCGACTTGGTTCTTCATCAGGGCGATGAGGGGCGATACGACGATGGCCGTGCCTTTCGACATCAGCGCGGGCAGCTGGTAGCACAGCGACTTGCCGCCTCCCGTGGGCATCAGTACGAAAGTGTTGTTGCCGCCAAGGATGCTTTTGATGATTTCTTCCTGGTTTCCCTTGAACTGGTCGAAACCGAAAACATTCTTCAACAGCTTGTGGATCTCAAGGTCTTCTTTCTTTGCCATTGTATTCCTCCTTTTGGTATTGTCCAAATTTTTGCGTTATTTTGCAATCTGAATTGAAAAACTGCGTTTGGTTAAGTGCCGTTTCTGGCCTTTGCAGCGTAGACAAAGTTATAGTTTTTAGGCCACATGGCGCAAGAAAAAAGTGAGAAAAAATGAAAAAAAATGGGACAATTATTGCATTGGCAACTCAAATCATTGATAATGAAGCGTCTGCAATTTCTGGGTTAAAGTCGCAAATTGCCGATGATTTCCCGAAAATCGTGGAAATGATGCTCGAAAACAAGGGAAACTTGGTGTTTTCGGGCATTGGGAAGAGTGCCATCATTGCCCAAAAGATAGCGGCAACGATGAATTCGACGGGCACCAACGCGGTTTTCATGCATGCCGCCGATGCCATCCATGGCGACTTGGGCATTGTCCGCGAAGGCGACATTGTGGTCATTCTCTCGAAGAGTGGCGAGACGCCCGAAATCAAGGTGCTGGTGCCGTTGGTCAAGCTGAGAGGCAACAAAATTGTGGCCATGGTGGGCAACCGCAACTCCTATCTGGCCGCCCAAGCCGACTTCGTGCTTGATGTGACTGTCGACGAGGAAGCCATCCCGGGCAGCCTTGCCCCGACGAGCAGCACGACGGCGCAACTCGTCATGGGCGATGTGCTTGCATTAATATTAATGAGGTGTCGTGGCTTCTCCACCGCCGACTTCGCCAAGTTCCATCCTGGCGGTGCACTCGGCAAGCAACTCTACCTGCGCGTCAAGGACCTTTATGTCGGCAACGAACGCCCCGAAGTGTGCCCCGACGACAACCTCACCCGCGTCATCATCGAGATGACCCACAAACGACTCGGCGCCACCGTGGTGATGGACGGAGGAAGGCTCTTGGGCATCATCACCGACGGCGACCTGCGCCGCATGTTGCTGAAATATCCCGACATTGAGCACGTCAAGGCCTCGCAAATCATGACCTCCAACCCCAAGACCATCGACGAGGAGGCGCTTGTGGTCGACGCGCTGCACAAAATGCGCGAGAACAGCATCACGCAATTGCCTGTAACACACGATGGCAAGTATCTGGGTATTATACATTTGCATGATATTTTGAAAGAAGGGATTTTTTAGTTAGGAGTTAGGAATGATGAATCTTTGAATTTTATATCTTGAATTTTAAATCTGAAATCTGAAATCGATTCTTGAATGAAGCTAAGCACCGAACATTTAGTGAAGAAATACGGCCAGCGAACGGTCGTCAACGATGTCAACATTGAAGTCGAACAAGGCGAGATCGTGGGTCTGCTCGGCCCCAACGGAGCAGGCAAGACCACGACGTTCTATATGGTGGTCGGCCTCATCAAGCCCTATTCGGGCAAGGTGTTCCTCGACAAGCAGGACATCTCCGACTTGCCGATGTACAAACGAGCGCAGATCGGCATCGGCTATCTGGCGCAGGAGGCCTCAGTGTTCCGCCAAATGAGCGTGGAGGACAACATCTATTCCGTCATGCAGTTCAAGAAAGGCATGACCGACGACGACCGCCATAAGAAACTGGAGGAGCTGCTCGATGAGTTCGGCCTCGGCCATGTGCGCAAGAGCAAAGGCATACAACTCTCGGGAGGCGAGCGCCGTCGCACCGAGATTGCCCGTGCCTTGGCCGTAAGTCCCAATTTCATCCTTTTGGACGAACCCTTCGCTGGCGTCGACCCCATCGCCGTCGAGGACATCCAACGAATCATCTTCAAGTTGAAAAAGAAAAACATCGGCGTGCTCATCACCGACCATAATGTGCATGAGACCCTAAGCATCACCGACCGCGCCTACCTGCTTTTCGACGGCAAGGTGCTCAAGGCCGACACACCCGAAAACTTGGCACAAGACGAACACGTCCGCGAGGTCTATCTCGGACATAACTTCGTGTTCCACAAGAAGGAGCTTTAATCTTCCGTTTTTTTGGCGAAGAAAATTGACATCAGGATGTAAACCATCAAGACGAACGGCAACGCCACAAGCCTGAAAATGGCCAATCCCGCCACAGCGATAATGAGGAAAATCCAGCGTACCTCGTTGCCTTTCCATTTGGTGTTCTTCATCTTGAACGAGAAGAAACGCAGGTTGCACACCATCATGAAGCTGAAAACCAACGTGATGCCGAGGCAGGCCCAATAGCCCAACGCGCCATCGGTGAGATGCCCTACTTGGCTGAGCGCCAACGGTAAAGATGCAATGAAAACGGACATTCCAGGCGCGGGGAGGCCACGAAACGAGGTCTTTTGCGTGTCGTCGATGTTGAACTTGGCCAATCGGATGGCCGAAAAAACGGGCAATAAAAAGGCCAAGCAAGGCAACAGCTTGATGCCGAGAAGGCTTGCCGATGGGAGGTCGAAGGCAAGACTCATCAGCCAATACATGATGAACCCCGGTGCCACGCCCGAAGAGACCACGTCCGACAAGGAGTCCAAGTCAGCCCCGATGGGCGAATGCGCATGGAGCAGCCGTGCGGCGAAACCGTCCAAAAAGTCGAAGAGGCAGGCCACGAAGATCATGATGGCGGCTTTCACGGGCATGTTCATCGAAATGAAAAGGATGGAAAGGCAGCCCGAAACGAGGTTGCCGCAAGTGAGGACGTTGGGAATATGCTGTCTGATACTCATTTCCGTTGGTTTGATGCCGCAAAGGTAGTTTATTTTTCGGCTCGCTCGCATGGCATGGCGAAAACCTTTATTTTTGCACGAAAATTTTGGAACCCCATGCAACATCAATATTATTCCATCGGCGAAGTCGCCAAAATCGTCAACGGACAATTGGTAGGCGCTGATACTCAACTTAAAATAGCCGACTTGCTTATTGACAGTCGCCATCTCATCGATGCGCGGCAGGCCTTGTTTTTCGCTTTGAAGAGCCATAGGAACGACGGGCATAAATATATCGAGGAGCTATATGAAAAAGGTGTGAGGGCTTTCGTGGTGACGCACTTGCCCGAACACGCCTGCCCGAATGCGACTTTCGTCGTCGTGGCCGACACCTTGAAGGCTTTGCAAACGTTGGCAGCCCATCATCGCCAGCGGTTCGACATCCCCGTCATTGGCATCACGGGCAGCAACGGCAAGACCATCGTCAAGGAATGGCTCTACCAGATGCTTAGCCCCGACCATAACATCGTGCGCAGCCCGAAGAGCTACAACTCGCAGGTGGGTGTGCCGCTCTCGGTGTGGCAAATGAACGATGCCGATGATTTGGCCATCTTCGAGGCCGGCATCTCCGAACCCGAAGAGATGATGCCGCTGCAAGACGTCATCCGCCCGACCATCGGCGTTTTCACCAACATCGGACAGGCCCACGATGAGAATTTCATCAACCGCGCCCAAAAGGCAGGGGAGAAGCTTAATTTGTTTACCAAAGCGGAGTCGCTGGTGTATTGTATGGATTATCCTGAGATACAGCAGGTTGTGATACGTTCAGGTATGGCTTCCAAGGTGAGGCTGTTCACTTGGAGTCGCAAGTTCACCGAAGCCACGCTCTTCGTCAGCGCGGTTGAAATGGGCGAGAGAAGCACCCGAGTGCAGTGCCAATATCAAGGCGAGACGCTCTCGTTCACGATTCCCTTCATAGACGCGGCATCGGTCGAGAACGGCCTCCACTGCATCGCCGTGGGACTGCTGATGCAGATGAAGCCCGAAGTCATCGCCGAAAGGCTTATGTCGCTGACTACCATTGCCATGCGCTTGGAAATCAAGGCGGGTATGAACAATTGCACCATCGTCAACGATTACTACAACTCCGACATCAACTCGCTTTCCATCGCCTTGGACGTGATGCGGCAACAGCACCAGCACAAGCGCAATGTGGTCATTCTTTCCGACATCCTGCAAAGCGGTCGCAACGAGATGGACTTGTACACCGAGGTAGGACAACTTCTTAAGAATAAAGGCGTTGACCTGCTGATTGGCATCGGCGAGGGCATCTCGCGGCAGGCCAACAAATTCGAGATGGAAAGCTGCTTCTTTCCCAATGTGGCCGACTTTTTGGCGCATTATCCCTTCTCGAAGTTCAACAACCAGACCATCTTGCTGAAAGGTGCCCGTGCTTTCGAGTTCGAGCAAATCGGCATGGAATTGCAGGAGAAGGCGCATGAGACAGTGCTCGAAATCAACTTCAACCATTTGGTCGGTAATCTCAACCATTTCCGTTCCAAAATCAAGCCTGAGACTAAGCTCATGGTGATGGTGAAGGCCTTCGGCTACGGCAGCGGCAACCTCGAGGTTTCGAATGTGCTTCAATTCCATAATGTTGATTACCTGACGGTTGCTTTCGCCGATGAGGGCGTTGAGCTGCGTCGTGCAGGCATCAATCTGCCCATCATGGTGATGAGTCCCGAGGTGAACAGCTACGACAACATCATCAAATACCACCTTGAACCTGAGGTGTTCAGCTTCCGCAACTTGGAGTTCATTGAGCGGGCCATCGAGAACTTGGCCTTGCCCGAAGCCCATCCGCTCAACGTGCACATCAAGCTCGATACGGGTATGCACCGCTTGGGCTTCTCCAACAGTGAGTTACCCGAGCTGATCCGTCGCATCAAGGCCAACCCGATGTTGCATGTGAAAAGCGTGTTCTCGCACCTTGCCACCGCCGACAATCCCGCCGAGGACGCATTTACGCTGAGCCAAATCCATAACTTCGAGGAAGGCAGCCGAATGATAGTGGAGGCATTCCCGCATGTGTTGCGCCACATCCTCAACACGGCAGGCATCACACGATTTCCGCAATACCAGTTCGACATGGTGCGTTTGGGCATCGGCCTTTATGGCGTACCTACCTGCGAGGCCGACAAGGGTGTCTTGCAACCCGTGGTCGCGCTCAAGACGACCATCAACCAAATCAAGGACATTCCTGCGGGCGACAGCATCGGCTATAATCGGCACGGTCGCGCCGAGCACGACATGCGCATCGGCATCATCCCGATTGGCTATGCCGACGGACTTGCGCGTTTGCTGGGCAATGGCAACGGCACATTCTATGTGAACGACAAACCCGTGAAAACCATTGGCGACATCTGCATGGACATGTGCATGATTGACCTGACGAACGTCGACGCTTCTGAGGGCGACACCGTCGTCATCTTCGATGCCGAGCACGACATCAACGCCATCGCCAAGGCTTGTCAAACGATACCTTATGAAATCATGACCCGCGTCTCTCAAAGGGTGAAGAGGGTGTATTATCAGGAATGAAAAAAGGAGGACTGCAAGTCCTCCTTTTTTCATTCATCCGTTCAGTGCCTCGGCGCCGCCCACAATGTCGATCAACTCGTTGGTGATGACGTTTTGGCGGGCCTTGTTGTACTGGATTTTCAACTCTTGCGATAGCTGGTCGGCGTTGTCGCTGGCAATGTGCATGGCGGTCATGCGCGCGCCGTGCTCAGCCGTCAGCGTGTCGAGCATGATGGAGTAGAAGTTGGTGCGAATCACCTTTGGAATCAGGTTGTTGACAAAACTTTCCTTGTCTGGCTCGACGATGTAGTCCAGCGATGAGCCGTCGCTTTGCATTTCGGTCTTCAGCGGCAGCACCACCTCGCGCGATGGCACTTGCACGCCGGCGTTCTTGAAGTGGTTGAAGACCAACTCCACGCGGTCCACCTTTTGGCTGAGGAACAAATCCACCATCATGTCGCTGATTTCGGTGGCGATATCGTATGACATCTGCTCGGCCAATGGCGCATATTGTTTCTCCACCTTGATGCCGAACTTCTTGGCGTAGTCGTTGATCTTCTTTCCAACGAGGTAAACCACAACGTTTTCAGCGCCAAGGCTTTCCATGTACTCGTCGTACACTTGTTTGAAGAGCTTGCTGACGCTTGAGTTGTAGACGCCGCACAAGCCGCTGCTCGATGAGAAGGCCATCAGCGCGACGCGTTTCACTTCGCGCTTTTCGGCCAATGGAATGCTGAATTCGCCTTCGAGCGAGCCAAGGTAGTTGGCCAGGGCTTCGCTCAGCTTGTTCTTGTAGGGCAAAAACCGTGTGGTGATGCCTTCGGTCTTTTTCAGCTTGGCCGCCGACACCATCTTCATCGCGCTCGTGATTTTCTGCGTCGAGGCGACGGAAGCGATTCTGGCCCGTATTTCTTTTAGTGATGCCATTATTTTTGCTTTTGGCTGCTGGCTATTGGCCTTTGGCTATTGGCAGGAATGGCCAGTAGCCAAAAGCCAGTAGCCAGAAGCAATTATACAAAGTGTTCACTCAAATTCAACGCCTCTTCCTTCAGCACGGCCTTGATGTTGTCGTCGATCTTGCCGGCTTTCAGTTGTTCCAACACGTCCTTGTGCTTCACTTCCATGATGTCCAAGAACTGTTTCTCAAACTCAAGCACCTTGTTCTCAGGCACTTTGCTCAGCAAGCCGTTGGTGCCGCAGAAGATGATGGCAATCTGTTTCTCGACGGGCATGGGCGAGTATTGCGGCTGCTTCAGCAGTTCCACGTTCTTGCGGCCCTTGTCGAGGATGGCCAAGGTTGCGGCATCGAGTTCGGCGCCGAACTTCGAGAAGGCTTCCATCTCGCGGAACTGCGCTTGGTCGAGTTTCAGGGTGCCGGCCACTTTCTTCATCGACTTGATTTGGGCGTTGCCACCCACACGCGACACGGAGATACCGACGTTGATGGCGGGACGGATACCCGCATGGAAGAGGCTGGTTTCCAAGAAGATCTGTCCATCGGTGATGGAGATGACGTTGGTCGGGATGTAGGCCGA
>DGXB01000047.1 GCA_002396205.1 Bacteroidales bacterium UBA4243
TACCCGGATCAGGTTAGAGGGTATGATCTCAGCCGTTTTCATCTGCTTGTGCAGGAAAGGCACCCCTTTGTTATTTCGGCGGCAAAGGTAAGGATTTTTTTGATGTGTGCTTCAAAAACCAAGAAAATAACAAACGAATCCGCAAACCGCCGCCACCAAGGCATTGATAATCTTTGCCTTGACGAAGCTCCTTTTGCTCTCGGCCAAAAGCGGCAACGAGGCGTGTCCGTCCTGAGAAATCGAACTGGCGAGCAACACCGAAAACGGCACCACGCCCGTGGCAAATAAGGTGACAAACAGCAAATGCGGCCCGCTTTCAGGGATGATGCCGATGAGCACGGCCAACAATATCATCCAAGGGATGCTCTTGCTGATAAGTGCCTCGATGTCAAAGTAATGAAGTCCGACTTGGATGACAATCAATGCACCGAAGGTCCAGAGGAAAACCGGCAGGAAATGCTTGCGGATGATGTGTTCCCAAAGGTGTTCCTTGACGACATGCTCAGGCGCGGTGGCGATGAACCAAACCACGAACAGGCTGAGGATGGCGAAGATGAGGTTCATCCAATACTCGTCGAAAATATTGAGGTGAGTATGAGCCGTTTCGCCATGCTCGTGGCCATGCTCGAACATGCCGAAGGCGAGGGCGACGATGAACAAAATCACACCTAATAATAAAGCGATACGTTCCGCGCTTGCGTGACGCATATTACGCAGGGTGGGCTTCTCGGGATGGTTTTCGTGAACTTCGTCCTCGTGGTGGATTTGGTAGCCTTCTTCGCAGCCTTTGTGCGCTTCATTTTTTGCTGGTTTGCCAAATCTGTCCACGATAAGGCCGACCGCCACCGCCACAACAAACAGAATCCCCATCAATAGCATGGCCTGTTTGGGAATCATGGCGATCATGACGAAGGCTTCATCGCCCGACGAGGCAATCATCATGGCGACCAACGCACCGAAAGTCAGCAGTTTGTGCGAATACATCGACACGGCGGCAAAACCGCCCATGCAGCCAGGGATAAGACCCAAGCCCGCGCCCAAAACCACCTGTCCGGCAGGGTGTTGGCGCAGCCTTGAGAACCATTTCCCGTGCGAATTAAGGTTGACGAACTCAAGCAACAGCATCATGATGATCACCAATCCGGTGATTAAGACGCTGTTTCTCAGCACATCCAAGAACAAATGCAAAAAGTCGTGCATGGGTTGAAAAATTGGGCTGCAAAATTAGGAAATTATTACCTTTGCAGCAAAATTAAAAAGACGCGAGACCGCGAGACACGGGACAATGGACTCGTGTCCCGAAGTCCCGCGTCCCGAGTCAATGAATATGAAAAAAGAAGATTGTTTTTACCTTGGCCGCGTGGCCAAAACGCACGGCCTGAAAGGGGAGGTGACCATCAAATTGGAGGCCGACGACCCCTCGGCCTACCTCGAAATGAAGCATTTCTTCCTCGAAATCAACAAGGTGCTGACACCTTTCTTCGTGGAGAAAATCACACCGAATGGCGACAAGTTCTTCGTGCAAGTGCAAGACGTGAAGACCGTTGAGCAGGCGCAGAACTTGGTCGGAAAAGCGGTTTATTTGCCTTTGGAAATGCTGCCCAAGCTGAGTGGCAAGCAGTTCTATTATCATGAAATCGTGGGCTTTACGGTGGTCGATACCGAAAAAGGCGAGTTGGGTGCCATCAACGAGGTTTTGGAATACCCAACGCAGGCCATCCTGCAAATCATGCATGGCAAGAAGGAAATCCTCATCCCGATTCTTGACCATGTGATCCAAAACGTCGACCGCGACAAGAAAATCCTCACCATCACCGCGCCCGAGGGCTTGATTGACATGTACTTGCAATGACCGACGCGCGCCCCTTCCACTTCAAGCATTTCAGCCTTTATCATCATCGCTCGACGATGAAGGTGGGCACGGATGCCATTTTGCTAGGTCGCTGGGTGGAGGTGAGGCCAAACGATGTAGTCCTCGACATCGGCACGGGTTGTGGTCTCTTGCCGTTGATGCTTTCGCAAAAAGGCGTGGCGCAGGTTGATGCCGTCGACATCGACAAGGCTTCCATTGAGGAGGCGACGGTCAACTTCGAGGCTTCGCAGTGGCGCGACCAACTGAAAGCCTTTTGCATGGATATTGCTGATTTCCGACCTGACAGAAAGTATGATTTGATAGTCTCCAACCCACCGTTTTTCAATCGTTACTCAAAGTGCGACGAGGAACGCAAGAGCCGTGCCCGCCACAACGACATGTCGCTGTCGTATGCCTCGCTTTGCGCGGTGGCAGCACGGTTGCTGAAACCCGATGGGCGTTTTGCCTTGGTGTTGCCGCTCAACGTGACAAACGAATTTATGGAAGCAGCATCAAGGGTTGGCCTGTCACTTCAAAAACGACTGACAATCATCCCGATAGAAGAAAAAGACCCCAATCGGGTCAATTTGGAATTTGGATTCGGAAAATGCGATTCGGTTTCTGAGGAGACTTTTGTCATCCGCGATTGCGACAATGGCTTTACGCCACAATACAAAGCGTTTCTGAAGGATTTTTACTTGGGCCTATGACTCCAAACTACTTTTTCATTCCATCCTTATTCGCCTTCGCGCGGCGTTCGTTGAAGATGTAGACCACGCGCAGTGTGATGCTGTTGTTGTATTGCCTTTGCAGCGGTTGCACGCGGCGGTCGTCGGTCTTGAGGATGGTTTCGTTGGCGTCCTTGTAGAACAGTCGTGTCCTGATGGGAGCCAACGAGTACTGGTAGCGCAGTTCGGCGTGTATGCCTTCCCAGAGGCGCACGCGGAGGTCGGCGCAGATGTTGAAGTCGTGGGCACGGTAGCTGTCGGAGTTGGCAATGGTTCGGGGCACGAGGTCTTCGATAGGCTCGTTTTGCGAGTAGCCGGCTTCGTATAGCTTGTCCGTCAATGCCTTGATGTCGGCCACATGGCTGATGTCGGGCCGGCCGTCGGCTTCTTCCTTCCAGTGGAGCTGGCCGTCGCCCAAACGGATGGCGGTGGCTTGGTCGTTGATGTATTCCTGAAGCCCGACGATGCGCCCGTAGGAAACGCCAACGCCAAGGCTGTAGCGGTCCTTGTCGGTCAGATATATCATGACGGGGATTTCTGCATAGTTGAGGTTCAGCTTGTAACGACCCGTGTAAAGTCCAAGGTGCTGGTTGATGGAGTCGCGTTTGTAGGCTCCTTTTTGGTTGAACAGCACCTCAATCCCCACATCCATCCAATTGGTGATGGGAATCAAGGCACCGGCACCGGCATGTACACCGAGTTTGCGGAAACGGTAGCATTCGTCACCGTCGACTTGGGTGAGATTGCCGCCCAAAAACACTTCGCCCTTGATGATTTGGGCATGTAGCAGGGCAGGAGAGGCCACTATGAAAGCCAATAATAGAATGGTGATTATTCTGTGTCGTTTCATTTCGTTTGGATTTGTTTTCATTAACTGATTTGTGGCGGTTTTATTGCGAATCGGGTGCAAAATTACATTTTCATCGTCAAACTGATTCTGTTTCTGTTGGCATCCACTTCCAAAACCTTGACCTTCACCTTTTGGTTCAGATGCACCACCTCGTTCGGGTCCTTGATGTAATGGTCGGCCATTTGGCTGATGTGGACAAGGCCGTCTTGGTGCACACCGATGTCGACAAACGCGCCAAAGGCGGTGATGTTGGTCACGATGCCGTTCAAAGTCATGCCTACGCGCAAGTCCTTGACTTCGCGGATGTTCTTGTCGAACTCGAAGGCTTCGAACGACTTTCTCGGGTCACGGCCAGGCTTGTCGAGTTCGGCCAAGATGTCGTTGATGGTCTCCAAGCCGAAATGCTCCTCAACGAAGTCCTTCGGGTTGATTCGGGCGATGAGGTCCTTGTTGCCGATGAGGTCTTTCACCTTCACGTTCAGCTTCTTGGCCATCTTCTCCACAATGTGGTAGCTCTCGGGGTGGACGGCGCTTTGGTCCAAAGGATTGTCGCCGTTATGGATGCGCAGGAAGCCGGCGCATTGCTCGAAGGCCTTGTCGCCGAGGCGCGGCACACCGTAGAGCTGTTGGCGCGTCTTGAAGCCCCCGATTTCGTCGCGGTAGTGGACGATGTTGTATGCCAAGGTGGGCCCAACGCCGCTCACATACGACAGCAGCTGCTGGCTGGCGGTGTTGAGTTCCACGCCAACGGCGTTCACGCAGCTCTCCACGGTTTGGTCGAGGCTCTCTCCGAGTTTCTTTTGGTCGACGTCGTGCTGGTATTGCCCCACGCCGATGCTCTTCGGGTCGATTTTCACCAATTCGGCCAGCGGGTCCATCAGTCGGCGACCGATGCTCACTGCGCCGCGCACGGTGATGTCGTAGTCGGGAAACTCGTCGCGGGCGATCTTGGAGGCGGAATAGACCGACGCGCCGCTCTCGCTCACCATCACGGCCATCAGGTCGCGGTCGAATTTGATGCTGCGGATGAAATCCTCGGTTTCGCGGCCCGCCGTGCCGTTACCGATGGCGATGACCTTGATGCGGTAGGCATCCACGAGGCTCTTGATTTTGCGCATGGCACCTGCCGTGTCCGACTTGGGCGGGTGAGGGTAGATGGTCTCATTGTGAAGCAAAGCACCTGTTTCGCTCAAGACCACCACTTTGCAACCCGTACGGAAGCCCGGGTCGATGGCGAGGACGCGCTTCTGGCCCATGGGGGCGGCGAGGAGCAGTTGTTTCAGGTTTTCGGCGAAGACGCGGATGGCGGTCTCGTCGGCCTTCTCCTTATAATAATTGCGGATCTCGGTCTCGATGCTCGGCTCCAAAAGGCGTTTCCACGAGTCGGCGATGGCCTCGCGCACGAGTTCCGACGATTCGTTGTCGTTCTTCAGGAAGATGCTTTCGAGCGAGTTGAGCACAAAGTCGTCGTCCACCTTGATTTTCAGCTTCACCATGCCTTCCTCCTCGGCGCGGAACAGGGCCAACAGGCGGTGCGAGGGCGCCTCTGAAATCGGCTCGCGGAAGTCGAAATATTGTTGGTAGGTCTTGCCTTCCTCTTCCTTGCCTTTGATCACGGCGGAACTGATGTCGCCTTGGATATGGAAAATCTTGCGGATGCGGTTGCGCCCGTTGATGTTTTCGGAGACCCATTCGGCCATGATGTCCTTGGCGCCTTGCAGGGCTTCCTCCACGTCGTTGACGCCTTTGCCCGCGTTGACGTAACGTGCCGCGAGGCGCTCCACCGTGTCCACGTTCTGCGCCATGATTTGTGCGGCCAGCGGCTCCAAGCCTTTCTCGCGGGCGATGGCGGCGCGGGTGCGGCGTTTGGGCTTGTAGGGGAGGTAGAGGTCCTCCACTTCCTGCAAGGTCTTGGCGTTCAGTATCTTCTGCTCCAGTTCGGGCGTGAGTTTCTCCTGCTCGCGGATGGAGGTGATGACGCTCTCTTTGCGTTTCTGGAGTTCAACGAGTTGTTCGAGGCGTTTCTGCACAGCGGCCACATTCTCTTCATTCATCGTGCCTGTCATTTCCTTGCGGTAGCGGGCGATGAATGGAATGGTGGCGCCTTCGTCGAAAAGGCGTATGACGTTGGCCACATGGTATGCGGCCAAGTTGAGTTCCTGCGCGATTTGCGGGGCGAAATCGGTGTTTTGCATAGGTGTCAATTTTGAAGCGCAAAAATAAGTGTTTTCCTTTGAATAGCCTTTGCGCAATTCAATTTCCATATTCAAATATTGTTTTTCGCTGAAATTTCCATATTTGGATATGTTTTTGTTCAAAAAACACTATTCCAAGATTCTTTTCGGTTTTATCGCTATTTCAGCACCATCGTCCCAACGCGGTTGTCTGTCGTCAGATAGCAGGCCACATCGGGGAGAACCAGCTGCATCCCAACAAGTGGCTCTTCAGGAAGGGTTATTTCGGTGTCCGTAAAGTCCTTTTGGCCTTTTCGCCAAACGAGGTAATGGCGTTTGCTTCTTTGGTTGTCCACAATGTCGTCGTAAATCACGCCGAGCGTTTCTCCGTCGAAAGCCCAATCCACAAGCTGCGCATCTTGAGTCGCTTGAATGTTGAAACCGCCGTTGTCAACCACTTTGGTGTTGTATCGGAAAGGCAAATTGAAAACGGTATCGTTTTGTATGTCAAGAAGATATTCGGTGAATGCCAAGTTGAGCAGGCCGTCTTTCAGTTTGGGCTTATACCACAGCAAATCCTTTTGCTCAAACTCGGGATAGTGAATCGGGCGCTCGTCTTTCAATGTGAGAATGCCATCCTGCACTTCGCATTTGGCTTGGGTGTAGATGCTTTGTCCCTCTTGGTCGAACTGTTGCGAAACGACATATACATCTTGTAAAAATGGAAGTCCGTTGCCGCCATTGTTGGAATGGCCGAACATCATGGTGGCCACCTCGTTTTGCCTTCCGTCAAAAATCACTTTGAAGTCCTGCGTTGTGTCGTAAAGCGGATAGGAAAGCACTTGATAAGGGGATTGCAGGCTGACTTGTCCGTCTTCCATGCTGGGGCAAGAAACCATGAAACCAATCCAAATCTCCTTCCCGTTGATGAAGACGTCTTCCACCGAGCTGCGATAATACCCAAAACTCTTGATGGATTGTATCAATGCGGAGTCTAATTGCCTCAATTCGGGGAAAACATCGGCGGGGTCGACAAGGTTGCCGTCGATTTCGCGTATCATTTTTCCGTCGGTATTGAATATTTGGCAAAGGTTCATTGGGCTGTTGGTCAGGACGTAGTAGTTGCCTTGCGTGGAAAACCTGATGCCGTCGTTGTTGTAATCGGTCTGTAGGGCCGTGGGGTCCTTTTGCATCAAGGCTTCTCCTTTGGTTTTGATGGCGCTGAGACGGTCTTGAGTCGGCTTGTCGAGCCTGAATTGGAACACCATGATCTCGTTGCCTTTTTTGTCCATCAGATGGCCTTCGGAAACGGTGGGGATGGTGTTCAGCTTGGCGTATTTTTCCTTGTCGGAAATGATTTTGAAGCCTTCGTTCCTTTTGACGTATTCGAGCGCATTGGTTTTGAGGAACTGCTCGATGGTTTTTTCATTCAAGCCGTTGAACACGATTTCCACATTGGCCACTTCCGAGAGGTCGCGCATGGTGATTTGTCCCGAAACGCAGCGGAAGCAGTCCGTTTCTTTCATCTTCACCTTGAGCAGATAAGGTTTTTCTGTTTCTTGCTGGCCGTATGAGGCCAAGGCCAACATGGCGATGGCGACAAATAAGATAAGGTGTCTTTTCATTGTCTAGTAGTTTGGTTTTCCAACTGAAATTTAAGTTTTTTATTGCTTTCTGCCGTTTTTTTCACTAATTTTGCAGCAAAATAAATCTATGACACAGCATAACAAAATCCAGCTCTTCGAGGAGAAGAAAGTCCGTGCCATTTGGGACGACGAGGCAGAGAAATGGTATTTTTCGGTGGTGGATGCAATTGCCGTATTGACGGATAGCGTTGATCCGACTGCTTATTGGCGTAAGTTGAAACAAAGGTTAAAAGAGGAAGGAAATGAAACCGTGACAAA
>DGXB01000069.1:0-9660 GCA_002396205.1 Bacteroidales bacterium UBA4243
TTGATAGCGGTTGGTATCTCCAAGGTAAGGAAAATGAAACCTTTGAGCGCCATTATGCCGACTATATAGGCACGAAATACTGCATTGGTTGCGGCAATGGTTTGGATGCGCTGATTTGGATTTATCGTGCGTACATCGAACTTGGCATCATGCAGCGGGGTGATGAAGTCATTGTGCCTGCAAACACGTATATTGCATCGGTTTTGGCCATTACTGAGAATGGGTTGAAAGCCGTTCTGGTGGAGCCAGACCCGAATACATTGGAACTGGATGAAAACAAGATTGAGGAAGCAATTACTCCTCGTACCAAGTCCATCCTTTTGGTGCATCTTTATGGCCACTGTGCCTTTACGGAGAAGATTGGCGAATTGTGTGAAAAGTATCATCTGCACCTTGTTGAGGATAATGCACAGGCGCACGGATGTAGATATAAAGAAAAAAGAACAGGCTCGTTGGGCGAGGCTGCTGGACATAGTTTTTATCCAGGAAAGAACCTCGGTGCATTGGGTGATGGCGGAGCTGTGACGACAGATAATGAGGAATTGGCAGACTGCATCAGGGCATTGGCCAATTATGGCAGTTCCAAAAAATATGTGTTCAAGTATTGTGGTCGAAACAGTCGCTTGGATGAGATTCAGGCGGCAGTGTTGGATGTGAAACTACGTCATTTGGATGAGGATAACCATTTGCGACAGCAGGTGGCGGCCTATTATTACGACCATATCAAGAATCCGTTGATAACAATGCCGACCCGATTGCCCGATGAGAACAATGTGTATCATTTGTTCCCAGTTTTTTGTGAGCGAAGAGATGAATTGCAGCAATATTTGAGTGACAATGGTATTCAAACGTTGATACATTATCCCATTCCGCCACATTTGCAGGAATGTTACCATGGAGAATGGTTAGGTGCCAATTTGCCGATTACAGAAAGAATTGCGAACAGGGAGTTGAGTCTGCCGATTAGTCCTGTCATGGATAAAGTTGACGTTAATAGAATTGCTGAATTGATCAACGACTTTCGTTAAACTATGGAAGAGAATCAACCTTTGGTTTCAGTTGCTGTGATTACCTACAACTCTTCGAAAACGGTTGTAGAGACACTGGATAGCATTGCAGGGCAAACCTATCCGAATTTGGAACTGATTTTAAGCGACGATTGCTCGACAGACAACACGGTAGAGGTCTGTCGCAATTGGATTGACTTGCATGAGGAAAGGTTTGTGAGAACAGAACTATTAACGGTTGAGAAAAACACTGGCGTTTCGGCAAATATGAATAGAGCTGAGGAAGCCTGTCAAGGTGAATGGGTAAAACCGATTGCGGGGGATGATATTTTGCTACCTGATTGTATTGAGATTTATGTGGATTATGTAAAAGAACATCTTGATTTGGTGTATGTGTTCGGTAGAGTTGAAGTGTTTGGAGAAAATGAAGATGTTATAGACGGTTTTGTGACTCGAATCTTCGATTATTCCTTTTTTGATTTGCCAATCGAAAAGCAATATGAATGGTTGATTACAAAAGGTTTTCAACCTATTCCAGCTGCAACGGCTTTTTTTAATCGAGAAAAAATCTCGTTGCTTGGAATATCGAATGATGAGAGGATACCATTTCTTGAGGATTGGCCTAAATGGATAAAATGTGTAGAAAATGGAGTAAAATTCCATTTCGTTGATAGAGCTGTGGTTCGATATAGAGTGTCTGATAATAGTATTTGTAGTGGAACTTTATACAGAGAAAAATTTCAGAGATCATTTGCCTTGCTGTACATCTATTATCAGCATGAACCTTCAATAAAGTTTAAAGGATTTTGGATTGCTACATTTAAATACATCCATTGTAAATATGTAATAACTGGCAGTTTTTTGTGGCACGTGGTAGATTTTATAATTAGACGTATGAGCCGGTTGTTTCGCAAGCAAGATGATTTTTACTAATTGAATGTTGAAATGAGAATAAACTAATATTTACATATAACTTATGCAAAAACTCCTCACCATAGTCGTTCCCACTTACAATATGCAGGACTATCTGCATCGTTGCCTTGATTCCTTGGTCGTATCAGAACCATTGATGGAACAGTTGGAGGTGCTTGTCGTCAACGATGGCAGCAAAGACAATTCATCCGCCATTGCGCACGAATATCAAGACAAATACCCTGATACCTTTCGAGTGATTGACAAGGAAAACGGTAATTACGGGTCGTGTATTAACCGAGGGTTGGATGAAGCACAAGGAAAATATATCAAGGTGTTGGATGCGGATGATTGGTTTGATAATGAGAACTTTGCTGGTTTTTTGGCATTCGCTTCGAGTTCCAATGCAGATTTGCTGATTTCGGATTTTGATCAAATGGATGAGAATGGGAAAGTCATCAATCATATTTCGTACGGTTTAAAGTTGGACGGAGACAAAACATTGAATGCTATTCCGAAGAATAAGCTTTTTTTGATGCATGCTGTTGCTTATAAGACAGAAAACCTCAGAAAAATAGGCTATCATCAGACAGAAGGAATATCCTATACTGATCAGGAATGGATTTTTTTGCCAATGTCAACCGTGGAAGTAGTCAGTTATTATAATAAAGTCGTATATAAATACCTTGTCGGCAGGCAAGGACAAACTATGGATCCTTCAGTCTTCATTAAGCATTTTGATCAGGAAATGCAAGGTGCGGAAGTCATGATGCGTCACTTTGAAAGAATCAAGGATGATGTAAATAAAGAGCAAAAGGATTATTTGGTTTGGCGCTTGAAATTCCGTATCAATTTAGTGTTTAGCCAGTTCTTGGTAAAGTCATATAAATTGATGGATATCGACAGACTTGTTGATTTTGATAACTCTATGAAAACCGAGTTCCCGACGTCTTATTTGATTTCTGATAAAATGTATGTCTCGAAAAGAATCCCATATAAGTTCATAAAAGCTTTTAGACGTTTCCATTCTGATTGCTATCCTTCAATCGTTTTGTATAGATGGTATGCGTCTTTGGCACAAAAACTGAGATAAGCCGTGGTATGAATAATAAATTATTATCAATAGTAATTCCCGTCTATAAAGTCGAGGACTACATCAACAAATGCCTCGATTCATTACTTGTTCCTGCCGAACAATTGCAACTGTTGGACATCGTTGTTGTCAACGATGGTACGCCCGACAATTCCGCGTTGATGGCCAAGGAATACGAAAAGAAATACCCAAGCGCGTTTCGTGTCATCGACCAGGAGAACCGTGGGCATGGCGGCGCGTGGAACCATGGTACGGAACTGGCTGTCGGCAAGTACCTGTTCTATCTCGATTCAGACGACTGGTTCGATACCGAGCAATTCTCAAAACTGATTACATATCTTGGCCATTGCGACACCGACATGGTTCTTATGGATAGAAAAAAGTATTATGCTCAGGAAGACCGCTACGAAGACGTCGTGCTGATAAACATGAAACCCGATAAAGTGTATGATGCCAACACTTACGATTGGCTCGGAAGCGGCAATGGCTCCAACATCACATACGCACATAACACGGTTTATCGCACGACGATGATGCAAAAGTATTTGCCTTTGTTTTGCGAACATGTGATGTACGATGACGTGTCGCTTCAGGTGATTCCAATTGCCATTGCCGAAAGTTTTGTCTACACCAAGCTGAATGTGTATCGTTATTACATCGGCAGGGTGGGGCAAAGTTTCGACCCGCAGGTTCGAGCAAAGCATGGCGACCATGTCACGACGGTGCTTAAATTTGTTCTTGCCTGGATGAAGCAGTATCGCGACGAAGTGCCGGAAAATACCACTCGTCGCGCCTGGTTTGATGATCTTTGGTGGGCATTCGGTTCTTGCCATTATGAAGAGTTGTCGTTGTTTCCTTACAATATGGCTCAACCGAGGCTCAAGGAATGGGATGCCTATATGTTGGAGGAGTTTCCCGACGTGAAAGTCTCGAAAACGGTAAGAGATTACCGCCAATTGCCGTTCCCATTGTATTGGGTCAAGTTTAAGGTTGGGCGGCAAATCAGAAGAGTCAAAAAATTTATAAAGAGAAAAATGAAATGAAACCCTACGACTACCTCATCATAGGCTCAGGCCTCTATGGAGCCACTTTCGCCTATTTTGCCAAACAAAAAGGCAAAAATTGCCTCGTTATAGACAAACGCCCTCATTTGGGTGGCAATGTGTATTGCGAAAGCGTTGAAGGCATCAACGTGCACAAGTATGGTGCGCACATTTTCCACACTTCCAACCATGAGGTTTGGGACTTCGTGAACGGCATTGTGCCATTCAACAGATATACGAATAGCCCAGTGGCCAATTACAAAGGCAAACTCTACAATTTGCCTTTCAACATGAACACGTTCTACCAGATGTGGGGTGTCATTACGCCTGATGAGGCCAAGGCAAAGATAGAGGAACAAAAACGGGAAGCCGTTGCCGCCCTGCAAGGCCACGATCCCGCCAACCTTGAGGAACAGGCCTTGAGCCTTGTGGGAAAAGACATCTATGAAGCCTTAATCAAAGGCTATACCGAGAAACAATGGGGTCGGCCATGTACCGAGCTTCCCGCCTTCATCATCAAGCGGTTGCCGGTAAGGTTGGTGTTCGACAACAACTATTTCAACGACACCTATCAAGGCATTCCCATTGGTGGTTACAACAAGTTGATTGAGGGCCTGCTTGATGGGATTGAGACCCGCACGAACTGCGACTTCTTCGCCAATCGTGCCGAATTGTCTGCTTTGGCCGAAAAAATTGTGTATACAGGACAAATCGATGAATTCTACGACTTCCGTTTCGGTCATTTGGATTTTCGCACCGTGTCGTTTGAGCAAGAAACCAAAGACACGCCAAACTGGCAGGGCAATGCCGTGGTGAACTATACAGAGCGTGAAGTGCCTTACACCCGTATCATCGAGCATAAGCATTTCGAAATGTTTGGACAAGCGGTTTATGATTGTCCGAAGACAGTGATCTCGCGGGAGTACAGCACCGAATGGAAACCGGGGATGGAACCCTATTATCCGGTGAATGATGCCAAAAACAACGAACTTTATTTGAAATATAAAGCCTTGGCCGACCAAGAGAAGAATGTCATCTTTGGCGGACGTTTGGCCGAATACAAGTACTACGACATGGCACCCGTGATTGAACAGGCGATGAAAATAAAGGATAGAATATAAAAGAAATATGCCAACAGCAATAGAATTCAACAATATCAGCAAGCAGTACCGTCTGGGCTTGGTCTCCACGCGGACCTTGAGCCACGACCTCAACCGGTGGTGGCAGACGGCCATACTGCACAAGGAAGACCCTTACCTGAAAATCGGCTCGGTGAACGACCGCTCCAAGGCCGCCGACAGTGAATACGTGTGGGCCTTGAAGGACATCGACTTCAAGGTGGAACAGGGCGACGTGGTGGGCATCATCGGGAAGAACGGTGCAGGAAAGAGCACGCTGCTTAAGCTTCTTTCGCGCGTGACCGGCCCCACCACGGGAACCATACGCGCCAAAGGTCGCATCGGCTCCTTGCTTGAGGTGGGCACGGGCTTCCATTCAGAAATGACAGGACGGGAGAATATCTTTATGAATGGTGCTGTTCTTGGTATGACCAAGCAAGAAATCAGCAAGAAATTAGACGAAATCGTCGAGTTTTCTGGCTGCGAGAGATATATTGATACTCCTGTGAAACGTTATAGTTCAGGTATGACTGTACGTTTGGGTTTTGCCGTGGCTGCCCATCTCGATCCTGAAATCCTTGTGGTGGACGAGGTGCTTGCTGTGGGCGATGCTGAGTTCCAGAAAAAGGCAATAGGGAAGATGCAGGACGTGAGTAAGGGGGAGGGACGGACGGTGCTTTTTGTGAGCCATAACATGACGAGTATCAAAGCACTTTGCAAGCGCGGGGTGATTCTTAAAAACGGCCTGCTTGTGGATGACGGCCCGATTGATACAATTGTTACGCATTATCTTCGTGGCGACAGCGAGGTTGATAATTACAAGATTTGGGATAACCCAGAAGTAAAAGGAGGAGGGTTTGAGCTATTGGAAATTGGAGTGAGACGAAAAGATGGTGGCTTTGAAGATGTGATGAGAATGGATCAGGAATTGGAACTGGTCATGCGTTATAGATTAACAAAGCCCATGAAATCGTTTTGGATAACCATGCACATGAAGAACGAGCAGGGCAACAAGATATTTTCCTTTAGTGGAGTAGGTCGCTGTTACGACAAACATCACGAAGCGGGCGAATACCTGCAAACTTGTACAATTCCTGCCAACTTCCTCAATTGGGGTAATTATGCCATAGATTTTCTGGCACTCCAGCAGGAAAACAACATAGAATGCTTGGCTGACGAACATGACTTGGTCTCGTTTACGTTGGCCAACCGCCAGGTGGCGATAGGAGGATATATGGGCAAAGAACCGGGTGACGTAACACCGAAATTTGATTTTTCAGAGGAAAAGATCAAATGAATGACAAAAAGACAATAACGGTAACCTCTCCATTGCTTCCTGATCTTGACGAGTTCAACGAGCTGTTGAAGGATATTTGGAAAAGCAAATGGGTGACAAACAATGGATCCTTTCATCAGCAGCTGGAAAAGGCTCTGGCAGCGTACTTGAAGGTGCCGTATATCAGCCTGTTCACCAATGGAACATTACCCTTGTTGACTGCTTTACAGGCCTTACGTATTACAGGTGAGGTGATTACCACACCATATAGCTTTGTGGCCACCACTCATAGTATTTGGTGGAACGGCTGCCGTCCTGTGTTTGTGGACATTGAAGAAAGCACTTGTGGCATCGATCCAGAGAAGGTCGAAGCTGCCATCACGCCTCACACTACTGCTATCATGCCTGTACATTGTTATGGCAAACCTGTGAATATGGATGCCATCCAAGCCATTGCCGACAAGTATGGCCTGAAGGTCATCTATGATGCAGCACACGCTTTTGGCGTTGAGGTAAATGGTGAGAGTGTGCTGAAACGTGGCGATATGTCCACACTCAGCTTCCACGCAACCAAGGTGTATAACACCCTCGAAGGAGGCGCATTGGTGATGCACGACGAGCAGACCAAGAAACGCATCGACTACCTGAAGAATTTCGGCTTTGCCGGAGAGACCGAGGTCGTAGCCCCTGGCATCAACAGCAAGGTGGACGAGGTTCGTGCTGCATACGGTCTGCTGAACCTCAAGCAGGTGGGTGCGGCTATCGAGAAACGCCACCAAGTAGCCATCAAGTATCGCGAAGCTCTGCGCAACGTCCCTGGCATCCGTTTCTTCGAAGATATGCCAGGTGTGAGGCATAACTACAGTTATTTCCCCATCTTTGTCAATGCGGAAGAATATGGTATGACACGCGATGAGTTGTATTTCAAGATGAGAGAACAATGCATATTGGGCAGAAGGTATTTTTATCCTTTGATTAGCACCTTCAGCACTTATCGCGGACTGCCGAGTGCTGCACCTGAGAATCTACCTGTGGCAACAAAGATCGCCAACGAGGTGATTTGTCTGCCGATGCATCATGAATTGAATCAAACTGACCTTGATAGAGTTTTGAATTTGATTGTGAGATAATATGCAAAAGAAACTCATGTTGCTCGGTGGTATTCGTTACTTGTTGCCTGTCATCAAGGCGGCGCACGAGCAGGGCTATTATGTGATCACCGCCGACTATTTGCCCGACAACATCGCACACAAGTATAGCGATGAGTATGTTAACGTGAGCATTATCGATAAAGAGGCAGTGCTAAAGGTTGCGCAAGAGAAACGGATTGACGGTATTATGTCATTTGGCGTAGATCCGGGCGTGGTGAGTGCGGCGTACGTGGCCGAGAAAATGGGGCTGCCTTTCCAGTGTTCTTATGAGGCTGCTTGCATTCTGCAAGACAAATCAAGATTTCGCCAGTTTTTATCTGAACATGGTTTTAATTCTCCAAAAGCGAAAGGGTATGACAATGTAGAGGAAGCTTTGAATGACGTGGATTTCTTCACTTGGCCTGTGATTGTCAAGCCTGTGGATTCGGCTGGAAGTAAAGGCGTGTCCAAGGTTGAAGAAAAGAGCCAATTGGGAAAAGCCATAGAGTTTGCCCTATCGGAATCTCGGAATCGGTATTTTATAGTTGAGGAATTTCTGGATATTGTTGGTTATCAATCCAGCACCGATATGTTTTCGGTGAATGGAATTGTTGATTTGCCATTGTTCTCAGATCAAGTATTTGATTCATTGGCTTCTAACCCCTATGTTCCAACTGTAGAAATTTGGCCAACGACAATGCCAGTCGAATATCAATCAGATTTGATTAACCAGATAAATAGATTATTCGCTTTGTTAGGCTGTAAAAATGGATTGTATAATATAGAATGTAGGGTCTGTTCAAACGGGAAAGCATATTTGATGGAGGTGTCACCCAGAGGTGGAGGTAATCATATCGCTTTGATTCAAGATATGGCTTATGGAATTAACTATATTGAAAATGAGATAAGAAACGCTGTGGGGCTGCCGTTGAATTTGAAGAAAGCGAAAGATATTGATGGATATTGGTGTACATATTCACTACATCCAAACAAGGATCAGCAAGGCACTTTTGATTCTGTGAGTTTTAGAGATGATGTCAATAAAAACAATGTGAAGTATGTGGATTTGGCATTAAAAAAGGGTGACGTTGTTAAGCCTTTCACTGGTGCTAATATGTCATTAGGTGATGTCTTGTTGCATTTTGATTCAAGAAAAGAATTGTTCGATGCAGTTTCGGAACCTTCCAAATGGGTGAATATTAGAATAGACTAGTATGCTTTGCAACAGTCCTATAGGAGGCTATTTCGAATTGGAGCTTCCCAAGCGGGATGGCTTCTTGCACGACGACGGTGTGTTGCTCAACAGCGGCAGGAACGCACTGGAATATGTGCTAAGGTCAATGCCTGATGTGCGTCATCTGTGGGCTCCGTATTATACTTGTGATTCCGTTTTGGAACCCATCACCAAATTGGGCATTCCATACACTTTCTACCACATCAACGAGCGATTGGAGTTAAAAGATGGATTGGCGCTTCAAGACGATGATTATCTGCTATACACCAACTATTTCGGGATAAAAGATTCCTATGTGAAGCAGTTGGCGATGCAATATGGTTCGCAGCTGATCGTCGATAACGCACAGGCGTGGTTTGCCGCACCCATTGAAGGCGTGTGTACGACATACAGTCCTCGTAAGTATGTGGGCATCCCTGATGGCGGCATTGCTTATTGCTCTAAAGACTTGGACGTCAACCAATTTGAGCAGGATCGTTCTTTTGACCGTTGTTCGCATTTACTGAAGCGGATTGACGTTGGAGCAGAAGAAGGATATGGCGATTTCAAGGCTAATGACCAAACCTTGTGCAACCAGCCCATCCGCAGGATGTCGAAACTGACGAAGGCGTTGCTTTCAAGTATTGATTTCGAGGAAGTGAAACGCAAACGGATTGCCAATTTTAGGTACCTGCATGAAGCACTGAAATGCACCAACAAATATGATGTGCCCGAAATGACATCATTTGCCTGTCCGATGGTATATCCTTATCTGACAGACGACATTTCGTTGAGGCAAAAACTGATTGACAACAAGGTTTTTGTCGCTACTTATTGGCCGAATGTGAGAGAGTGGACAACTAAGGGG
>DGXB01000069.1:9733-63554 GCA_002396205.1 Bacteroidales bacterium UBA4243
GGGGGGGGGGGGGAGGATTGGTGGAACATTTGTTGCCGATTCCATGTGACCAAAGGTGTGGAGTAGATGAGATGAGATTAATAATCAAACAGATATGAGTATAAAAGGAAAATTTGTAACATTACGCCAAATGTCGCGAGGAGACATGCAAATGATTTGTGACATGTTCAACGATCCTGAATTAGAGGATTTGGTGGTGGGATGGGCATTCCCACTTTCCATTGAGCAACAGCAACAGTGGTTTGAAAAGAATCTTAGCGACAATAGAAACTTTCGTTTTGTCATAGAAACTCCAGAAGACGGTGCGGTGGGAATCGCTACATTGATCGACATCGATTGGAAAAACAGAAGGGCAGCCCACGGCATAAAACTCGCCAATGTGGAAAGGAGAACCAAAGGCATTGGTACGGATGCCGTAATGGCTATTATGCGTTATGCTTTTGACGAACTGGGGTTGCATCGGTTGGATGGCTCTTGGTTCGATTTCAATGATGCGTCAAAAAGGCTTTATACAAAGTGTGGTTGGAAAGCAGAAGGAGTGAAACGCGAGTATGTTTACAAAAGAGGTGCATGGCGGGATTTGACAGTTGTTGGTGTGCTGGAATGTGACTATAGGAAACTAGTGGAAAAGAATGGGTATTGGCGACAAAGTGTGAATAACCCAATGGTGGTGATGGGTGTGTATATTCAAATAGTTGATTTTCGATTATTTGCATATTTATATTCGAATAATCATGCACTTGCGGCTTAACAACATGGAGGTGTATGATGAAAAAAATAGTTGTTTTAGGTGGAGGAACCAATCAAATTCCATTAATCAAATCTGCTAAAGAACTTGGTTATTATGTAGTCCTTTGTGACTTTCGTGATAATGTTGAAGGTATAGCATTGTGTGATGTTCATTATCAAGTCAATACTCTAAATTATGATGAAGTGGCACTTGTTTGTAAAAAAGAACGCCCAGATGGTATTGTATCGAATTCGGAACCTGCAATGCCAATTGTGGCAAAAATATCACAGTCTTTCGGTTTGGTGGGTAATAGCGAGGAAAGTATAAGTTCCTTAATGTCAAAAAATAAGTTTAGGGCGTTACAAAAACATGTAGGGTGTTTTTTCCCCTCGTATTACGAGATAACATCAGTTGATGAAATTTGGTCTATCCTCGGAAATCTTACATTCCCAATAATAATAAAACCAGGACAGTGTTCGGGCAGCCGTGGCTCTAGGAGAATTGACAATTTTGATAAAAATTATATCACTACAACTTGCAAGAATTGTTTCCAATATACTACAAATGGCAAAGTGGTTGTTGAAGAGTTCGTTGAGATGCCAACCCTTACTACTGTTGAGGGTGATGTGTTCATTCACAATGGAAAGATTATCTATGATGGAATGTTCTCAACAACTCGCGCGGAATGGGCTTCTATGGTTCCAATGACCTATACAGCTCCAGCTGTAATAGATGGAGAACGCTTAAAACAATTACAAGGCATATTGGGAAGGATTTTCTCCGAAGCTAAAATTTCGCATGGAGAGTATAACATTGAAGGATACTTTACGAAGAATAATGAATGCTTCATAATCGAAATCAATGTTCGTCAAGGAGGCCATGAAATCCCCATGCTAATAAATGATTTCACCGGTATTGACTTTTATAAGTTGTTAGTCACCACAGCGGTTAGGGATGATTCGTATTGGGATGAGGTGATTAATAAACCAATAGCTTGTCAGTATATTATTAAACAAACTACATTCAGTCAATTTAATGGGAGATACGATGGCTTGGCGATTGATCCGTGCGTAAAAGACTTTGTGTATAGAATTAATGAGAAGAAGGAGATAGGTGACAAGGTGGATATGTGTATTGACGGTCAAAGTATAGTGGCAATAGTTGATATGAAGTTTCCAGATAGGCAAAGTCAATTGAAAGTCTACGATAAAATGAATACTTTAGTTACAGTGAAAACAGTTTAAATCGTATTAAATGGAAGGAATACAGTACACTGAAATTATGGGCCCCAATGTCTTAGACAAGGTCAAATTCTGCGGCAAGGGTGTCCGGGTTTTTAACCTCTCAAAAATCATTAACCCCCAGTATGCGGAACTTGACGACCACTGCATCATATATGATTATACATTTATTGATGCACAAAAGTCATTCAAATTAGGCAAATATAGCGAGATTACATGGCATTGTTGCATTGAAGGTGCCTCGTTTGTCCATATAGGCGATAGATGTTTCCTCGGGCCTGGTACGAAGATTTTGGGTAGCACATATAAGTTTGATGGATATTATTCTGTTCAGCATTTGCCTGAAGGGGCTAGCGAAGTCCGATATGGAGGTGTTGTTATTGAAGACGATGCATACATCGGGGCAAATTGCGTTATTATGCCAGGAGTTAGGATTGGTCAAGGAGCGTTAGTAGGAGCTTGTTCGTTTGTAAATAAGGATGTGGAGCCTTGGAGCATTTATGTTGGTTCTCCTGCAAAAAAAATCCGTGATAGAGAAAAACCTACGATTGAACGCCAAGCTATAGTTGAAGCTATGGACTGGAGCAATCATCTGTAATATGCATCAGACTCCATAATACAACTTACAACAATTCTACCAGCATCTCGGATGCGAACATCGACTGTGGGTTTCACCAAGCATGTTTCATGCTTTGAACCACCCGAATCAATCAACAAACCTTCATATCATGGGCATATACATCAACATAGGCAATGCGGGCTTCTATTCGTCGCGCAACGGCGAGTATGTCGACAAGTGGGGTGTATAGTTCAACATGCTTGTGATGGGAATTAGCTATGATAGGAAGACGAAGGAACGCACATGCATGATAGAGCAGGCTTAAAATCGCAAACGACAGAATTGCTTATGGATAATGAATCAAATTTCATGGTCTGCATCCATTGCATGACCTACAACCAGTCGGCCTACATCACGGATGCGTTGAATGGCTTCGCGATGCAGAAGACTGATTTCCCGTTTGTGGCATTGGTTTTTGACGATGCCTCAACCGATGGGGAGCAGGAAGTGATAAAGAAATATCTGGACGAGCATTTCGACTATTCTGAAGAGACCGGATATAAGCAATGGGAGACAGATGACGCAAATTATACTTTCGCACGGCACAAATCGAACGGGAAGTGTTTCTTCTTGGTGGCTCTCCTGAAGAAGAACCTTTACAGAAATCCTCGAAAAGGTGAATTGATAAAGGTTTGGGACGAAAAAGCCAAATACATCGCTATGTGCGAAGGCGATGACTATTGGACCGACCCGCTGAAGTTGCAGAAGCAGGTGGATTTTTTGGAGAGACATGAGGATTATTCGATGTGTTTTACTAATTGTATGGTTAAGTATCCGAATTGTGAAGTCACAGCCATAAATCATATTTGGGACACATATACAATTGAGGACATTATACAAAGTAATGCTTTGAACGCTAAGGAAAGAGGTGATTACGTTGTTTCATGTGGGCATACTTCTACAATTCTATATAGAAATCCGATTGAGGCTTTGCCAAGCTGGATTTCAAGATGCTTTATTGGTGATGAGCCATTGTTTATCGCTTTGGGCCAATACGGAAAAGCCAAATTTCTTAATGTGCCCGCAACTGTTTATAGGGCTAATGTAGGAGTGTCATCCAAGAATTATACTTATGAAAGAGATTGGATGAACAGGATAAAGATGTATGAGATAATAAATGAGGGCTTACATTATAGATATAAACAGATTATAAATCCGATTATTGCCTCTTTTTATTTCATGCTATGCAAACTCTTATGGAAAAACGGAAGCAAGTGGCAATCGCTGAAATGTGGCATGCAATCCTTTCTTGCCGACAGGCATATAATAACGCAATGGCTGCGGCAAAAACCCGCCAGCCGCAATGAACAGTGAATTTGGACATAATAAATAGACACCGATGATTCCTTCAAAAGAAGACCTTCACACGGAGTTCAAGACCTCGTTCGGCGAGGATGTGATTGTTTCTTTGGTGGCTTTTGCCAACGCCAAAGGTGGCAGGGTGTATGTGGGCGTGAACGACAAGGGCAAGGCCGCTACTACAAGCGTCAGGCCAACAGCAACCACCAGCTTTCGGCAGGCGAAATTGCGGATATGCATTTGCAGACAGTGAACTCGAGTTGGGACTTTTATCCGTCGCACAACAAAGGTTTGGAATTGTCGGCACACAAACCCAGAACATACAACGATGGGATTATCCGCTGGATGCCTTGCGCGAAATCGTGCTTAATATGATTGTCCACCGCGACTATCGTTCAGCCGCTGAATCGACAATCAAGATTTTTCAGGACCATATTCTGTTTTTCAACCCCGGCGCATTGCCCGAAAACATTACAGTGGAGCAGTTGGCCACAAACGATTATGTGTCCACGCCACGCAACAAACAGGTGGCAAGGTTGTTCAAGGAGATGGGTGAGATAGAGCGTTATGGAACCGGCATCAAACGTGTTTGCGATATGTTTGTAAATTACGGTCTCGGTAAGCCAGAATGGTTGCAAATGAATGGCGGGGTTGGTGTAAAGGTTTCCCTCGTGGCGGAAAACGCGACAGAAAACGCGACAGAAAAAATTACGGACAGACAGAGGGCAATTATTGCTTCGATGAAAGAAAATCCTTATGTGAGGAAAGAGGAATTAGGCCGGATTGTCGGAATGCATATTTCAAATATAAGCAGGAATATCGAAAAACTAAGGCAACATGGTTTCATCCGCCGCGTCGGCCCCGCCAAAGGCGGCTACTGGCAGGTGTTGAAAGGCGGATGAGAAACCGATAGATTTGGAAAGATGATCTGACCATTCAGAAACAACAGAATAGTATTCAATCATGGATTCAAGAAGTAATGATGAGGATGGGGTCGGTTTAGCATTGAATCAGCTTTTTGCTTGATGCAATAGTTGATACTTTTTTATGTGAAGATTGATGGGTTGTTTGTTTGAATGGGAAATACTTGTTTTATCTGGGTCAATTGAGGTGAAATGTCTCTTGAGTGGATAAAACTGCCGATAGAATAAAGTAGCATGGAAGCAAAAGAGAAAAAGTCAGTAAAAGTGTTGGTTACTGGCGCGGCCGGTTTCATAGGCTCGCGGCTTGCGTATGAGTTGGCCAAACGTGGCGACGATGTCGTTGGCGTCGACAGCATTAACGACTACTATGATACACGACTGAAATATGGCCGCTTGCGCGAGTGCGGCATCGATTGTAATGAAGCCTTGTGGAAGAATGAGTATAAAAGTGATATTTTCCCGAATTACCGCTTCATTAGGCTCTCGATAGATGATAAGGCAAGTGTTGATGCCTTGTTTGAAAAGCAAAGATTCGATGTTGTGGCGAACCTCGCGGCACAAGCTGGTGTGCGTTACAGCATCACCAATCCCTATAGCTATTTGCAGAGCAATTTGGCCGGTTTCCTCAACATCCTTGAAGCATGCCGAAACACAAGTGTTCCGAAACTCGTTTTCGCATCCTCCTCGTCGGTGTATGGGATGAATGCCAAAGTGCCCTATTCGGAAAACGACAAGGTGGACGAGCCTGTGTCGCTCTATGCCGCCACAAAGAAATCCAACGAACTAATGGCCCACAGCTATAGCAAGCTGTATGCCATAAAAACCATTGGCTTGCGCTATTTCACCGTTTATGGACCGTGGGGCCGGCCCGACATGTCGCCCATGTTGTTCGCCAATGCTTTGAGAACGGGGCAGCCCATCAAAGTGTTCAATAACGGCAACATGCTCCGTGATTTCACTTTTATCGACGACATAGTGGAAGGAACGGTTCGTGCCGTGGATTATGTTCTTGAACCTAACGACGACGGTGTTGCATACCGGGTTTACAATATAGGTTGCGGCCACCCCGTCCCATTGATGGATTTCATAGGGGAGTTGGAAGCGGCTTATGGGAAAAAGGCCGAAAAGGTGTTTCTGCCCATGCAACAAGGCGATGTGTATCAGACATACGCCGACACTTCTCTGCTGGAACACGACATGGGCTATCGCCCCCATTGGACACTTCACGACGGCATTGCGGAGTTTATGAAGTGGTATAAGAGTGAGAAGAATCCGCTGATATAAGCAAGGTGGCATTTTAATTGATTTATAAACAAGTAATTGCTTATGTTCCGTAAAATCAAACGTTATCTGCGCGACCCTTATTTCGCTTTGGGTTGCGATATGATAAAAAAATGTCCGAATCTTATGTCGGACAGATTCTTTATTGAGACCGAATGGCGACTTACAATGGATTATCCATTGAATCTCGACAATCCCTTAACATTTTGTGAGAAACTGCAATGGTTGAAATTGCATGACCATAATCCGTTGTATCATAAGTTGGTAGATAAGTATGAAGTCAAACAATGGGTGATGGATAGGATTGGTGTAGAACATGTCGTAAAAACTTACGGTGTGTACAATTCTGTCGATGAGATAGATTTTGATGCATTGCCTAACCAATTTGTGCTTAAATGCACGCACAATTCTGGCGGGCTTGTGGTTTGCAAGGATAAGAGGGGCCTGGATTTGCAGCATGTGAGAAATGTGTTCTAAGATGGGTTGAACAGTCAGGATTATTACTTGTGGAAAAGGGAATGGGCCTACAAAGGCGTGAAACCGCGAATTATAGCAGAAGAGTATATTGATTCCTTGGGTAAGCCAGAGAGTATCGAGTATAAGATAACATGTATCCATGGTAAAGTGAAAATGATAACCGTTTGTTCGGGTATCGCCCATGCGGAATTTGACATGCGTTTTAATGACCATTTTGATAGGGAAGGGAATCGGTTGCCTTTTTATGTGAACTATAAACCAGCTGGCTTGAACTTGCCAGATAAAGACTGCGTTCATGAAATGGTATCTATAGCAGAGTCATTATCAGAGGGGATACCTCAAGTTCGTGTGGATGTGTATGTTCATAAAGAGAAAATATATTTTGGCGAGATGACATTTTACACATGGGGCGGATTTATGAACTATAAACCTATAGAATGGGATGGGATTATGGGATCTTGGCTGGATTTAGGAATCAAGAAATAAAATGATGCGTTTCGCTGTCTATACCGTAATCACCGGCGGCTTTGATGATCTGAAGCAGCCTTTGGACGTTGACGACCGGTTCGACTTTTTTGTCTTCTCCGATAGGGAAATCCAAGACCCGGGCATCTGGAAAGTCAGGTTGATTAATCAATCAATCAATGCTCTCCCTATCCGCCGACAACCGTCAAAAGTCTCGCTTCCCCAAAATCCGGCCTGACCTTGTCCTTCCTGGATACAATGCATGGCTGTATATCGACGGCAACATCCGTATCTGTTCCCAAAGGGTGTACGACCGCTGCGTTGCTTTGGCCGCCGACGGTGTCGAATGGGCTGGCATAAAACACCAAGGCCGACAGTGCCTCTACGACGAGCTGAATGCCATCATCGGTTTGGGCTGGGTGCACGACTACGACGTGCTTGACTGGTACGGCTTCCTGCACAAGGAAGGCTTCCCCGAGCAAGATTTCATGTTTGAGAACAACATCATTTTCCGCTTGAACACATCCTATGTCAAAGCTGTCGACGAATTGTGGTGGCGGAGCATCCAAGAGCAAAGGGTGAAGCGCGACCAGTTCTCGCTGATGTATGCCCTTTGGAAGAGGCCCGAAACCAAGACTACCTTCCTCCTCAATGCGGACGAGAACGCCTGGCGCAACGACGGCGCTTTTGTGTGCGACGAACACAAGCCCAACAAGCGCATCCTCGACAAGACCCTGTGGGAGAAGATGCGGAACCGTTACGTCAGGATGTTCTATTGGGACGGCGGATGGGAAATCTATTACACCAGATGGTTCGACAAACTGCTGAAATGGCCTTTTCCCCGTATAGCCATGCACCTGTGGACAGCATGGATGGCGGTGAGACACGACAGCGGATTCCTGCTGAAAAAAGCTTGGAATAAACTAAAACGAAATAATTGATAATGAGACTTCTGATTATTGGCGGTGGAGCGATTGCTGATTGCAATCACATTCCCGCTGCAAAGAAAATATTGGATATCAACGATATCTATTTGGCCGAGTTGAACCGGCAGCAAGCCGAGAAACTGAAGGCCAAGCATGGACTGCAGCATGTGGTCGGTGACTATCATGAGGCTTTGCCGTTGGTGGATGCATGCATCATCTGCACTCCGCCTCATGTGCATAATGCCATCCTTAAGGACTGTATTGCGGCTGGGAAGCATGTGCTGTGCGAGAAACCCCTGTCGCCGTCGAGTGCAGAGACGAAAGAGATACTGAAAGACGCTCCAAAGGACCTCGTCCTTGGCATGTGCCATTCCTACCGTTTCATGGCGAGCCGCAAGGAGGTGCACCGAATGATAAAAGAAGGCTTCTTCGGCGACAACCTGTCCGTCTCCATTCATGAAGGCAACCCTTCCGACTGGCCTACGGTTTCGGGCTACTGCTTCCGCAAGGAATTGGTGCCGGGCGGCGCGTTCTACGACAATGGCATCCATTCGGCGGATTTTTTGTTGTGGTGCCTTGGCACTCCTGATTCCGTCGAATACGAGGACGATGCCATGGGAGGCTTGGAAAGCAACCTCAAGCTGAAGATGCAGTTCGGCAAGGCACAAGGCTTCATGCAGATTAGCCGCACGATTACGCAATCCAACACTATTGTTGTGGAAGGTAATGGGCATAAGGCTGTTTTGGATGTGTATGACGGTTCGAAATATACGTTGGATGGCAAGGAAGTGGCGTGCCAAGGCACGGGGTCTTCGCAATTGGACAACTTCCTCAACGCCATTGATGGCAAAGAGCCGGTCGGCTGTACGATGGAGGAAGGCTTGGCCGTAATCGAACTGTTGGAGCGTTGCTATGCGCAGCGAGAGCCTAAGCAATATGAAAGAAAACCCGTTGGCGATTTGCAGGGAAAGACCGTTTTCGTCACTGGCGGGACTGGCTTCATTGGAGGTCAGTTAGTGGAGCAGCTGGTGCTGCACGAGGGAGCTAAGGTGCGTGTACTGGTGCACACTTGGGGCAAGGCGGCCTATGTGAGCCGCTTCGACGTAGAGTTCGTGCAAGGCGACATCTGCGATGCCGAGTCGATGACGGAGGCGACCAAGGGATGCGATTATATCATGCACCTTGCCATTCCGGGTGGTAAGGGACACGACGAGTTCGTTCATAACAACGAGAAAGCTGTCGAGGCTTTGATGACAGCTGCCAAAACCAACGGCATAAGGCACATTGTGCAGATGAGCAGCGTAGTAGTGCATGGAGAGACGGTGCCTCCCGACCTGACAGCTGATTCGCCTTTGGTGTCGTATGGCGACACCTATGCCGACGGCAAGCTGGCAGCTGAAAAACGCTTCTGGGAACTGCTGGACGAATACCGGCTGCATGGCACCATCATTCGGCCCACATACGTGTGGGGGCCTTATTCCATGTGGTACACCATCTATATCTTGCAGCTGATGAAGAAAGGCGAGTTCGCCTGGGTGGATGACGGCAACGGCATCTGCAATGCTGTTTATGTGGGCAACGTGGTGGATATGTGTGTGTTAAGTTGTACCAATCCTCTGGCCGACCACCAAGCGTTTGTCGCCACCGATGGCGAAAACCTGACTTGGCGCGAGTTTTTCGGGTATTATCTGAAAGCCATTGGCAAGCAGCCCAAGGACTACCCGTCGGTGCCGCTCAAGGATGGCGCTTTCAGGAAAATGCGTTTGGGCATCAAGAACGCCTTGTGGAAGCGCATGGTGGTGCTGATGGATAAATATGAGGCCATGAAGCCTACTTCGCCGAAAACGGCCTTGTGGCTCTATAAGGCTCCTCGAAAGGTGCTCCGCCTGACGCGCAACGTGGTGATGAAAAACCTGCCTGAGAAAAATGCAACGGAGATGGCCATTTATAGCCAAACGAAGCCTATCGATGTACAGAAAAACAAGGATGTTCTGGGTTTCGCACCGCGTTATTCTGTCGAAGAAGGAATGAAACAGACAATGCAGTGGATGCGCCAGAGTGATTTGTATGACTGAGACGTTGCCATCAGTTGTCAAACAACGGGTGTTTCTCGTCTATCTTTGAAATCTTGTTGAGAATGGGCCGCATCATCCTGATCCTTAATTGGTCGGCGCACATGACTGCAACGAGGAAAACAATGGAAAACAGTAGTGCCGCAAGGTATTTGACGGGCCAGGCCAAGGTTGCAGTCAGCGAGGTTGCGGTGCCGTACCAAAGCGAACGCGAATAAACGCCGTCTTGTAGGAGATAGACGGCCAGAGTGCCGGAAGCAAGTTTGTTGATAATTGGACTTTTGAGGTCGAATGTTTGGAAAAGCAAGAAAAAAGCGATGGCTTCAATAATCAAGACTGGATTGTTGTAGTTGAACGCCCACCAAAACGAAGTGATGTCGAACTTGTGCCCGAGGCAGGTGAGAACACCCCAGACTATGGCACAACCGACATAAATGGCGAGATATTTGCCTCTGTCCCCCTTGTTGGGGCGTGTGTAGCGACGAATGTATGAGCCGATGACGTACAGATAGACGAATTGCAGGAAGTGGTAACCGCTGATGTCGTATTGGGGTATCTGCCAAAAATAGCCGAAATACACTTGGCAAATTGTCAAGCAGACGATGGCATACAAGAGTTGCTTTTGTGAAAGCTGTTTTATGGCGGCGTTAAGGATTGGCGACAACAGCATAAGTATGACGTAGCAGTGGATAAACCACCAATTGTTATGCGAAAGGATTAGTAAGGAGTAGTAAACCAAACCCCTGCCGATGCTTGCATGGTCGTGCCATAGGTGTAAAAGGTATCCGATGAATCCGTAGAATGCGCATGTGAGAAATATGTTGAAAATGCTTTTCCAACGCAGGCGGATTTGGTAATATCCGGAGATGAGAACGAAACAGTTGACCCCAATGTAAAGGAACCCTTCGGTAAGCGTGGCGGCGGCAGTGCCCATGTCCAAGTTGGAATCGGTTTCGACAATATTGGGGAAAACGGCGTGCATGATAAAATGATGAAACACTATAAAGAACATGCACACGATGCGCAGAAGTTCGTTGTTTGACTGTCGAACTAACTGATTTTCAGCAATTTGATTGGTGTTGGTAATTATTCTGGTCATGTTTTGTTTTATTTGTGCAAAGATACAAAAAAATACTTGATTGAGCAAACTGCTGGCAAGACATTGTTATTTGATATGATGCATAAATCATCATCCGATTTCGATTTTGTCTTTTCAAGAGGCGATGCAGGTCTCACCCGACTACAAGATTTCCTATGCCCCTGAACGTGTTCTCTGTACTATCAGTATTGATGCGGAAAACAGAGCTGTTGTGAAAAGTTTACAGAAAACGCGACAGAAAACTACCTAGAAAACTACCCAGTAAATAATGGCTGAAATAGCCCAAAATGCTTTTGTAACAAGAGAAGAGTTGGCCATTGCTTGTGGTATTTCAAAAGATGGAGTGAAGTGGCAGTTAAGGAAATTGCAAGAACAAGGCCTCATTCGCCGCGTAGGGCCGGATAAAGGTGGCCATTGGGAGATAATCTCAACCAACCAACGAACAATAGATAATAATTAACCATAATTCATATGGCAGATATTCGTTTATCCATCATCATACCGTTCTACAATGTTGAGCAGTATATCGCCCAGTGTTTGGATAGTGTGTACCGGCAGGACATTCCAGAGGACGAGTACGAGGTGATTTGCGTGAACGACGCCTCGCCCGACCATTCGCGCGACATCGTGCTTGAATACCAAAAAAGGCATCCCAACCTCATCCTTGTGGAGCATGAGGCTAACAAGAAGTTGGGCGCGGCGCGTAATACAGGCCGCAAAATCGCTCGCGGAAAGTATATATGGAATGTGGATTCAGATGACATGATTGTGCCGAATTGCCTTAAGACCATTGTCACGCTATGCGATGAGAAACAGTTGGATGTGCTGGAGTTTGGAAGGTTTAGGTTTTGGGATGGGAAATGTGAGGAAATGTTGAATGTCCGGCCAACAGAAAAAGTGATGTCAGGACTGGATTATTTGGAGCGTTTAGACGGAAATGACATGTCAATGATATGTGTGGTTTGGAGAAGGGTGATGCGCCGTGCTTTTTTGGACGAAAACCAAATCTATTCACCAGAAATCAATATGGGAGAGGATGTCCCGTTCTCATTCAAGGTGCTCATGTCGGCGAAACGTTTGATGTCGATACCCGACAGGTTTTATCTGTACCGTGTCAATCCTGATTCCTTGACAGGAAGGCAGTGGATGCCGAAACCGCAAACGCTCTATGAGAAATGTTTCGTGGATTCGCGACTGATTTTTGATGTTGCCACTGAGGTCCCCCAAGAATATGCGAAAGTCCGCCGTGCCTATACCGAAGCAGCCCGATATACGCTGAACCAATATGTTGCCTATTTGCCGAAAATGACTGAGGAGGAGCAAAAAGACTTTCGGAGACTTTGCCGCCATAATGTTTTCCCCAACCGTTTCGTGAGGCAATTGCTCTCGCGAAAACGTTATATCAATTATTTGTTGTGGATGTTTGGCATAAAGACATTCCCAGAATGAAACTGGTTGTTTGCAATACAAAATTCAAGCTAGATGCTTTTGGCGACGGCGGAAGCAGGAGGAGCGTCCAGATCAGGGATTTCTTGTCTGACAATGTACTTGCCTATGTGGAAGACGATTTCGCCCTACCCAAAGGGATGCCGAAAAAGTCTCTTTTGCAATGGGCATTGAGGGCCACGCAGTTCATCAGGAAGCACTATCCCAAGTCGAGAATACGCTCCATTTCTGACTACATACGATTGGTAAAGTATTACGGTCTGCGTATTCCTATAGTATATGACAAATATCTGAACCAAGATGTTGTGTTTTTTTGGGAAAATACGAATGACAAGGATATGGTGTATTTGTTGAAAGCTACGGGTTGCTCGGTAATCGGATTCCCGCACAACTTGGAGTCGCTGGTTTCGAACCATGATATTGAGGTGCTACGCGAAGAGATTGCTCGTCTGCAACAATGCGACCAAGTGTTTGCCATATCAAAGGAGGAGACATGGTTGCTTCGAGTATTAGGTGTGAAAGCGTATTATTATCCGTATTTTCCCCCAAAAGAAGTGGAGACGTTTTTATTGTCCATACGTAGTCGTCGTGAGACTAGGAAAACCATTGGCCGAAAAAGGTTCTTGCTTTTGGGTTCAGCTTCCAATGTCCCTACACGAGAGGGTATGCAGGCGTTGGTAGACTATGCGGCCAAAGGTTGTTGGCCATTTGAAATGGAAGTGGCAGGATATCAGACTGAATTGTTAAGGAAACCTGAAGATGGCAATATCACTTTCAATGGTACGGTTTCAAATAGCCGACTAGAGCAAATCCTTCTCGACACGGATGCAGTTTTGGTTTATCAAACTCCAACGACGGGCGCCTTAACGCGCATTCCCGAGTTGCTTTTGGCCGGCATCCCGGTATTTGTGAATTTTGATGCTGCCCGAAGCTACCACAACCTCGATGATGTGCATGTGTATGAATCATTTGACGGGCTTTTTGAGGCGTTGCAAGACTTCGCCCCTAGTCAAGCAAAGCCAATTCAAAAGGACAACATGGCTGAAAAACGGATTTTGGAATTACTAAAATAGGATTGCTCATGAACACTTCTAACGAATCGATAAATATACTTTGTGCGACTGACGACAACTACGCTCCTTATTGTGGCATCATGCTGACTTCGTTGTTTGAAAGCAACATGGATTCGAAGTTTAATGTCTTCGTGTTTGTCGACGGCTGCCTTTCTGACGATAATAATAAGAAGTATAGTCGACTTGCCCGAAGGTATGGGGCCGACATCCACCTGATGCCTATCGACAATCAGTTATTGGGAAAATGCCCTGTCAACCATCAAAACGGGGTGGATAACCATGTGTGGGTCACTTTGCCCACCTATTATCGTTTACTGGCAAGCGAACTTCTTCCGGAGGACGTGCATAAAGTGATTTATTTGGATTGTGACATCGCTGTGGTAGGAAACATTAGGGCATTTTGGGACATGGATGTCACCAATGTGGCTATAGTAGGAGTGAAGGATTGTGATGACGAAAATAATGGCAAGCGATTGGGTATACTTCCTGGATTTGGATACATGAATGCGGGTGTCGCTCTATATAACTTGGATTATTGGCGGGTGCACCACATAACGGAGTCCTTTTTCGATTTCATTCGCGACAACGAACCAAAGCTGCTGCTGATGGACCAGGATGTGGTGAATGGGGTTTTGTTTGATAGGAAAAATATGGCCTCGGAGAGATACAATTTTCAGGTTTCATTCTTCGCCAAAAGTTTTTGGGGCCAATATTCCTCGGCATTTAAGGAGACGTTACTTGAGGAAAACAAGAAGGTGGCAATCATTCATTATTGTGGCGGAATAAAACCGTGGGATTATAGGTATTATGGTTCTCCATATTATGCTGAATGGGAAAGATTCCGCAAGATGTCGTTGTGGAGGAAGAGTCATATTACCAAACCGGTATTTGCATATGTCAAGTTCTTGGCGAAAAAAACGTTTTTTCCGCAGTCGTTGAAAACGAAAAGACAGGTGCCGTGGGTGGTCTTGTCTGAGAACAGGAATTGTTATTGAATAGGATGGACATGTTGGTTATGATTAACTGTTAACATAATGTTAATTTGGAATGAGCGTCACCGTCCTATTAACTTGAAAGGTTAGAATAGCATTTTTGGCTGAAACGACAATGAAACTCTCCATCATCACCATTAATCGCAACAATGCCGCAGGGCTGGAAAAAACCCTGCAAAGCGTGGCTGCCCAAACTTATAATGAGTTTGAATACATCATTATTGACGGTGCCTCAACCGATGGCAGCGTTGAAATGATTAAAAAATACGAATCTCAATTCGCCCATCTGCGTTGGCTGTCGGAACCCGATGCTGGCATTTATAATGCCATGAACAAAGGCATCCGTATGGCTTCGGGCGACTACATCCAGATTCTCAATTCTGCCGATGCCTTGGCCTCGGATGTGGTGACGGAAAAGATGTTGGCGGCTTTGGAGGAAAAGGGAAAGCCTCCCATTTTGTATGGCAATATGATAAAGTGTTTTCCCGATGGTCGCAAGATGCTAGACAAATGCTTTGATGGACAGGAAATCACAATGTTAGGCATGTATACTGGCACCTTGAACCACGACCCTGCCTATATTCGCCGCAACTTGTTTGAGCGACACGGCTATTATGACGAGTCGTTGAAAATTGTTTCAGACTGGAAATGGTATCTGCAAGCCATCATCCTCGGTGGTGAGAAACCGCAATATGTCGATATGGACGTGACCTTATTTGATATGACAGGCATCAGCGAGACCAACAAGGCGTTGGACAAAGCTGAACGCCAGCAGGTTCTGACGCAGCTGTTTCCTAAAGCTGTTCTTGCCGATTATGAACGCTATGCGTTTCCTATCGATCAAATCAAACGGCTGAAAAGGCATCCTTGGGCCTACAAGTTGGTCTGGTTTTTGGAACGTTGCCTGTTCAAGGTGGAAAAGCAGAAACGAAAAAAAGCATCGGTTTCAAAGTACGAATGAAATTCTCCGTCATCATACCGCTCTATAACAAAGCGCCTTACGTGGCGAAAGCCGTTGGAAGTGTGCTGGCGCAGACTTTCACAGACTTCGAACTTGTTATCGTTGACGATGGCAGCAAGGACAACTCTGCCCAGATCGCCGAAAAAACCATTGAGGGCCACGACAATTGCCGGCTCATCCGGCAAGAAAATGCAGGCGTTTCGGTGGCCAGAAACAACGGCGTTGCCCTTTCGCATGGCGAATACCTCTGCTTCCTCGATGCCGATGACTGGTGGGCTTCAACTTTTTTGGAGGAAATGTCTAAGTTGATTGAAGAGTTCCCTGACGCTGGCATTTATGGGACGGGTTACACCATAGTGAACGAAACCAAGCGCAAGACACGCGTAGCCCCAATTGGTGTTGATGGAGATTTTGAAAAAGACTACATCAGTTACTGCCAGGTGTATGCCAAAACATTGGCTATTCCTCTCTGGACGGGTGCGGTATGCATCCCCAAGCCAATCTTCGATGAAATGAAAGGCTTCCCGAAAGGCATCAAGCTTGGCGAGGACTTCCTGCTTTGGATTCGCATCGCGCTGAAGTATAAGGTGGCCTTTTTGAATAAAGCATTGGCATATTACAACCAAGACGTGGATGCCGCCAATAGGGGCGTGGGCCGGCTTCATAAGCCCGCTGAGCACATGCTCTGGAACTTGGATTTCCTTGCAGAAGAGGAGAAAACCAACCCCGACTACAAACTGTTGATCGACAATCTGCGGACCTATGGCTTGCTTCCGTATTATCTTTCCAAGGAATACCATGAGGCGGCAAAGCAGGAGCTGGAGAAGGTGGATTGGAACATGCAGCCGCAAAAGACGAGGAAACAATACTCGAAGCGGATTGCTGTGTTGAGGTTGGAAAATCGGCTGTTGAAAACTGCTGCAAGGATAAAAGGCCTCTTGTGTTTCGTAATGAGAAAAAGAGTAAAATTATGAAAAAAAAGATATTACTTGTTTTTGGCACACGTCCCGAAGCCATTAAAATGGCTCCGCTGGTTCATGAGTTTAGAAAAAATCTTGAGCTATTTGAAACCGTTGTGTGTGTGACAGGCCAGCATCGTGAAATGTTGGATCAAGTGCTTGATTTGTTTCAAATCGTGCCTGATTATGATTTGAATATCATGAAGCCCAATCAAGATTTGTATGACGTGACAAGCAAGGTCCTTATTGGGATGAGAGATGTGCTGAAAGCGACAAAACCTGATTTGGTGCTGGTGCATGGCGATACGACGACTTCCATGGCAGCTGCTTTGGCAGCTTTTTACCAACAAATCCCCGTGGGACATGTGGAGGCAGGCCTGCGTACCGGGAATATCTATAGTCCATGGCCTGAAGAGATGAACCGCTGCATAACGGGACGTATTGCGACTTACAATTTTGCCCCAACATTGTGCTCCAAAAACAACCTGCTGAAGGAAAACGTAGCTGAGAGTTCAATCCTTGTGACAGGAAATACTGTAATCGATGCTCTGCATTGGGTGGTGAAGAAATTGGAAAAGGATTTGCCGTTGAGAGATACGGTAAGTCAAGAACTGGTTAGGATTGGATATAACGTTAACCGTTTGGACAATGGTAGGAGAATGGTGTTGATTACTGGGCACCGTAGAGAGAATTTTGGTGAAGGTTTTTTTAATATTTGCCATGCTATCAATAAGTTAGCTGAAACATATCCGAGAGTCGATTTTGTGTATCCCATGCATTTGAACCCAAGTGTCCGAGAGCCTGTAATGGAGATTATTGGCAATGACAAGCCAAACGTTTTTTTAATCGAGCCTCTTCAATATCTTCAATTTGTTTACTTGATGGAAAAATCGTACATGGTGCTTACAGATAGCGGTGGCGTGCAGGAAGAAGCGCCAGGGCTTGGCAAGCCTGTCTTAGTGATGCGTGACACTACGGAGAGACCCGAGGCTGTCGAGGCAGGAACGGTTTCGCTTGTGGGGGCAGATAAGCAAAGAATCGAACAGGGTGTGGCATCCTTGTTGGACGACAGCACGCTTTATGAGAAAATGAGCAAAGCAATTAATCCATACGGGGATGGCAAGGCTTGTATGAGAATTGTGCAACACATTACGAAATTATGATACCGAAGATTATCCATTACTGCTGGTTTGGTCGGGGCGAGATGCCTGAGTTGGCAAAAAAATGTATCGCTTCGTGGTACAAATATATGCCTGATTGGGAGTACAAATTGTGGAACGAGGACAATTTCGATGTGCAATCAGTTCCCTATGTAAAAGAAGCCTACGGGTCGAGGAAGTTCGCGTTTGTGACTGATTATGTGAGACTGTGGGCTTTGTATTCAGAGGGTGGAGTTTACATGGATACTGATGTGGAGATATTGAAGCCTTTGGATGATTTGTTGCATCTATCTGCGTTTACTGGATATGAGGGCAGCAAAACCCAGCCTCCAGTGACGGGTTTGATGGCAAGTGAGGCATATGGAGAGTGGGTGAAAGAACAGTTGGATTCGTATAATGGCTCCCATTTCATCAAGGAAGATGGAACGTTAGATGTGACGACTAATACCACTCGTATTTCGAAGATAATGCGTGATAATGGTTTTGTTCAAGATGGCAAGTATCATGTTTATAAAGACTTACATGTTTTTCCCACGGATTATTTCTGTCCACGGCAAACAACAGGAGAAATTCTCATGACAGAAAACACATATTGCGACCATCATTTCATGGGGTCATGGGGCGATAAAGGGCGCAAGAGTTTGCTGTCAAACCTTGTCGGCCCCAAAACCATGACCCGCTTGATCAAGTTGAAGCGAAAACTGTTCGGATAATTGAAAAATGCCTACTTTTGCAGGCGTAAAAACCACATATTTGATGTTAACCTATTTCCCCAGATATTTCTCCACCAGAGCCATCGTGTGCTATCTGATCACTTTGGCTTTGGTGAGCGTGTTCTTCATGCGTTACGCGCTGCCGTTCCAATTTGTCCTTTTTGGCTTGGTTCCAGTACTCGTTTTCTTTATCTATTCCAACAAGCTGACGATGGATTGGTATAGATTCCCTGAAAGGACTTTTACCAAGAAGTTGTTCGTCACCGCTTTGATCATCAGGTTGGTGTATGTAATCTTCATTTATTTCTATTACATTGAGATGACGGGTGAGCCTCATGCCTATCATCCAGGGGATGAGCTGTTGTATGATTATGTGGGGACTTTGCTAAGAGAAGAAGGAGTGGTCAGGTTTCGGGAATTGTTGGATGAATATCATGTTGGTTTCTCCGATTCTGGTTATTGCTGGTGGTTGGCTATCGAATATTTGATTTTGGGCACGCATGTGCTTCCTGCGCGTTTGGTGAAGTGTGTCATCGATGCGTTCTCCTGTGTTTTGATGTATAATTTGGCCAAGCGCAATTTCGGTGAGTCCACGGGGCGCATGACAGCCATCTTCTGCATGCTGATGCCCAACATGTGGTATTATTGCGGCGTGACGCTGAAAGAGACCGAGATGGCCTTCATGACCATCCTGTTCACGGAGCGTGCCGATTTGGCCTTGCGAGCCAAGAAAATCACCTTTCAGAATATCTTGTTGCCGGGTTTGGTCATCCTTGTCATGTTCACCTTTAGGACGGCTTTGGCGGCGGTATTGGCGGCAGCTTTGGTGGGCGCTTTGATCTTAAGCTCGGGAAGGCAGTTGCAGACGTGGAAAAAGATCCTGTATAGCGCGGTTTTTGCCGGGTGGATGTTCCTCACGGTCGGGGCTGAGATGGTGGAGGAGACGCAAATGCTTTGGGAAGCTAGGGAAGCCAATCAGGCTGAGGGATATGCATGGCGAGCCGAAAGTGAGGAAGGAAATACCTTCGCCAAGTATGCTTCTGCCACGGTGTTCGCGCCTTTCATTTTCACAATACCGTTTTCATCTATGGTTGCCACACCCAACCAAGAGAACCAAATGATGATGCATGGTGCGAGTTTCATCAAGAATGTGATGTCGGGGTTCACGATTTTCGCCTTGGTGACGCTGCTGTTGCGAGGGGATTGGCGAAAACATGTGCTTCCAATTGCGGTGACGGCGGGCTATTTGGTGGTGCTGGTGTTCAGCAACTTTGCCCACTCCGAGCGGTTCCACTTCCCCGTATTGGCCTTCGAGTTGATGTTTGCAGCCTATGGCGTGTCGCTTATGACCAACAAGCATAAGCGCTGGTATACGATATGGTTGGTAGCCGTTTGCATTATCATCAATGTATGGTCGTGGATTAAGCTAGCTGGCAGAGGCTTTTCGATATGAGGATTCTTGTCATCGCATCACACAACAAAGGCCGTTTTGCGCCTTTTATCACCGAGCAGGCCGAGGCCTTGGAAAAGCAAGGCTGCGAAGTCCGCTTTTTCGGCTTGCAGGGCAAAGGCGTCAAAGGCTATTTGAACAACCTATCGGCCTTGAAAAAGACTATCAGGGAGTTTCGCCCCGATGTGGTTCATGCACACTACGGGCTTTCGGGACTGTTGGCTAACTTGCAACGCCAAGTGCCTGTGGTTACCACTTATCACGGCTCCGACATTAATGAGCCTAAAGTGCTGCGTTTTTCCAAGATGGCCATGCGCCTTTCGGCATGGAACATTTTTGTTTCCACAAAAACTTTGGAGATTGCTAAGCCAAAGAAAAAACATACCCTTCTGCCCTGTGGCATCGACCTTTCCGATTTGCAACTGACTGATAAAAGCACGGCAAGGCAAAAGATGAACCTGATAGCCGACAAGAAACACATCCTTTTTGCTGGGGCTTTTGACAACAAAGTGAAAAACGCCCAGCTGGCGAAAGATGCGGTGGCGCATCTGAACGACGATAATGTTGAACTGTTGGAGCTGAAAGGCTATAGCCGCGACGAAGTGACGCTCTTGATGTGTGCCGCCGATGCTTTCCTGATGACTTCGTTCACCGAAGGCTCGCCACAGGTGATAAAAGAGGCTTTGGCTTGCGGCTGCCCGATTGTGAGTGTGGACGTGGGGGATGTGAAGGAACGCACCGATGGCGTTGTCGGTTGCTATGTTTCAACCACACGCGAACCGCAGGAGTTGGCTGGTTTGCTCCAGAAAGCCATGCAGTTTGAAGGCAAGACCAAGGGCAGGGAAAAAATCATTGCCGAGGGGCTGGATAATGAACTTGTGGCAAAGAGTATAATGCAGATTTATAACGGAATAATATATGTGACGGCGGAAGCTCGATAGTATGATTACACACTCAATAATTTGGAATTTGTGTAAAAAATCACATATACTTAATTGCGATTTGGTGTAAAAATTGTATTTTTGCAAATCTGGATTTGGTGTATTTTTATTATGAAACGTAAGATTTACAAAGAGTTACTTGAATGGAAGCAAAACCGTTCTGCCAAAGAAGCCATCCTGATAGATGGAGCAAGGCGTGTGGGGAAGAGTTATATCGTTGAAGAATTTGCGAGAAACGAGTATAAGTCATACATTTTAATTGATTTTGGGCAACTTACCGACGAGCTTCGGGAAGTGTTCGACCAGTATCTTCCCAATCTTGACCTTTTTTACCAACGTTTGGGTTTGGTTACAGGTGTGAAGCTGTTTCCTCGCGAGTCGCTTATCGTTTTCGACGAGGTGCAACGTTACCCAAAGGCTCGCCAAGCTATCAAACACTTGGTGAAAGACGGTCGCTACGACTATATTGAGACAGGCTCGTTGGTCAGCATCAACAAGAATGTCGAGGGAATCATCATCCCCTCGGAAGAGCGTCATCTCAACATGCACCCGATGGATTTTGAGGAGTTCCTTTGGGCCATGGGAGAGGACATGCTGATGGATTTTGTGCGTCAGTGCTTTGAACAGCGGAAGCCCCTTGGCGCAGCACTCCACCGCAAGACGCTTGACTACCTGCGTCTTTATATGATTGTAGGCGGTATGCCGCAGGCGGTTCAAGAATACATTGATTCACAGGATTTCGAACAGGTTGACCAAACCAAGCGCAACATACTCGACCTGTACCGAAGGGATATTTTCCAATATGCAGCACATTGCGCCGACAAAGTGGCACGCGTCTTTGACGGGATACCAAGCCAATTGCAGAAACACGAAAAGAAGTTCCGTATTGGTTCGCTGAAGAAAGGCGCGCGGTCTCGTGATTATGCCGACGCTTTCTTTTGGCTTGACGAATCGAGGACGGTCAATGTGTGCTATGCCGCTACAACGCCGAACATAGGGCTGAAGTTGAATCGCGATGACTCAAAATACAAAGTCTATCTTGCCGATACGGGGTTGCTCATCTCACATGCCTTCGATGAGGACGTGATATACGGGGAACAACTTTATCGGAAGCTGATGTTGGGCAAATTAGAGGTGAATAAAGGCATGCTTGTGGAGAACTTGGTGGCACAAATGATCCATGCGGCTGGGAAGAAACTCTTTTTTTATTCCAACCTGAACAAAGCTGATTCCGACGATACGATGGAAATTGATTTCTTGGTTCGCAAACCAATGGTGACAAGCCGTCACAATATCTGTCCGATAGAGGTGAAATCCTCAACCCGCTACACGCTCTCGTCCATTAACAAGTTCCGCCGCAAGTTTGCCGAATATCTCGCCGAGCCTTTTGTGCTCCATTCGTCAGACCTCATGCAAAAAGACGGCATCACCTACCTGCCGCTGTATATGGCTCAGCTGTTATGAAAGAAAAGAAACATAAACCATTGTGACACATAGTATAACATAGTAAAAATAATGCCTATAGCTTTCCTGACTTTCGGAAGCCAGTTCTTACATCACGGGTACGGAATTGGTCGTTGATGGCTGAAGTTCGACAAGTCGAAGACGCCTTATAGCATCATGATATTCTAAAACACAAGTTCCGCTTCCATTCCTTTGACCATTGTTTCGGAGCTGAAAAATGCCTATCCCCGAAAGGCGGAACATCGTCCTTTCTGGCTCTGGCGCCGGACTGAGCGGGGGCAGCGTGTTGCTCGATTTGAGGCAGTGCAGGATTTCGGAATTGATAGAGTATTGATATGTTTGTATTCAGAAACAATACCATAGAACGCTTTTCCCCAAGCCACTATTCGTTTTCGGGGTATGACGACGTTTCATTTGTTCCGAACGATGCGGACGGCTATGTTTGGTTTTATCAAGTGCCAATGAAATGGGAAGCGGTGGCTTGGGTATATGAACTTGCCGGTTTGCTCCAAAAAGCCATGCAGTTTAAAGGCAAGGCAGATGGTAGGGAGATAATTGTAATTGATGGTCTCGAAAACCATCAGGTAGCTCGAAAACTTATAAATGTTTACCAAAAGGTATGCCACACGAAATGAACATTCTCTATTCAGCCAACGATGTTAATCGGTCTCTTTGGAATCAGTTGATAGAAAAATCCCCTGTGGCTTCGTGGTTTCAAACTCCGGAAGCTTACGATTTTTTCGATAGTCTTTCATTTCTTGAGGCTTTCTGCGTTGCAGTGGAATACAGAGGCGCTTTGAAGGGTATGGTGGTAGGATTTGTGCAGAAAGATGGTGGAAAGGTAAAACAATTCTTTTCACGCAGGGCTATTATCAACGGCGGGCCTTTGTTGGCTGACGACATTACTGACGCAGAATTGAGCCTTCTGCTCAACGTGCTGAAGTCGCGGCTGAAACGCAAGGCAATCTATATCGAAACCCGCAATTTCAACGACTATTGTCGATGGCGTTCGGTTTTCGAGGCTTGTGGGTTCGCTTATGAACCGCATTACGACATTTGGGTCGACACGACTAATATGGACGTGGTGAATGAGCATATGGGCAAGAGCCGCAAACGAGACATCCGCGTCAGTCAGCGTGATGGTGCCTCTTTGGTGATGATGCCAACAAAAGAACAGGTTAGGTCTTATTATCAGATACTGAACGACTTGTATAGAACCAAAGTAAAGACGCCGTTGCTTCCTTTTGAGTTTTTCGAAAAGTTGTGTGGTTTGTCTTCTTCCGCTTTCTTGTTGGTGGAATATGATGGACAGATTGTGGGTGGCACGGTTTGCGTGGGGTTGCAAGGAAAGGCACTTTATGAGATGTTTGCCTGCGGCAGGGATGGAGTTTTCAAGAACATTTTCCCGTCAGAGCTGGCCACATTTGCGGGCATTCAGTTTGCGGCTGAAAACGGATATAAAGCATTTGATATGATGGGCGCAGGCAAGCCCGACGACGGAGGCTACGGCGTGCGTGACTTCAAGCTGAAGTTTGGCGGTGAGCTGCTTGAGTTGGGGAGATACCAGTTTATTTGTAACCGTCCACTGTTCGGCATCGGCAAGTTGGTCGTGAAAATACTGAAAAAACTATGAACGTTCTTATCGATATAAATCATCCGGCACATGTGCACTTGTTGCGCAATACGTATTCAATGCTTGTGGCCAACGGCAACAACGTGATTGTTACTGTTAAAGAGATACCATCGGCGGTGAAACTGCTCGACCTGTATGGAATACCCTACGTCAACATCGGGAAAAAAGACGATGCTCTTGGCAAAAAAGGTATAGACCAACTGGTTTACGACTGGCGTCTGCGCAGGTTGGTATCAAAAAATAAAATCGACATAGGCATCGGTTCGTCTATCAACATACCCCACGTGTCCAAGCTCAGCCGCATGAAGAGCATCATTCTCGACGACGACGACGACGAGGTGGAGCCGCTCTTTGTCAAATTCGGGCACCCCTTTGCCGACACCATCCTCAGCCCGGCCGGCACCCCGCGCAAGTCAAAGCACAAAATCTATGTCAACGCCTACCACGAGCTTGCCTATCTGCACCCCAACCGCTTCACCCCCGACCCATCGGTGCTTGCCGACGCCGGAGTGAAAGAGGGCGAACCCTACTTCATACTGCGGTTCAACGCCTTCAAAGCCCATCACGATATTGGTGTGGTAGGTCTTACCATCGAGAACAAACGCCGCCTTGTGCAGTACCTCAGCACCAAAGGCAAGGTTTTCATCACCACCGAGCGCAACATCGACGACGAGTTCCTACCATACCAGCTCAAAGTGTCGCCCGAAAAGGCCCACTCACTGATGTACTATGCCACCATGTTTGTAGGTGACAGCCAGACCATGACCTCCGAAGCTGCTGTGTTGGGGACACCTGCCGTTAAGTGCAATAGCTTTGCAGGACGCTTGTCGGTTCCAAATGAACTTGAACAAAGGTATGGCTTGTGTTATTCATTTTTGCCAAATGAGGAGGAAGCTTTTTTTGATAAGATTCAGAAGCTGGTTTCAATGAAGGATTTGAAGAAAGAATGGCAGTTGCGTCGTCAAAAGATGCTCTCTGAAAAAATCGACTATGCACAGTTTCTTACCTGGTTCATCGAAAACTATCCGGAAAGCCGCAAGATAATGAAAGAAAACCCAGATTACCAATGGCGGTTCAAATGATTTTCGTGTTTTGCAATTTGTAAATGCTACTAGGGTGTAAATTATTTGTAGAAAGTAGTGGTAAACGATACAATAATATCAATTGAGACAAAATCGCCTTACGAGGTTTTGCTTTCGGTGGCTCATCGGGTTAGGATGCGCCGCTTGGAGTTGAACATGACCCAGGCGGAGCTGGCGCAAAAAGCAGGAGTCCCGCTGCCCACCTATCGCAAGTTTGAGCGTACGGGTGTCATCGCTTTCGCTAAGCTTCTGCAAATCGCTTTTGCACTCGATACTCTCGATGACTTCGAGGCCTTGTTCAGCCAACGGAAATACCTTTCAACGGAGGACGTGCTGAATAAAGGCAAAAAACGCGAAAGGGCACGTCATAATGGATACTGAGACGTTTGGAAGTGTGGTATCACAGCCGTCTGGTGGGCTGCTTGGCTATGACCGACAACGGCCTTTGCACTTTTGAGTATTCGGGCGCTTTTTTGTCTGATGGCTTTTCCATCTCGCCGTTTGAACTGCCCTTGCAAAAAGGGGTGTTTGTGGCTAAACGGAATTCTTTTGAAGGCGGTTTCGGTGTGTTCGACGACGCGCTGCCCGATGGCTGGGGTTTGTTGGTGTTGGACCGATATTTGCAATCCATCGGACAAAAGCCGTCGGAGTTGAATTTGCTTGACAGGCTCGCTTTGGTGGGCAAGTCGGGGAGGGGCGCTTTGGAGTTTGTCCCCGACAAAAGCGTGTCGCAGCCATCGCAAGTGGCAGAGATTGAATTTCTGGGAAGAGAGGTCGCTGCGTTGTTGGATGACAAAGACTATTTCGGAGAGCACATCAAAGAACTGTATCAAAGAGGAGGCTCCCCAGGTGGAGCAAGGCCCAAGGTTTTTCTTAGGGCAGACGGTGAGGAGTGGCTGGTGAAGTTTCCTGCCAAGAACGACCCCGAATCTATAGGCAGTACGGAATACCAATATGCTTTGCTTGCCCGTGAGTGCGGCATCGAGATGCCTGATGTGCGGCTGTTTGGGGGGAAATACTTTGGTGTGCGGCGTTTCGACGGAAACGCCGATGGAAAGCTGCATGTGGTATTATAGGAACAAGTAAATTTGAAGATTAGAACTAAAAGCCGCAAGATAATGCAAGAAAACCCGGATTACCAATGGAGGTTCAAATGATTTTTCGTGTTTTTGCATCTTAGAAAGATAACATGGATTTTACCCTACAGAAATACAAAAGACTGCTTCAAGCGTTTTTGGATTGTCAATATGGTTTTGTGACCTTTGAGAACTATTGTCAGCATAAAACGGATTTGGATGCGGAGCGTTTCGTCATCCTCCGTCATGATGTCGATCTGAAAGCCTCCAACTCGTTGGCTACGGCACGAATAGAGCATTCCTTGGGCATCAAGGCTTCGTATTATTTCCGTGTGGTGCCACAGAGCAACATGCCTGAGATAATCAAGGCTATTGCCGGTCTGGGCCATGAAATCGGCTACCATTACGAGGACATGACGATTTGCGAAGGCGATACGCAAAAAGCCATTGCCCATTTCGAGAAGCAACTGGCTTACTTTAGGCAGTTCTATCCCGTGAAGACCATATGCATGCACGGTGCGCCAAGAAGCAGGTTTGATGGAAAAGAGCTTTGGAAATCATTCGATTATCACGATAATGGCATTATTGGTGAGCCTTATTTCGATGTTGATTTTTCCAGAGTCTTTTATCTTACCGACACGGGAAGGCGTTGGGATGGGTTTAATGTGAGCCTGCGTGATAAAGTTCCTGTATATCAAGATGAATGGGTCAGGCAAGGATTGGTCTACCATAGCACCGACGACATCATTCGAGCCGTCGAAAGCGGCAATTTCCCCAAACGCTTGATGATGACCACGCATCCGCAGCGGTGGACGGACCAACGTAGTGAATGGCTTTGGGAATATCTTTCGCAGTCGGCAAAAAATGTGGTCAAGCGGCTGATGAAGCGAAGAAGTTGATAAAATGCCTGCATTTAAGGCATTCTTCACACTCAGTTCCGAAATTATTCGTATTTTTGCACGCTTTTACAACCTTGAAATAGATAGTACATCAATGAAAAAGAGTAAGTTATTTTTGTTTTTCGCCTTCGCTGCGTTGGCCGTGATGGCGAGTTCGTGCGTCACATCCAAGAAAGTCCGCTATTTGCAGGACATGCCCGTGGAAGGCATGCCGCTCAACGAGTCGCTGGAGGCCACCATCAGCCCCTTCGACGAGATGAGGATTTATGTGCTGAGCAATGCAGGCAAGGAGGACGAGTTGCTGAAACCCTTCAATGCCTTGAGCGGCAACCTGGGCCAAGCCGGTAGCACCAACCAGGGCCTGGGCTATCTTGTGGACGTCAACGGCAACATCCAGTTCCCCGTGTTGGGCGAGCTTCATGTGGGCGGACTGACACGCCTGCAACTGCAAGACACCATCGCGACCCACCTGAAACGTAACGGCTACATCAAGGACCCGCTTGTGGTGGCCCGTTTCATGAACTTCAAGGTGTTCTTCCTGAGCAGCTCGGGCGGCAAGGTGCTCAACATCACCAACGAACGTTGCACCTTCCTCGAGGCTTTGGCCATGGCTGGCGGCTTGGACTTCTACACCCGCCGCGACCGCATCGGCGTGATGCGCGAGGTGGACGGCAAGCGCGTGGTCCATTACCTCGACCCGCGCTCCACTTCGGTCTTCAACGATGAGTTTTATTTGCTCCAACAAAACGACATCATCTTCACCGAAGACTATGCTCACCGTTTCATCAGGGAGTCGTACTCTAACTGGACCATCCTCTTCTCCGGAATCACGACATTGGCATCCATGGTCATGCTCTACTTGAGTCTGTCTAGGCAATTCCAACGTTAGCCTTAACGCCAAAGCCTAATCTGTGTCTGTCTAAACAATTGAAATAAGATATTTTATGTCAACGAATAACATCGAAAACCAAAAACAGAATCAGAACCCCAACGACATCAACGCCTTTTTCGACGAGGATTCCAACAGTGGCTTCAAGTTCAAGGACATGGTGTACTTGATCTTGCACAACCTGCATTGGTTTGTGCTGTTTGCCGCAGCGGGTGGCATCATCGCCTACTACATGGTGCACAAGCAGGAAAGGATTTATTCCAGTTCGGCTTCCATCCTGATCAAGACGGCGGCCAGCGGTGGCTCCGAGTCGTTCCGTGGCTCGTCGACGCTGACCTCGATTTCTGGGCCGGGCCTGTTCATCAGCACGGTCAACAACGAGATCATGGTGATGAAGTCGCAGGTCAACATGGAGAACATGGTGCGCCAGCTGAACCTGAATGTCGGGTATTCATATAAGACCAAGATGTCGCGGCGCAACAGGGACCTTTACAAGGAGTCGCCTGTAGAGGTCGTGTTCCCCGAATTGGACGAGCAGGCCTATGCCGCGTTCTCGGTGAAGCCCGTCGACGAAGAACATGTGGTGCTCGACGACTTTGGCGGCGACATACCGGCGATGGAAGTGCGGCTCAACGACACGGTGATTTCGCCTGTGGGCAAGATCGTCGTGAAACCCACTTGGCGTTATGCCGACTTCACCAACACGGCCATTATGGTCGTGCATCGTTCGGTTTCGTCGGTGGCCGCGTCCTACCGCTCGCGCATCGGTGTCAGGCGCGACAACGACAAGAACGCCATCTTGCGCCTTTCGGTGAACGACACATCGCCAACGCGCGCCGCCGATGTGCTGAATGCCTTGATGGATGTCTACAACAGGGAATCCATCGAAGACCAACAGCGCGTACTCGACTATACGGAGAAGTTCATCAACGACCGCATCGACTTCCTGATGTCGGACATCAAGGAATACGAAGAGGTCTCGGTCGACTTCAAGCAAAGCCACAACATCATCGACACGAAGAGCTTCGGACAGGCTTATGTGGCCACCAGCACCGCCTTGACGGAAGAAGCCAAGCAACTCGACCAACAGGCCGACATGGTGCGCTATCTGCTCAATTTCGCGAAAAACAACATTGACCAGATGATTCCGGTTGGCGTGGTGAATATCTCGGCAGAGGCATCGGCGGTCATCAACAAGTATAACGAGAACCTTGTGAAGATTGAGAAATACAAGGCCGACGGTACCATCAACAACCCCGTGGCGCAAGAGCTGCTGGGCGAACAAGCCAACCTTCATGCGAGCATCATCACGCTTCTTCAGACCAACCTGAATGGTTTGGAGGATCGCATCGAAGCCGCCAACCGCGAGCGCAACATCGCCAACTCGCAAATCAAGAGCGTTCCTGTCGCACAGCTGGAGCTGAACTCGGTGGAACGTATGCAGGGCGTCAAGGAGAAACTGTATCTCCAGCTCCTCACCAAGCGCGAGGAACTGCTGATGACCAGCCCCCAGCTGGAGGCCACGGGTAAGGTGATCGACTATGCCTATCCCAACAGCAAACCGGTTGCGCCTAACGAGAAGCGTTCGACGCTCATCGGCATCCTGATTGGCCTTGCCATACCCATCGTTTTCCTCGTGCTGAAGAACCTGATGGACACCACAATCCACGACCGCATCGACGTGCAGAAGTCGTCGAACGTGCCTTTCTTGGGCGACATCCCGTTCCAAGGTGGCACTCCCGACCATGCCATCATGGTGAAGGAGAACGGGCGCGACTCGCTGTCGGAGTCGTTCCGCCTGATCAGGTCGAGCTTGGAATACATGAAAGACCGCAAAGACGGGGCGCACGTCATCATGTTCACGTCGTTCATGGTGTCGTCGGGTAAGACTTTCGTCTCCACCAACTTGGCCACGAGTTTCGCCTTGGCAGCCCGTAAGACGGTTATCGTCGACTTGGATATCCGTAAGGGCACCTTGTTCAAGGTGTTTGGAGTTGGCACGAGGGCGGGTGTCTCCAACTACCTATCGGGAAAGACCGATTCGATTGACGACATCATCCACTCCGATTCCAATACGCCCAATTTGGATGTCATCTTCTCTGGCCCTGTGCCGCCCAACCCCGCCGAATTGCTGATGAGTCCACGCTTGGACGACCTCGTCGCCGAGTTGCGCAAGCGTTACGAATACATCTTCTTGGACAATGTGCCCGTTGGCATGGTGGCCGACTCCGACATCGTGAAGCGCGTGGCCGACACCACCATCATGGTGCTGCGTGCCGGAACCACCGACAAGCGTTTGCTCTTCGACGTCGACAAGTTCTACAAGGACAACAAGTTCCCGAACCTTTGCGTCGTGCTCAACTCGGTCAACAAGAAGAAACGCGGCTATGGCTATTATGGCTATGGTTACGGCTATGGTTACGGCTATGGTTACGGCTATGGTTACGGCTATGGTTACGGCTATGGCTATGGCAACGAAGAGGAAGGCAAGAAGAAAAAGAAGAAGTGGTATGAACGCATTTTCCCCAAGCACCATCGTCACCACCATCATCATTCGGGAGGCCACAAGCTGACCAAGATGCCCGACGACGGCAAGGAATAAACACTGAAAGCGATGTTTGGATTACATAAAAAGCTGCCCGAAGACCTGTTCCACGATGCGACGGATGTGCATTGTCACCTGTTGCCTGGCGTTGACGATGGTTTTCCCACCTTGGAGAAGTCGCTCCATGCCTTGAAGAAGCTCGAAGAGCACGGAGTGAAGCGCATGGTGCTCACACCACATTTCATGAAGGACTATCCGCTGAACGACCGTGCCTCGATTACGGAGAAGTTTGAGGCTTATCGGGCTGAGGCTGCCAAGGTGTGTGGCATAGAGCTGCGTTTGGGTGCCGAATACATGCTTGACGCCCGTTTCATGACCCATTTCGAGCAGGGCTTCCTCACCTTGGACAAGGCCGGCAAGCATGTGCTTTGTGAGACCTCTTATTTGATGTATGAGCCTAACATCTCGCAAATGCTGTATGACATTATGTGCAGCGACTTCCAGCCTGTGATTGCGCATCCCGAAAGGTATGAGTATGCGGTGAAGGACAACTATTTCAGATGGAGGGACAAGCAATATGAGTTCCAACTCAACCTCCTTTCCTTGGGCGGTGCCTATGGCCGGCCTGCTTACGTCAAATCCCATTACCTGCTGAAAGAGGGGATGTATGACTATGTGGGGTCCGACATGCACGGCTTGGACAACTTCCGCCGTTTCCTTCCCAACATCCATTTGGGAAAGAAGGAGTTGGCCAACTTGGAGCAACTGATTGAGAACAACAAGAAACTGTTCGGCTGAGCTGAACCGAATGGCAAAAAGGAAAAATCCCGATGGGCGATGCTCGTCGGGATTTTTTTTGTTAGAACTGATAGCCGATTGAAAGGTAGCCCGATAGGCGTTTGGTGCAGTCGGACCACTGTGCCGAAAGCGAGATGGGGCCGATGAGGCTGTTGTAGGAATAGCACAGGCCGATGCCGGAGAAAGACACGTTGTTGGCATATTCATGCGAGGCTCCGAAGGGATAGGCGCCGAAAAGGTAGTTGTAGGTGGCGGTGAGATAGTGCTTGCCGTAGAAGTTGTATCGGAGGTCAAGCCTTGCCACGGTCGCCAAATCGGGCAGGTTGATGACATCGGCCATCCCGACGAAGGGCATCTGGTGGTCGGTGTGCCGCTGGGCTACATAACCTCCCGCGATGTTCCAAAGGTTGGCATACAGAGGGCTGCCAAACACGCAACGGCCATAGAGCTGTGGCACGAGGGTAAAGCGTCCGTTTCGCGGCGTGATGTAGCCTTGAATGGCAATGCCGATGTCTTGCGTGGTGTTTGCTGCGCCCTTGAGGTCGAAGTTGACATGTCCAGAAAGCATGGCCTTGATGCCGCGTGTGGCAAAGTAGGCGTCGTTGAGGTTGTCGTAGCTCATCTTGACGTAAGGGCTGAGCAGATGGTTGGTTTGGTAATGTACTGAGCCTGCAATCGCTTGGTTGACAGAGTCGTTGGCGTAGTTTAGCAGCCCGTCTTGGTCGAAGGAAGCGAAGGTATAGGCGACGCCGAGGTCGGAACTGAAATCAAGCAGGTGGAATTGGGATACATACAGGCCGACTGTGTTTTGGACAAAACTGAGGTTGGTGTAAGTGTTGTCGAAGTCCAAGGTCTTGTAGTGTTGGTTGCGGTATTCGTAGCCAAGGTTGAAATTGGCCAAGTTGAGGCTCGAATAGGTGCCCGTGATGTTGATCCTGGGGTTGTAGCTCAAACGGCCAACGATTTTCAGTTTGTAGCCTGTCAGCCTTTTGGCGTTGAGGCCGATGTTGAAGAGCATGGCGGCACCCTCTTCGGAGTCGTATCTCACGCCGATTCCAATGGTGTGGGGCTGCGTGGGCTTGAAGTCCATCGTAAGGGTGTAGGAGTCGATGGTGTCGTTCTCGTTTTCGGTGAGGTTGTAGGTGATGTTGTCGAAGGCGCCGGTGCCACGGTAGACATCGACGGCGCGGTTGATTTCCTTTTCGGAAATGTGTTTTTCGACGCTGAGCTTGCCTTTGCGATAGAGCCATTCGGTCTGCATGGGGTCGCCGCTTTGGTTGAGGATGATGGAACTGATGTAGAGCGGTTCGTTGGCAAGGTTCTTGGCCTTTGTGGCATGGAGCCGCTTCTCCAAGGCTCTGCCGTTGACGGCTTCGAGATGGCGCTTAATCTTCATCAGCGGCTCGTCGTATTCCTTGGCCTTTTGGTAGCCACGGTTGACGAGCGTGTCGATGGCATCGTGGGTGAAGCTCAGGGTGCCGTAGCCAGTGATGTCGGGTGTCAAATAGATGTCGCAGAGTTTTTGGTTCTCAATTTTCTTTGAACTTACGGCGTTGTCGACCAAGCCGTTGAGGACTTCCAACACCGATACGCCTGATTCGGGTGAGATGCTGTCGCGGTCGCTGACGTCGACGCCGATGATGATGTCGGCTCCCATTTCTTTCAGCACGTCGGCAGGAAAGTTGTTGACCAAGCCGCCGTCGACGAGGAGGTGGCCGTCCATCCTGACAGGGGCGAACACGCCTGGAATGGCCATGCTGGCACGCATGGCGGTGGGAACGCTGCCATGACGGATGTCGATTTCATCGCCCGTGCGGATGTCGGTGGCTACGCAAGCGAACGGGATGGGCAAGTCGTTGAAATCCATCTCCTTCTGGTATCCAACGCAGAGGTTGTTGAACAGGTTGATGAGCGAGGTGTTGTTGACATAGGCGCTGGGCATGAAGCTCACCAAATTGTTGTCCTTCTTGCCCAACAAACCTTTGAAGCTGAAAGGGATGTTGACCAGGAGGGTGCTGTTGCGTTGCCTGACCTCTTCCGACATGGCGCTGCGGTCGAGGCTGTTGCCGACATATTGGCCCCAGTCCATGTCGGCGATGAGTTGGGCCAACTCGTTGGGCGAGTATCCCATGGCATAGAGGCCGCCGATGATGGATCCCATGCTGGTGCCTGCCACATAGTCGATGGGGATGCCTACTTCTTCCAAATACTTCAAAACACCAATGTGGGCTGCGCCTTTGGCACCGCCACCACCAAGCACCACGCCGACTTTGGGCCGTGGTGCCTTGATGTTGATGGTCTTCTTGTTGTCTTGTGCTTGTGCGCTTAAAACGAACGCTGTGATGATCAATAATGCTAATAAACGCTTCATTTTCTTTTGTCTTTGGTATTATCGGCAAGGGGGTACACCGCCTGCCGTTTTTTTTCGGCAGGGGTTTACACCATTGCCGTTTATTATCGGCAGGGGTTTACCCCATTGCCGTTTTTTTATCGGCAGGGGTTTACACCGCCTGTCGTTTTTTTTGTTGGCAGGGGTTTACACCGCCTGCCTATTGAGCTGTCGTCCCTTCGGGACTTTATTTCAGGCCACGGGCTTTTAGATAGGGCTCGTAGTCAGGATCTTGGCCACGGAACTTGCGGTATTGCACCATGCCTTCGCCGTTGCCGCACTCTTGCAGGCAGTTTTTGCGGAACGAGGCGGCCAATTCGGGGTTGAACAAATCGCCCGAACTCTTGAAGTAGTTGAAGGCGTCTTTGTCCAACACTTCGGCCCAGGTGTAGGCATAATAGCCCGCACTATAGCCACCATTGAAGATATGGCTGAAGTTAGTTGAACGGTAACGAGGCAGAATCTCAGGCATCAGGCCGATGGCATCCATCTGTTGTTTTTCGAAGGCATCCACATCAAGGTTTTTGATTTCGTCGATGGAAGTGATTTCGTGGAATTTCATATCCAAAATGGAGGCGGCGATGAGTTCGGTGGTCATGAAGCCTTGGTTGAACAAAGCACTGTTCTCAATCTTGGTGATGAGACTGTCGGGCATAGGTTCGCCGGTTTTGTAATGCTTGGCATACATGCGGATGACCTCTGGCTCGGCCACCCAGTTTTCCATGATTTGCGAAGGCATTTCTACATAGTCGTGGGGCACATTGCCACAAGTACGGCTATAGAGGCCGTCGCTGAAGAAAGCGTGCAGCGAATGGCCAAACTCATGCCACATGGTCTCGGTTTCGTCCCAAGTGAGCAGGGCAGGGGTGTCGCCCGAAGCAGGGGTGAAGTTCATCACGAGCGAGACGACGGGATAGATCTTCTTGCCGTTGATGTCGTGACCGCTCTCGCGGAAGCTCGTGCACCAGGCACCGCCGCTCTTCGACTCGCGCGGGTAGTAGTCCATATAAAGGATGCCGAGGAAGTCGCCATTGGCTTCTTTCACTTCGTAGGTTTCCACGCCAGGATAATAGACGGGCAAATTGGTGTTTTGCGTAAAGGTGACGCCATACAACTTGTTGGCTGCCATGAACATGCCGTTGCGCACATTGTCGACCGTGAGGTAAGGTTTGATTTGGTTCTCGTCGAAGGCGTATTTGGCCTTGCGGAGTTTTTCGGCGTAGTACCACCAGTCAGAACCATAGATTTTATTGACTCTGTCTTTGGGTTTAACAATTTCTTCTTTTTCAAAGGTGCGTGACATATACTCTTTGTAGCGGATTTCCTGCATCTCGGCCAGTTCCTTTTTGGCCAGATCTTGTGCAGGTTTGAAGATGTCAATGAGGAACTTGTCAACGGTCTTGGAATCATGAGCCATGTTGACAGCCAATACATAGTCAGCAAAGTTTTCGTAGCCAAAGAGTTGTGCCTTCTTTAGTCTCAATTCCAGCATTTGCTTGATAAGAGCCTTGTTGTCGTACTCGTTGTTGTTGTCGCCGCGATTGTAATAGGCATCGTACATTTCCTTGCGCAACTTGTAGTTGTCGGCGAATTGCAAGAAAGGAATAAGGCTGGGCTTCGAGAGCGTGAACACCCACTTGCCTTCCATGCCATCGGCCTTGGCTTGCTCTGCAGCGGCGTCGATGCTGGTTTGGGGCAGGCCGGCAAGGTCGGCTTCGTTCTCAATGACGAGTTTGAAGCCAGCGTTTTCCTTCAGCAGGTTGTTGCCAAATTGCAGGCTCAAGGTCGAGAGTTGTTCGTTGATTTGGCTCAGCTCGGCTTGCTTGTCGGCGGGCAGGGCGGCGCCGTTCCGCACAAAGTCTTGTTCGTACTTCTCGACCACGCGGATTTGCTGGTCGTCCAAGCCCATTTCGTTGCGGTGCTGATAGACATAGTCGATGCGCTCGAAGAGTTTCGGGTTCATCATGATGCTGTCGCTGTGCTTGGAAAGCATGGGCAGCACCTGTTCGGCGATTTTGATCATTTCGTCGTTGGTGAGGCATTCGTTGAGGTTGAAGAACACGTTGCTAACGCGGTCCAAGGTCTCTCCAGACTTGTCGAAGGGCAGGATGGTGTTCTGGAAAGTGGGCGTTTCGGCATTGTTGACGATGGCTTCCACTTCGGCCAGTTGTTCTTTCATACCCGCCTCAAAAGCAGGCAGATAGTGCTCGTTCTTGATTTGGTCGAACGGTGGCACTTGGAAAGGTGTGGTGTATTCCGTGAGGAACGGATTTTTAGGCTCGGCCTCGGTCTTAGGCTCGTTTTTCGAGGTGCATGAGGCCAGTGTGATTACGCTTAATGCGATCATGTTGATGAGTTTTTTTGCCATGGTTGGTAAGTTTAATGTCATTTTGAGCTGGCAAAGATAAAAAAAGTGTGTTTTTTGGTTGCAATTAATAAAAACATTATTTTTGTAGTCACTTTCGACGAAAAAATAAACACGAAATATACTATGAGTTACATCTCTTGGGACAAAAAGAAACTGGTCAATCTTGAGTTTACGCTTAATCGCGAGGTGTTGCGCTCCAACGCGAAAGGGGCGTTCCTGGCCACCACGGTGATTGGCTGCAACACTCGAAAATACCACGGCTTATTAGTGGTTCCGCAACCGCAATTGGACAACAACAACCACGTTTTGCTGTCGAGCCTCGACGAGACCATCATTGAGAACAAGGAGGAGTTTCATCTTGGTGTGCACATGTACCCCGACGGCATCTTCGCACCGCGTGGACACAAATACCTCCGCGACTTCACCGCTGACCCTATGCCGAAGCTCACTTACCGCATCGGCAACGTGGTGCTTGACAAAGAATTGATTTTCTCCTCGACCGAGGCTCGGCTCTTCGTGCGCTACACCTTGCGCGAAGCCGTGGCACCCATCACTTTGCGCGTGCAGCCGTTTTTGGCCTTCCGCAACGTCCACATGCTCACGCACGAGAACTACGACGCCAGCCGAAAGGTGGAAATGGTGAAAAACGGCGCGTCGTGGCAGCTTTACAAGGACTATTCGCGGCTGTTCCTGCAATTCAGCAGGTCGGCGGAATACACGCACATCCCGCATTGGTACTACAACATGTTCTACATCCGCGAGCAAGAACGCGGCTATGAGGCCGCCGAGGATCAGTTCGTCCCCGGTTTCTTCGAACTCACGATGAAACAAGGCGACTCGGTGATTCTCTCGGTGAGCCTGCAAGAAGAAAACCCTGCGGCCATCAAACGGCAATGCGAGGCCGAGGTGAAACGTTTGCTGCCTCAAACAAGTTACGAAGACTGTCTGCTGAAGGCCGCCGACCAGTTCATCATCCGCGATGCGAATGGGACGAAGCTCTGGGCAGGTTTCCCGTGGTTCGGCTCGTGCAGTCGCGACACGTTCCTTGCCTTGCCTGGCATCACGTTGGCGCAAGGCGACGAAAAGACCTTCATCGCGGCTTTGGACTACCTCGTTTCAAGGATGCAAGGGCCGTTCTTCCCGCACCGTTACTACCAGAAGAGCCTGTATTTCACTGCGGTAGACTCGCCGCTGTGGTTCTTCTACGTGCTGCAACTCTACGAGAAGATGCTCGGCAAGGACAAGAAGGACATCTGGAAGAAATACAAGAAGCCGATGACGACCATTCTCGAAAGCTTTATAGCGGGCACTGACTTCAATGTGCATACCTTGGACAATGGCCTGCTCTATGCCGGCAACCGCGATTTGGCCTTGACTTGGATGAACGTCTTCGCCCTAGGCAAACCTTGGACTCCGAGGACAGGTCTTGCAATCGAAGTCAATGCGTTGTGGTATAACGCTTTGTGCTATGCGGTTGATTTGTTGGAGGCAGCTGAACCGAAGAGCGCGTCGCTGAAGAAATGGAGAGAACTGACCGACAAGGTCAAGGCCTCGTTTGCCGACACCTTTTATAATAAGGCTTGCGACAACTTCTTCGATTACGTGAATAGCAACGAGCGCAACGCGCAGGTACGCCCCAACCTACTGATTGCGGCGGCCTTGCCTTACACGCCGATGACCGAAACGATGCAAAAACGCGCCTTCGACATTACTGTTTCCGAGTTGCTGACGCCAAGAGGCATCCGTTCGTTGTCGCCTAACGATGAGAACTATAAGGGCATCACCATAGGCAACCACTCGGAGCGTGAACGGGCGTATCATAACGGCACGGCATTCCCGTGGCTGATTACCTTCTTTGCTGATTTGGCCGTGAAACTTTATGGCAAGTCGGCAGCGGCCAATCTTGAGGATCTGTACAACGGCTTCGAGGAGGCCATCAAGGAGAACGGCATCGGGACGATTTCGGAGATTTACGACGGCAACCCGCCTTTTGAGGCGCGTGGTTGCATCTCGCAGTCGACGAGCGTGGGCGCATTGCTTTATCTCAAGTATTTGATTGACGAATTAAACAAGAAAGGAGGCTCAAAATGAGAGTCTTGATGTTTGGGTGGGAGTTTCCCCCGCATATCACAGGCGGTCTCGGAACGGCTTGCTATGGCATGACCAAGGGTTTGGCCAAAAATGGTGTTGAGGTGTTGTTTGTGGTGCCTCGTGCCTACGGCGACGAGGACGAAACCAACGTCCGCCTGCTCAACGCCAGCGACGTGACCATCGACATCGACCATGAGGCCGACAGAAGTTATTGGGAGCGTGTGCAATACATGGAAATCGGGTCCAACATCATCCCGTATGTCGGGCCGGAGGAGTTCGCCAACGTGCTGGAATACGACCGTCATGTGGTGGAGAACTTCAACCGCAGCGGGTCGGTGTTTGCGCGCAACTACCAGTTTTCGGGCAAATACGGCATGAACCTGATGGAGGAGGTGGCACGCTACGCCTTGATTGGCTCGTCGTTGGCCACGAAATACGACTTCGACGTCATCCACGCCCACGACTGGCTGACCTATTCGGCAGGCATCGCCGCCAAGGAGACCACGGGCAAGCCGCTTGTGGTCCACATGCATGCCACCGAGTTTGACCGATCGGGCGAGCACATCAACACGGATGTTTACGCCATCGAAAAACGGGGTATGGAAGCCGCCGACCGCGTCATCACGGTGAGCAATCTGACGCGCAACATCGTCATCGAGAAATACGGCATCGACCCGAACAAGGTCGTCACGGTGCACAACGCCGTCGAGCCTAACGACAAGCCCAAGTCGGAGTACGAGCGCAGCGGCTTGGATGCCAAGGTGGTGACTTTCTTGGGACGTATCACATATCAAAAAGGCCCAGAGTACTTCATTGAGGCAGCCTATAAGATTCACCAAGTAGACCCGAGCATCCACTTCGTGATGGCGGGCACTGGCGACATGTTGGAGAAAATGATTCGCCGTGTGGCGCAGCTCGGCATGGGCAGCCACTTCCACTTCACAGGCTTCCTGAAAGGCGAGGCCGTCGACCAGATGTTTGCCATGACCGACGTGTTCGTCATGCCGTCCATCTCCGAGCCGTTCGGCATCGTGCCGTTGGAGGCCATGCGTCTCAACGTGCCGGTGGTCATCAGCAAGCAGTCGGGCGTTTCGGAGGTGGTGAAGCATGCCTTGAAGGTCGACTTCTGGGACATCAACGGCCTGGCCGACGCCATTTACGGCCTGTGCCACTACAAGCCCCTGGCCGATTGTTTTAAGAACGAAGGCAAGGACGAAGTGGACAGCCTTAAGTGGGAACTGGCGGCTAAGAAGATTAAGGCGGTGTATGAATCCGTGGTTTAATAATAATATGCTATCACAATCTGTGATGACATAATGTAAATCAATTGATTATGGAAAACGAGTTAATTGTTGAAGAGAAACAGCAGATAGAAACAATCAAAGAAAGCATTTATGATGTCAGAGGACAGAAAGTGATGCTTGATTTTGAATTGGCCGAGCTTTATGAAGTTGAGGTTAGCCAATTGAAGAGGCAGGTTCGTAGAAATATAGATCGCTTTCCCAGAGATTTTATGTTTGAACTTACTAGGGATGAATACACTTCTTTAAGATGCCAAAATGGCATCATAAAAGCCGGTCGTGGTCAACATAGCAAGTATATGCCATTCGCATTTACCGAGGAAGGTGTTGCGATGCTGTCTGGAATTCTTAGAAGTAAGACTGCAGTGCAAGTGAATATCAATATTATGCGTGCTTTTGTCGCTATTCGACATGCTGTTGCAGCAATGCAGTTTGCAGATTTGCGATATGAACAACTATCTCACAAAGTCGACCAATTGAACAACTATATCGAAGAGATTTTGCACGACCAGAATGATGTCAACCAGATGCAGGAACAGACCAATAATGAAATTGCAATTCAGATTCAGGCTATTAATGATGTGTTAGACCAATTGAGAGTTGCTCAATCTCACCCAAGAACTCCTATAGGATATAAAAAATGAATAAAGCTATGAAACGAAGCATCTTTACATTGGTTCTCCTCTTCACGACCGCCTTCCCCGCCTTCGCGCAGGTTGAGGAGGAAATCCAGCAGTCGAAGGCGGAGCGGATTGCCAAAGGCCGCGCCTATCTCCTTGAGAAGTTCCTCGACCGCGACTATGACAAGGTGCGGGAAATTAAGGATTATTTGCTGACCTTGGAGGATGATAACTATGTGGCACTTGAACCCTTAGAGTTGTGGGTCGTGGAACTATGGACAAAGGAATATGATGCGTTGGTGTCGAGCCTACGGCAAGTTGATTCGGCATTTAATGCGAGATACACCAGATATCGTTCTCGCCAGCAAGAAAAGATATTCCCTCCTCTTGACGACTTGACCCCCAAACTTTCCCTTCGGACAAGAGAGGATGAGCATTTGTTGAGGTTTGGCTTGCAAGAGGCGAACTTGCCTCCCGAAGACGATGCTTTTTTGTCAATGTTTATGGATTGGCTGTTTGTGGAGAAGCATTATCTTGTTATGGATACTCAAAATGATGCCATTCAAACGAAATTGAATGTGGCAGCAACAAAGTTCTTAACCGATTATCCCAACAGCGACTATGAATGGTTCGTGAGGCATTTGATGCGGAAACAGTATTCGGAAAAGGATTGGGGCTTTGGTGTGGGTGTTGATTTTCGCTCCGCATTGACTACGGGAACGTTAGCTAATCGAGGCTTGGGAGTGGGAATCAGTTTTGATGTTTTATATAAGAGGTTCGATTTGACAGTGGGATTCGGTGCGATGACTTTAAAAACAAGGGAAGACCAGGTTTATGGTTTTCAAGGGAATGACGGTCTTGTTTATCCAAAGGGAAGCAATTGCAATTGGACCTCGCCATATGTGAACTTGGCTTATTATTTATTTGATGGGAAACGGATTGCGGTGGGACCGATGGTTGGAGTTGGATGGTTTTTTGAGGACTATCCCTATAATGATAAGAAAGAGGAAGAATACAAAGAGTTGAACAAGAATTTTCTGGTATGTAAAGTGGGTGTGAATTTTGATTTTAAGGTGCCGTATTACGGCTTTGACCGAAGTGCAATACGAGTCAAATATGAATTTGGCTTGACAGGTTTTGGTGCAGAACAACTGTCCACCGTTCATATGCTTTCTGTCGGTATTTCGTTCATTGGCCGAGGAACAAAACGTGTTTATTAATCTGAACAATAAATACTTAACGATATGAGTAAATCAATCTGTTTCTATTTCCAAGTGCATCAGCCTTATAGGCTGCGCACGTATCGTTTCTTCGAGATTGGGAAGAAACACTATTACTACGATGACTACAGCAACCGCATGATCATGCGGCGAGTGGCTGAGAAATGCTACCTGCCCATGAACGAGCTGCTGATGCGGCAAATCGAGCAATTAGGCGACCAGTTCAAGGTGGCGTTTTCGTTTTCGGGCGTCGTCATCGAGCAGATGGAGCAATATGCCCCCGAGGTGCTTGAGAGCTTCCAGAAACTGGTGGCCACGGGTAGGGTGGAGGTGCTTTCGGAGACCTACGCCCACAGCCTCGCCTCGCTCAACGACCCCGACGAGTTCAAACGGCAGGTGCTGGCCCACAAGCGCAAGATGAAGGAAGTGTTTGGCGTCACGCCGAAGACCTTCCGCAACACAGAGCTGATCTACAGCGACGAAATCGGGGCGACGGTGGCCGACATGGGCTACAACCTCATGCTCACCGAAGGCGCGAAGCACATCTTGGGCTGGAAGAGTCCCAACTATATGTACGCCAATGCCATCAACCCGAAGCTGAAGGTGCTGTTGCGCAACTTCAAGTTTAGCGACGAGATTGCCTTCCGCTTCGTGCAGGACGGTTTCCGCACCGAGGATTTCGTCAGCTGGCTCAATGCCTTGCCCGAAGAGGAAGAGGTGGTCAACATCTTTATGGACTACGAGACCTTTGGCGAGCACCAGCAGGCCGAGACGGGCATCTTCGACTTCATGGAACGTCTGCCCAAGGCGGTTCTGGAAGGCAGCAAGTTCAAGTTTGCCACGCCGCAGGAGTTGACCAAGACCTTGCAGCCGGTGAGCGCGGTCAACGTGCCCAACGTGCTCTCGTGGAGCGACGAGGAGCGCGACCTCACGGCCTGGCTCGGCAACCCCTTGCAGGACGACGCCTATCGCGCCCTATACGACCTCACGGCCAAGGTGCATCGCATCAAGGACGAGGAACTGCAGCAGGATTGGACCATGCTCCAAACCTCCGACCACTTCTATTACATGTGCACGAAGTGGCTGTCGGACGGCGTGGTGCACAAGTATTTCAACCATTACGCCTCGCCCTACGATGCCTACGTCAACTACATGAACGTCCTCACCGACTTCGCCGACCGCGTGCAGAAACTCTCGAAACGCAAAAAAGAAGTTGTAGAAAGTGTTGAATAATAAATGATTACGAAAAATCACTTTTGGAAAAGTGAAAATATGTAAAATCTTGAATCTTAAATCTTTAAATACTAAATTTTAAATACCCCTGAATGAAAAACCCCGAATACCTCTTTGAAACCAGTTGGGAAGTGTGTAACATGGTGGGCGGCATCTATACGGTGCTCTCCACGAAGTCGAACGCCATGCGCGAGTTGCTGGGCGACCATTACATCACTGTGGGTCCCGATGTGGTGAAGGAAGCGCACGAGACGCTTTATTTTGTAGAAGACAACGACCTCTTCCCCGAATGGCGCGAAAGGGCTTTGGCGCAAGGCCTGAAGTTCCGTATCGGTCGCTGGAAGATTGAGAGCAGCCCCATCGCCATCTTGGTGGACTACACGCCGCTCTACCAGACCAAGAACGAAATCCTCGGTCACCTGTGGGAGCAATACGAGCTCGACAGCATCCGTGGCCAGTGGGACTACATCGAGCCGGTGCTTTTCGGCTATGCCGCCGGTCAGGTGATTGAAAGTTTCGTCAACTTCAACTTGCAGCAAACCACCAACATCGTGGCGCATTTTCACGAGTGGATGTCGGGCTCGGGCGTGCTCTATCTGAAGGAGCATTGCCCGCAGATCGCCACGGTGTTCACCACCCATGCCACCTATCTCGGTCGTGCCATCTCGGGCAACGGCCTGCCGCTTTACGACAACCTGAAGTCGTATTTGCCTTCGGTGATGGCCATGCAGTTCAACATCGTTTCGCAGCAGTCGATGGAGCAGAAGGCGGCCAAGAATGCCGATGCCTTCACGACGGTGAGCGACATCACGGCGCAAGAGTGCGAACAGTTCCTCTACCGCAAGCCCGACGTGGTGACGATGAACGGCATCGACCATCCTTTGCGCAAGGATGCCATGGCTTTTGCCGAGAAGCGCAACGACGCTCGTGAGAAAGTGCTTCACATCGCTGAAACGTTGTGTGGCGAGCCTATCGACCGCAACTGCCTCATGGTCATCAACAGCGGACGCTATGAGTTCAAGAACAAGGGCATCGACCTCTTCATCGAGGCCCTGCGCCGCCTCAACGAGGACAAGAACCTGCCGCGCACGGTGGTCGGCGTGATTGCCGTTCCGGGCAACATCGCCGGTCCGTCGAAGGACTTGCAGCACCGCCTCGACGGTTCCAACCCTATCATGGGGCACACCGATTTCCCGGCCACGCACCATATCTTTGAGTATGAGAACGACGCCATCCTGAATACCTTGCGCAATTCAGGTCTGCAAAACGACCATAACGACAAGGTGAAGGTGATGTTCGTCCCCGCCTACCTTAATGGCAACGACGGCATCTTCAACCTGACTTACAGCGAGTTCCTCTCCGCTTTCGACTTCTCCATGTTCCCGTCGTATTACGAGCCGTGGGGCTATACCCCGCTCGAAAGCGTCTCGATGGGCATCCCGACCTTGACGTCCGACGTCTCCGGCTTTGGCAAGTTCGTCATGCAGGAGTGCCAAGGCAACGAGGCCGTGACCATTGTGCCGCGTGAGGAGGGTAATATTAATAAGGTGTTGGACGAGATGGTTGCTGCCTTGCGCCGTTTCATCAGTATGTCGGAAAAGGACATGGAGCAGGTGTCGCAGTCGGCCCTGAAAGTGGCTGAGAAACTGCTCTGGAAGGATCTGATTGTCAGTTATGAGAAGGCTTGGGACGTGGCACTTGAGAAGTCGGGTGGCCGCCATTATATGCTGGAGCCTATCCCGTACGCCGACATGATGCACGAGGTAGTCTACCAAAAGAACGACAACCCCAGTTGGAAGAAGGTGCTGGTGAAGCCGGTTTATTCCACCGAGATGCAAAAGCTGGAGGAACTGTCGCGCAACATCTGGTGGTGTTGGAATGTGGACGCCATCGAGCTGTTTGAGAGTATCGACCCGGAGGCATGGAAAGCCACTGAGCAGAACCCCGTCGCCTTGATGGAAGGCCTCTCCGTCGAGCAAATCAAGGATTTGGAGAACAACGAGGAGTTTGTCGCGCAATTAAATAAGGTGTATGGCCAATTCACCGCTTACATGGCGCAGCCGACGCAGCAAAAGGATCTCATCGCCTATTTCAGCATGGAATACGGCCTGATGAAGAGCCTCAAGATCTATTCGGGCGGCCTCGGCATCTTGGCTGGCGACTACATGAAGCAGGCTTCCGACTCGAACGCCAACATGGTGGGCATCGGCTTGCTGTATCGTTACGGCTATTTCGCCCAGGAGATCACTGTCTCAGGCGAGCAACGCGCCGAATACATCCCGCAGAAGTTCTCGCAACTTCCGCTGCAACCCGTGTACAACGAAAATGGCGACTGGGTCAAGGTGAGCATCGCCTTCCCGGGCCGCTCGGTCTACGCCAAGGCGTGGCGTGTCAACGTGGGTAGGGTAGGGCTCTACCTTCTGGACACCGACATCGAGGAGAACTCGCCCGAGGACCGTGGCATCACCAGCCGGCTCTATGGCGGCGACAGCGAGATGCGCATTAAGCAGGAGATGTTCCTCGGCGTGGGCGGCATCCGCTTGCTCGAAGCCTTGGGCCTCAAACCGACCATCTACCACTGCAACGAAGGTCATGCGGCCTTCAGCGGTTTGGAACGCTTGCGTGTTTATATCAACAAGCACAATCTCGATTTCGACGTTGCGCTCGAATTGGTTCGCGCTTCCACTTTGTTCACGACACATACACCCGTGCCTGCCGGTCATGATGCTTTCGAAGAGCATTTGATTCGTACCTACATGCCGCACTATGCCAACCGCATGAACATCAGTTGGGAACGCTTCATGGGCTTGGGCCGCTTCAACCCCAACAACCCCAACGAGAAGTTCTCGATGAGCGTATTGGCCACCAACCTCAGCCAAGAGGTGAACGGCGTGAGCAAGATTCACGGTCGCGTGTCGAGAGAGATGTTCCAGTCGCTATGGCCGGGCTATTTCGCCGAGGAAAACCATATCGGCTATGTCACCAACGGCGTGCACCTGCCCACTTGGAGCAACCGCCTCTGGCAACGGCTCTATAAGGAGACCTTTGGCCCCGACTACGTTGACCATCAATCCGATGTGGAGATGTGGAGCCATATCAACGAGGTGCCCGATGCCCAAATCTGGAACATCCGCAAGCAGCTCAAGCACGAATTGGTCGCTTATCTCTCGGAGAAGCTGAAGGAGGACATGCGCCAGCGTCAGGAAAGCCCGAAACTCATCCTCAAGACCGTCAACAACTTGAACGAGAACGCTCTCATCGTCGGTTTTGCCCGTCGTTTCGCCACCTACAAACGCGCCCACTTGCTCTTTGGCAATCTGGAACGCCTCTCGCAATTGGTCAACGACCCGAAGCGCCCCGTCATCTTCCTCTTTGCAGGCAAGGCGCACCCCAACGACAAGGCAGGGCAAGACCTCATCAAGATGATTATCGACATCTCGCGTCGACCTGAGTTTATCGGAAAGATCCTGTTTATCAGCAACTACGACATGGAGCTTGGCGCTCGCTTGACGAGTGGTGTCGATGTGTGGCTCAACACACCTACACGTCCGCTCGAAGCCTCTGGAACGAGCGGCGAGAAAGCCGTGATGAACGGCGTGCTCAACTTCTCGGTGCTTGACGGCTGGTGGGCCGAGGGCTATCGTCCCGATGCCGGCTGGGCCATCCAAGAGAAACGCACTTACCAGGACCAACGCTATCAGGACGAGATGGATGCCGAAACGATTTACAACACGTTGGAAAACGAAATCGTCCCGCTCTACTATGCCCGCAATGTGCAGGAAGTGCCCACGGGCTGGGTGGCCGCCATGAAGAAGTGCCTCAACGAGATTTCGCCGCGCTTCACGATGAAACGCATGATGGACGACTACTTCGAGCGTTATTACAACAAGCTCATCGAGCGCACCAACTGGATGCGAGCCAACCGCTACGCGAAGGCTTTTGAAATCAATGCGTGGAAAAATCGTGTGCGCAACGCTTGGGACAAGGTGGAGGTGAAGTCGATCATCCTGCCCGACACCAACGTGCGTCCGCTGACCTTCGGCGAGCAGTTCATCGCCGAGATCACTTTGCTCACGCCCGACCTCAACCCTGGCGACCTCGCCATCGAGTTGCTTTTCGGCAACAAGAACAACGACGTGGTCGACGAAATCACCGACGTGTGCAAGATGAAGCTCGTCGACTCGGGCGACGGCTGGGTGAAGTATTATATAAAGGTGCCGATCAGTCGTGCAGGTGTTTATAATTTCACCTTCCGTGTGTATCCCACCAACCCGATGTTGCCGCATAGGCAGGACTTCCCGCTGGTGAAGTGGATCTGACGGCCAGCATTCGGCCCGAATACAGCCCTCTTTCCCCTCAAAAAACCGCAAAAGCGACCCTCATGGGTCGCTTTTTTTTGATATTAGACAATTAGTCCAAAATCAGTGGATTACAAGTCAAAAAAACGGCTAAGGGTAAGGCGCGTTTCGTCAGTCTTTCTTGTGTCTGACAATTATGTTTTTTATGCGCATAAAACCTTTCCAAATGGGCTTGTCCCATGATGACGTTGAATTAGAGCAAACCACGGCCCACAACCGTGGCGATTCTAATTATAGATCAATTAACCCATTTATTAACTTAACTCATTCATTATGAAAAAGAAAGTATTTTCTTTGATGATGACGCTTTTGCTCGCCTTTGTGGGCGTGGCGAAGGCAGAGACCATAGAGATTGGTGACGGTACGGGGACTCAGTTCTACGCGCCGTTCAACTCTCTCTATGAGTACTCCTTCGTTGAGCAGATCTACACTGCCAGCGAAATCGGAGCTGCTGGTAACATTACTGCCATCAGCTTCAACATGCGTGAAAGCGACGCTTCGCAAACCAATGCGATCGACGTTTTCATGAAGAATGTGTCGAGAACCCAGTTCTCGAGCACTACTGACTACGAGCCTGTTACGGCATCGGACATGGTGTTTAGCGGCACTGTGACGTTCAACGCTGGTTGGACGACCATTACGCTCGACACCCCGTTTGCCTATGACGGCACGAGCAACCTGATGATCGGTATGCATGAGTACACGCCTGGCTACAGTACGCGTTACTTCTACTACACCGAGGTTGAGAACGCCATTCTCAGCTACTACAGTGACTCGCAAAATCCGGATCCGTACAACTTGGGTTCGTACAGCGGCACTAAGTTTAACACTTACAGACGTGCCAACGTCCAGCTTGAAATGACGGCTGGTGCTGGCGGCGGCGAAACGATGGTTGTTGAAATCGGAACCGAAGGTACGGCTGTTGGTTCGTACCTCCCGACCTACGAGTTCTACAACTACTCGCTGACCGAACAGATCTACACCGCTGCCGAGATTGGCACCCCTGGTACCATCTCCAGCTTCGGCTTCCAAATGAGCGGTACGACTACTGCTACCAGAAACCTGAGCGTCTACATGGTTCACACCAACAAGACCGCCTTCAACGGCTCCACCGATTGGATCGTTCCTACGGCTGCCGACCTGGTCTATTCTGGTAATGTGACTTACACCGCTGGTGATTGGACCGTCGTCAACTTGAGCACCCCGTTCGTCTATAACGGCACGGACAACCTCGCCCTTATCGTGGACGACAACACGGGTAACTATGTCAGCAGCATCAGCAAGTTCGTGTTCACGCCTGGTGGCAACTGCTCCATCCGTATCTATAGCGACGGCACCAACTACGATGCTCTGAACCCCACGAGCTACAGTGGTACCACGATGACCGAGAAGAACCAGCTCCAGCTCACCATCACCACTCCTGGTGGCGGCGGCTTCGAGGACAAGCTGCACGTGAAGTATGTGAATGCCGATGAGGAAGAAATCATCGACAGCCTCAACCTCGGCGTGCGCCCGATCAACGCCTGGATGGAACCCTTCGCGTTCACCATGTACAGCGAAGGCCCCACCTACACGGTGACCCACCTCGACTTCACCCCGAGCGACGGCATGTTCACTGTTGAAGGCGAAGAACTGCCCTTCCAAGTGACCCGCACCGACGAAGTCAACATGACCATCGGTACCAACGCCACGACTCCTGGCCTCATCGAGCGCCAGTTTGTGGCCATCACCGAAGGCGACCGCGCCGCTCACGTTTGGCCCATCGTGGTCGAGATGTATGAGCCTGAGATTCCGGATGTGGTTGAGAAGAACCACAACTTCGGCGACGTGAACCACACCTTCAGCTATGTCGGCATCCCGGCTAACCTGACGCCCACCATCCTGCACAACGACTACACGCTGCCCTTCCCGGAGATCCCGGAAGGCGTGGACGCTGTGTATAAGATGAACTTCACCGAAGACGTCATGCTCGACGCTTACGTCAGCGCCGGCGCCGACGGTAAGGTGGCCCTCTACACCGAGGACTTCTACGGCGAAGGCGGCCCCATGGCCCACAACTACTACACTGGCCCGAGCGTCGGTGCTGGCGGTGCTGCCGCTGCCCCGTTTGAGGTCCAGATCGGCGAAGGCACCGGCACCTCCGGCTACTTCCCCTTCTACTGCTTCTACAACTACAGCCTCAGCCAGCAGCTCTTTACCGCTGCCGAGCTTGATGAAGCCGGTGTGACCCGCGCCAACATGACCAGCCTCAGCTGGTACTGCACGGCCACCAACGGCAACCTGCAGAGCAACATCACCATCTGGATGGCCAACGTGGAAGAGACGGCCATGACGTCGACCTCCATGCTGACCAACGGCATGAACAAGGTGTATGAAGGCAACATGACTCCCACCGTGGGTTGGAACGAGTTCGTCTTCAACCAAGGCACCTTCGCCTGGGACGGCCACAGCAACGTGCTGATCTCTGTGCAGCGTAACAACGGTGCCTGGGCCTCTGGCGTTAACTGGCAGACGGCTACGCAGGACTTCACCTCCAGCATGTACTACTACACCGACAGCCAAGGCACTGGCTACGGCCCCTTCGACATGACCACCACGGCTTACAATGGCTACACCAGCACCAGCCGCGCCAACATCATCATGAAGGCCGACGGCAGCCGCGTGATGGGTCGCGACCTTGTTGACTTTGAGGACGGTAACTTCCCGCCTGCGGGTTGGTCTGATGGTAGCGTATACAACGATTGGTATGTTGATACTGAAGACTACTGGGGCTCCGCTCCTGCCTACAATGGCACCTATTCTCTTTACATTGATGGAAACGGTGAATACGCCAATGATTATTTCGTTTCTCCTGCCATCGAGTTTAATGGCGCTGGTAGCATGAGTTTTGCTTATGCCACACCTTCATGGTCTGGCGACCAAAACGACCTCTCAGTTGCCTATGGCACTTCTCTCAATGGTCCTTGGACGATTTTCTCGAATGCCAACGAACTGCAAAGCGAAAACTGGCAAACTGTTAATATTGACCTGAGCAGCTTGAATGGCACTTATTACATTGCCTTCATCAGCTATGACGGTTATGGCTATTGCACCGCTATCGACGACATCAACATCAATGTTCCCACTGGTGGCGACACTCCCGCTATCCCCGAAGGCATCGCCTACGGTCCCGAGATCGCCAATGCCGCTATCGAGGCTGGTACCTACTACCTCGTGGCCTCTTCGACCGATCCTGACTTCGAGGTGACGATCAACGCCCACGAGATGCCTTGCCCGGCTGTTGAAGGCTTCGCTTTCAACCCGCAGCCCGCTGACGACGAGGACGACCTCGATCCCACCAGCGTCACGCTGCGTTGGCAGCTGCCTCCTTACGCCACTGGTTGGCGCCTGATCTTCGGCAGCACCTATCACCCGGAACCCGGCCATCCGCAGACCATCATGTATCCTGAGGACGGCAGCTTCACCACTGAGCTGGCCAACAGCTACACGGTGCGCAACCTCTGGAACAACACCAACTACTTCTGGCACGTTGAGTTCAACAACGACGCTTGCCCGGATGGCGTGAGCAGCCCGATCTGGGGCTTCACCACGCACCTCAGAGTGCCGCAGAACCTCACCGCTGTTGACGAGACCGTGTTCAACGACGAGCAGATCGTCCTCAACTGGACCGCCGTCGTCGACCGTACCTACCGTATGTACAACGTCTATCGTAAGGACAACGCCGCCAGTGACTTCGTGTGCATCGGCCACACCACGGTGAACAACATCAGCAACACCACCTATACCGACGGTCCTCTGCCGTACAACATGACGGGTTACACCTACTATGTGACCGCCGTGTACGATGAGGGCGAGAGCGCTCCTTCGAACACTGTTGTCGTGAAGGTCTCTGGCCGCGGCAACGTCAACGGCCACGTCTATGAAATGGACGGCACGACCGGCATCGCCGGCGCCACCGTCACCATGGTCGGCCAAGACGAGTTCGGTGTTTCGCACACCTACAACTTCCAGACCAACGCCCAAGGTTACTACAGCGGCGCTGTGTATGCTGGTTCCTATAACGGTTCGGCTGCCTGCGAAGGCTACCAGACCATCTACGAACCCGTCCAGGGCAACCCGATCGGCATCACCTACAACGTGACGACCAGCCCGGTCGACTACGTGCTTGACGAGAACTTCGACGCTCCTTGCACCGTCATCGCCGAGTATTATCCCGACAGCCTGGATCCTCACAGCCCGTATGTGAAGGTCTACTGGGGCTGCGGCCTGCCCGGTGAAGAGATCATCGAGGACTTCGAGACCGGCGACTTCAGCATGTTCGATTGGCAAGTGGACGGCAGCTATCCGTGGAGCATCACGACCACTGCCCCGTATGAAGGCACCTACTGCATGATGAGCGGCGGCGCCGGCGTGGCCAGCGTCACCAGCAACATGACTGTGACGGTTGAAATCCCTGCCGACGGCGTGATGAGCTACTTCGGCAAGATCAGCAGCGAGCAGAACTGGGATTACGGTTACTTCTACATCGACGGTGTCCAGAAGGCCCAATACACTGGTGTCAGCAACTGGGCCGAGAAGACCTTCGACATCACCGCTGGTACGCACACCTTCCAATGGCAATACACCAAGGACGGCAGCGTCAATGCCAACGATGACCGCTTCTACGTTGACTACATCACCTTCTACAAGCGTCCCGAACCGCCTCAACCTGCTCAGGCTGGCTGGCATACCTATGCCGAAGGCGACTTCAACAACGCCGTGGGTAGCAACGTCGGTACGAGCCGCTGGGCCTACCAGTATCCCGTCAGCGTGATCGGCGCCTATGCCGGCTTCACGATGACCAAGGTCTCCTTGTTCTCCGACAACCAATACATGGCTGTTGGCGGCAATTACACCTGCACTATCTACCAAGGCGGCGCCGAGCCTATGGCCGGTACTGCCATCAGCACCATCACCGTCGACGTTCCGAGCAACCAGAACGCTTGGGTCGACTTCGACCTGACCACTCCTGTCCAAGTGACGGGTAGCGACGTCCTCTGGGTGGTTTGGACGGCCAACACGACCGTGAGCAGCTGGCCTGCCGGTTGCACCGATGTCAGCCTCATTGAGGAAGGCACGTGGTGGAGCGCTGGTGTCGAAGCCGGTTACGGCTGGGAGCACCAGACCTATGGCACCTGGACCATGCGTCAATACTTCGCCGACCGCTCGGGCCGTGGCTTCTACAGCTATGCCAGCGACAACGCTCACATGCCCGCCATCGACGTTCCCGTCGTGGCCAAGGGCGCTCCCGTGATGCCTGTGAAGGGTCAGGAGGTTGTGACTACGACCTGCGTCAACCCGAACACCGTTGGTAGCGTGCGCACTGCGAACAACAGCCGCGTCCTGCACCACTACAACATCTATCGCACGAACTGCTACAACGATGGTCCTTACACCGCTGAGAACACCGTGCTGCTGGCTACGAGCTGGCCTTACGACACCGTCTATATCGACGTTGAGTGGGCCGACCTGCCGGCTGGTGTCTACAAGTGGGGCGTTGGTGCCGTGTATCAAGGCAACCGTGGCCAACTCACCGAAAGCGAGATCAGCTGGGCCGCTCCTCAAAACGTCACCCGCAGCGCCACTGCCGACAACGATCCTAACCCGGTCGCTGGTTCTGAAGGTATCCGCGCTCCTTGGGATCTGATCACGACCTTCACCGCTCCTGAGGCTGCCCAATACGGCGTGGTCACTGACGGTCAGTACATCTACACCTCCAACTGGGGCTATGCCTCTGCCGCTCATAACTTCTACAAGTATGACATGCAGGGCAACATGATCGAAGGCTTCGAGATTCCTGGCTGCGGCACGCTCCGTGGCATGACCTACGATGGTCAGCACGTCTACGGCGTTGCCTGCACCAACACTGTCTACTGCATCGACCTGAACAGCCATACTTTGGTCAGTTCCTTCACCACTCCTTACGGTGCCATGCGTGGCATCACCTACGACCCGCAGCGCAACGGCTTCTGGGTCATTGGCAACTGGAGCGGCAACCTGACGCTTATCGACTACACCGGTGCCGTCGTCACCACTGGTCCTACTCCGACCAGCGCATCCGACCTTGCCTACTACAAGGATGAGAACAACGAAGAGCACGTGTTCTGCTTCAACAACGGCGACAACGGCGTGTATGACTACAATATCACGACCAACACGCTTGGTGGTTCTGTGTTCAACTTCAACAGCCTGCCTGGTGCGTCTGGTACGTCTGGCGGCTGCCATGTTGCCAACTACAACGGCATGATGGCCTTCTTCGGCGACATGCAACAAGACCCGAACCTCATCGGCATCTACGAGCTGAGAAGCGGTGGCGTTGGCCCGACTCCCGAGCCTGGCACTGGCAACCTCAACGAGCTGGCCGAGCCTCGCGAGAGCGAGACCATCTGGTCGAACTGCCTCGATAAGGACATGTACCTTGCTGCTGACGATGTGACCATCAACGTGCTGCTCAACAGCGCCGACAGCCCAGAGGGCGTCCAAGTGACCTTCACCAACTACAACGAAGGCGAGCAAGCCAACTATGGTGGCTACGAGCTTGTCCTTGATGAGACTGGCTTCTATGCCTTCGAATCGTTCCGCAAGGGCGAATACAAGGTGGAAATCACCTTCGAGGGCTACGAGCCTATCGAAGACAGCGTGAGCATCTGGGCCGCCACTGACCTGCGTTATGTGATGACCGAGATCATCTACGGTGTGAACAACCTGTATGTCTCCAGCACTGGCTGGGCCATGTGGGATCCTCAGGGCGCTGCTCCTGGCCCGCAACCCGGTCCTGGTGGTGACGCTAGCACCTTCAGCGAGAACTTCGATGCCGGTCTGCCTGCCGGTTGGACGACTATTGATGGCGGTAACCCGAGCGGCTACGGCTGGCATCTTGGCAGCACCACGTTGGGTACCGGTTATGGTCACAACTCCTCCGCTGACCTTGTCATCAGCCAGAGCTACGACAACAACTACGGTGTCATCTATCCCGACAACTACCTTGT